>CAKZYJ010000124.1 GCA_937884755.1 uncultured Flammeovirgaceae bacterium
CAATCATAAGTTCGATTGTTCCATTGCTTGAGTGCTAAGTTGCGGCGACCGCGTAGTCATTATTCATCCGTCCTTTTACCTTTAATTTTTCCCATTCTACTCATGCTGTGGCCGCCTTCACTTTACTCCTTGCTCCACACCCCGTGCTCCCTGCTACCTAATTGGAATAAGATTTTGCTCAATGGATTTCCGGTTTTTCTCTTCCCAGGGAGGTAGTTTTAAAGCGGTACCGAGGTCGGCTACTTCTTCATCTTTGATGAAGCCTGGCGGATTGGTGGCCACTTCAAACAGCACTCCCCCCGGCTCACGGAAGTAGATAGAATGAAAGTACTGCCGATCCAAAACCTGCGTTACCTGCATCCCAGCATCAACCAGTTTTTCCCGAATCTGCCGCTGTGTTTCGTCACTATCAGTGCTAAAAGCTACATGATGAATAGTACCACCTCCCGACAACCCCCGCTGGGCATTGGGCGGACATGCCAGATCAACGATACTCCCGGGACTACCGTTGCTTGCCTGTAGCCTAATCCGTCCCGGCTTATCGGATACCACTGAATATTCCATAGTGTTGGTTAATAAGTGCTGAGTAGCCTTGGGATTTACTACGCAGATGGTTACTCCAAAAAACCCTCGTATAGCATGCTCTTCGGGTACTTCACCACCCCCCCAGCCTTTCCGCTGATCATTTTCGCCAGCTACAAGTTCCAACAGCAATCCGTCAGGATCTTCCAGTGGCAGCACGGTTTCATCTCCCCGCCGACTAGGCGATTGAAACGAAACTTTGTGTTCTTCCAGACGTCTAGCCCAATAATCTATCGAGTCGTTCGGGATAGAAAAAGAGGTTATAATAACTTGCCCCGTACCAATGCGCCCTCGCTGGATGCCGGGGTAGGGGAAAAATGTCATGATGGTACCCGGTTGCCCAGTTTCATCGCCGTAGTACAGATGATAAACATCCGTAGCATCAAAGTTTATGGTCTTTTTAACTAAGCGTAGCCCTAAGGTTTTACTGTAAAAATCGACATTAGTTTGAGGGTGACCACCCAAAGCGGTAATATGGTGAAGTCCGTTAATGAGTTGTGACATACTCTGGTGAGTTAATGCAGTATGAGATTTTGTATTAGTAGATCAACGTAGAGGTTGACAGTGGTGTTTGGCTATTAATACTAATTGAGAGTGGAAGTTATCTTGGTAAGCAGTATGCTACCGAGGGACATTATTTAACGTTTCCAGGCCTAACACCAGCGCCTGCGTACCTAATTTACCGTGACCCTGGGCTTTTACCGCTTCGTACAACTGCTTCACAAGTGCTAGTCCGGGCAGTGCGAGCCCCATTCGGTTGGCTTCGGATAGGGCAATGCCCATATCCTTGATAAAGTGCTCTACGTAGAAGCCGGGATCAAAATTCCGGTTCACTACGCGGGGCGCGAGGTTGTCCAACGTCCAGCAGGCGGCCGCTCCACCGCTGATGGATTGCAACATGGTAGGTAAGTCCAGTCCGGCACGGTGAGCGTAGAGCAAGCATTCGCAGACACCGATCATGGTGCCGGCAATGGTGATCTGGTTACACATTTTGGTATGCTGTCCCGAACCGGCTTCGCCCTGATAGACAATATTCTTACCCATAACCTCAAACAGCGGCATCACGGTGTCTACCGCCGCTTGGTCGCCGCCGACCATAATGGAGAGCTTGCCGCTCTTGGCTCCTACATCCCCACCCGAAACTGGAGCATCTATAGCAGATGCTTTCTTTTGCTTACCGGCCTGGTAAATTTCCTGCGCTAGGCTAGGCTCAGTGGTAGTCATGTCCACCCAGATACTTCCTTCTTTAGCTCCGGCCAACACCCCATCTTCACCCAGATAAACGTCACGTACATCCTGCGGAAATCCCACAATAGTAAATACCACATCTGATTGTTCGGCTACTGCCTGGGGGGTATCAGCCCAAGTGGCTCCCCGGCGCAGGGCGGCTTCGGCCTTTTCTCGGGTACGGTTATAAACTACACAGTTATAGTCAGCTTCCTGCAAACGGTCTACCATAGCGGCTCCCATGACGCCGGTACCGATCCAGCCAATGGTGGTGTCTTTTGTCAACTTTATCATTTTGTCTGGGTGTTATAGTGTTTTGGTAAATTGGGATTAATTATCTGCTGGTTCCTATCTGACAGTAATACGTTGAATATCGCCCTGCACTTCAATTTTCGGATGCCGCAGTACGGCCTGATACTCATATTCGTTACTCCCTTCCAACTGAGGCACCGTCACGGTAAAGGCTTCAGTTTCGCCCAACGTCTTAAACTCGGTTTCCTGCCAGGGCTGGGTGTACAAGGCTTCGGTGAACCCGGCGTAGGGTCGGTAGACAAAGCCTACTTCTACCTGTTTGGCATCTCCGGTATCAATTATTTCACCGCTTAGCACCACTCCTTCGGAAGAGACCTGAGCCGACACAGTTTGTACCGCCGGAGGTTCCAGCGCCGGAACCACATTTTCCAGTTTAAGTACGATGGGGTTATGCCACTTGTGATTGTTGTAGATACGGTGCGCGCGTACGCAGGAAACGTGCAGTCCATCTTCTTTTTGCTCAAAGTAAGTTTGTCCGTCTACCTCGGGTTGGTACTCCACCACCGCCCCTGATTGCCCCAGCACATTCACTTCGGTCTGGTCGGTAGCCTGCACCGATCCGATCACAAACTCGCGGCGCTCACCCCGCGGCCAGTCGGACTGATTGGTTAAATAAGCATAAACCGTGTTTCCGTCCTTACTGCGGGTAAACCAGATGTCCCGCTCCCGAGGGATAATCCAAGGGCGGACATTCTGTACCGCTTCCTGATTGATGAAGTGCCAGGCGGCTACTTCCCGCAAGCGTTCTTCCTGCTCAATGGGGAGTTCGCCGTTGGGTTTAGGGCCTACGTTGAGCAGCAATGTACCGCCTTTGGCCCGGCTTTCAATCAAAATCTCAATCAGCCGCGCTCCTGATTTGTAGTCGTCGTTAGTGGGTTTGTATTGCCACTGTGTGCCCATCGTTACACAGGCCTCCCAGGGCTTATCGGAAGTTACACCTAATACTGTTTGTTCGGGAGTAGCAATGGCGCCCCGGGTAACTAGCACATTGGGCTGTAAGCCCCAGCTTACTTCCTTAGCCTTTTCCTGTAACGGCCCCTCTCCGCCATCGAAGAAGAGTACATCTACCTGTCCGTAGTTCGACATCAGTTCGGTACACTGGGTTTCTACGTAGGCCACGTATTCTTCCATCAGTTCATCCGGCAACGGTTCGGGGAAGCGGCGGCGTACCGTCTGGTTATGGGTATGGAGAAACCAGAAATCCTCGGGTGAGTAGTAAAATCCTACGGCCAGGCCCTGTTCGCGGGTAGCATCCACAAACTCGGCTACTAGGTCTTTTCCGTAGGGGGTTTGCATAATGTTGAACTCAGTCGTTTCAGTATCCCAGAGGCAAAATCCGGAATGGTGCTTGGTGGTGAGTACAATGTACTTCATACCGGCCAGTTTAGCCAGTACCGCAATTTCTTTAGCAGAATACTCGTCGGGATTGAAAGTTTGGGGCAATACATTGATAAAACGATCCAGGTAATCCTCCGAAGCTCCTACCATAGAGTGGCTAATCACCATGCCCAACTGACTATCGAAGCTAAAGTGAATAAACATGCCGAATCCGGCATCCTTCAGCCACTCTTCTCGCTCCGGCTGGTTACGATTGATTAATGCTTCGTCGACATTTACCGTTTGAGCCATTGCTGGCAGCATTAGACTGAAAATCAGTAAACTAATTAGGCTTTGCCATATGCACGCCTGCTTTTCAGATTTCATATCTCATATTTCTTATCTGCTCTGTTTCATCTCGGTAAGCTTATCGGCCAATTGCCGAGCCGCTCGTACGTCATAGCCCCGCTGTTCTTCATCCTCCGGAATTATTTTTTCCACCATGTCCAGCGAAGGTAATGCATCTTCATGCATTGTCTCCAACACATTGAGTGCCTGCACGCGAGCCATTAAATTATCATCACCTAAAGCTTCACGTAGGGTGTTTACCGCAGACTGTTTTTCTCCCAAGTGATATAAAGCTTCTGCAGCGGCAATTTGCACGCTTACTTCGCTATCGTCCAGCAGCGTCTGTAATTTGTCTTTCGCCGCTCCCGCGTGCTCTGCCAGAATACGGCAGCCAGTAGCCGCCCAGTAACGGATCACCGGGTTTTCGTGGTTAAGCTGATTGATTAGATCCGGAACGTACTGCGGGTCGCGCATGGTGGCCTTTTCGGCTACTGGCAAGATATCTTCTAGGGAGTAAGCCTCAGTACGGGCAAATTCGTAGAGCGTAGTAGAAGAGTCACTGGCTACATCCAGCATCATCGGTTCGGGCATGAATCCCACATCCCGAATACTGATGAGCCACTGCTGATTGGCTTCTCTTAGTTTCGCCAATATCTCCTGATGTTCAGGATCATCCGCCAGATTATTAATATTGTGCGGGTCAGCTATCACATCGTAGAGTTCCTCGGCAGGTTTCTCCCGGAAAAAGGCTGATTGTACATCATTTAGCTCACCAGCCAAATAAGCTTCCTCCCAGGAGCGCATGGAAGGTGCTCTCCACAAGTACTCAATAAACTGAGCGTAAATTTTATGCGGCAGGTAGTTACGGGCGTAGCGGTACTGTTTATTCCTTACTGAGCGAACCATATCAAAACGCTCGTCCATTCGACCCCGAAAGTTATAGGCATAGGGCTGTGGTTCGGTGGCCTGTTCCCCTAAGAAGGCATTTCCCTGCATATAATCAGGAACAGTAACCCCTACCAGCGAGAGCAGTGTAGGAGCAAAATCTACGAAAGTAACTAGTCGGTCATTCGTGGTTCCAGGTGCGCTAGGGGCTAAATGTTGGTAAGCTTCAGGGAAGCGAATAACCAGTGGAATATGCAGTCCCGATTCGTAGATAAACCGTTTGCTTCGCCCCACTACTCCACCGTGGTCACTGTAGTAAAATACGATGGTGCTATCCGCTAAGCCCGATTCTTCTAGCTCTTGCAATACTTGTCCTACCTGTGCATCCATTTGCTGTACCCGGTCGTAGTACTGCGCCCAGTCGTGTTCCATTTCCGGAGTACGCGGGTGGTAAGGCGGAATGGGAACCGTCGCCGGATCATGCATCAGCGAGTCGTTAGGAATGAAGGAGTGAATAGAGCTCTCGTGGGAGGTGGTAAAGTTAAAGATGGCGAAAAACGGTTGACCGGGTGCCCGATTTTTGTAAGTAGCCTCCCGGCTTGATTCATCCCACACGTTGGGTTGGTCTACCGTATTGTAGTCTTTTTTTACGTTGTTGGTGCAGTAATAACCTGCTTCTTTGAGATAAGCCGGATAAAAACGCACAAAATCGGGTACAGGATAGTTGCTGCGCATATGCTCAGTTCCTAAAGAATTAGGATACATACCCGTGATAAGAGCATTTCGCGATGGGGCGCAGACCGGGGCGGCAGAAAAGGCATTGGTGTAACGTACTCCCTCGATGGCCAAACGATCAATGTTGGGAGTGGTGGCAAAAGTATCGCCGTAGGCTCCAATGAATGGGCTATTATCTTCGCTAGTAATCCATAAAATGTTGGGCAGACGTTCCGCTACCGTTTCGGTTTGCTCAGGTACTGAACAGCTCCAGGCCAGAATTGCCAATAAACCCACTAATCTCCCCAGATTAATAATCTTAAAGAATGGTGACCCAATTGTTAATCTTAACATAATATTGATTTAACTGATATTTGAAAAATTCCCAGTAGCTTCGTATCATACTTTTTCGACTGCTCAGGATGGAATTTTTTAAGGTAAGACTTGTCACGTTTGGCAGGTCTTCTTTTTTGTTAGGCTTTCATTGCCTTCGCTACCGATTGTTTCATCTTGGTTAGGCCAGTTTTGGCTACAGTCAGAGCATCCTGCTTCCAGTAATCTCTATTGAACAGCTCCAACGAGAGTATTTTTCCGGGTCCGGTCTTTCTTAGATCTTGCAGCACTTCGGTTACCGGGGCCACACCGTCGCCGGGGTAAACCCGATAGCTGTCGTCTATTTCGGACCGAACGGGCTGGGCCGGATAATCATTCACGTGGAATAACTCTATGGCGGAACCGCTTAACAGTTTAAGTCCATTAAACTCTGAGCCACCCTTGTAGAGATGGTAAATATCGGGTAAGATACGAGCTCTAGGGTGCTGACTTTCTACCGCTACAAACATGGTTTGGCCCAGTCGGTGCAGGTTGGCCGAAAAGCCCCACACCTCCAGTTGAGGAATCACATCCATTGATTCGCCTAATTCCAAAATAGCCCGGTAACGCTCGGCCGCTTTCATCAGATCTAAGCCAGGTTCCTTAGTAGCTCCGGCCGGAGGGGCCGCAATGCGGGTGCAACCTAGCTGCGCTAGTATGTCCATCTCCTGTTTCAACTGCTCTATCGCCTGTTTCCGAACCGAATCGTCATCTACAATCCACTGAGCAAACCCGATGGCGCTGGCTACGCTGATTCCCAAGTCATCAATTCGCTTCTGTAAATCGGAAAGACTACTTCCTTCTTCCTGATACTTCTGAAGGCCGTTGATCCACACTTCCATCGCATCGTATCCGGCTTCAGAGGCGATTTCCAGTTCCCGAACTACACCTAGTTCCTGACCACGTAGCGTACTAGCGTTCAAACAATACTGAAAGTCGGCCTCGGTCGAGGAGTTGTTTGACTTATTGGAATATTGACCGAGTGATAGGGCCGATGAAGTGGCAAATAAGCCCATGAGTGCTTCCCGTCGGGTACAAGTTGATTGAGGCATGCGGATTTTTAGGTTGTCTTTCGGCTAAACTAACCATCTTTACCCTTCACCGCAACTTTTTAGCGGTTTGTGTCTGACACACATTAAACACAAAAACCCGGTACACCGGGTTTTGCCTCTTCAGAAAAGAGGATTAAGAAAAGTAAGTAGTAACGACTAAATGCGCTGCCGGGGAGGCTAACTGTACGAAGGCTCCTGAACCATTTCGGCCACGGGTACGGTGAAGTAAAAAGTCGTGCCTTTCCCCTCTTCACTTTCTACCCAAATATTACCGCCATTCCGACGCACAAATTCTCCGCATAATGCCAGCCCCAGACCGGTACCTTTTTCCTGAGAAGTTCCTTTGGTTGAATAACCAGTCTGCGTAAATAGTTTTGCTATCACCTCTTCACTCATACCAATCCCATTATCCGACACTGAAATAGCAATAAGGCCATTTTGCTGCTCAGTGGAAACCTGAATAATACCCCCAGGCATAGTGAACTTAATAGCGTTCGATAATAAGTTACGTACTACTAGCTGGATCATATCAGGATCAGCGTGCACCAGAATGTCGGGGTCAATATCCTTCTCGATTCGGATGCTTTTCTGATTAGCGAGTTGCAACAGCATACCTACGGTTTCATCTATCTCCGGGGCTAATGGAAAAGCGATAACGTTCATCTTCAGGCCGTTCATTTGCGTACGAGCCCAATTCAATAGATTGTCCAACAGACTAATGCTATGGTCCACCTTCTGAGAAAGGTGGGGCAGCATATTTTTTAGCTCTTCCGGAGTCAGCACATCCAGATGTAGTAAGTTAAGTACTCCTTGTATCGTGTTGAGTGGGCTTCGAAAATCGTGGGCAATAATGGAAAACATCTTATCTTTTACCCGATTCATTTCCTCCAATGCTTTCCGCTGCTCATCCATTGCTTCGTTCTGCAACCGTGATCGAGTATGAAGCTCTTTCAAGGCGTGGTTTTTTTGACGTATCTCCGCGTTTTTGGCTTTCAGTTCTCCGTTAATCGCCCTCATGCGCTTACGGCCTATCGTCAGTGTGGTGGTTAAGAGCAGTAATACGGTAGTACTAAACAGCATTGTGTAGAATAACACATCTCTTACACCACCCTCTTCAGAAGATGCACCCCTGATTCCAGGACTGAGTGAAGCCTGTCGCTGGTCATCTTGTTGTACCGTACTCGCTATTGACTGACCCTCGGCGTATGAAGGCACCTTTACCAAATAAGAATTTTCTTGTGCCTCCAATCTCAATAAGCAGCAAAATAGTAGCAGGAAGAACGTGCAAATTCTTCTTTTCATAAATCTATATCAAACAAGTGTGGGCGTTACTTTTTATAAACTTCCAGTAAAAGTAGGTAATTTCCAACTTGGTAGGGTATTACAAGTGCTAGGCAGATGTAAGGCTTTGAGGAAATCTGGGAAAAAATACACTTTTTATCTGGGAGAAATGCCCATTAGAATCCTAACAGCCAGCCTAAATCACATTTTTAGTATTTACTCTTGTATTCTTTGGTTAAGGCTGCGAGTAAGGTTTTTGGTAAAACTACCTTATCATTTATTCTTAGCCAGTCTTCAGATAAGGTGCTTAGACGTACTTTTTTCTCTGGTATGCATCAGATTACAGGAAATAGGCAAAAAAATGGCACAACTGCACGTGGATGACAGGCTAGGGACAGCTAAAAATTAGCAGAACGTACTCCCTATCGGAAAAGAATCAGAAACTAAAAAAGCCTTCATAATTGGAAGGCTTCTGGGTATCAGTAAGATTAAATCAGCTTACCTTTTCTGATCTATCTGGTAAGACTCAGCGCGTTTCACCGCCTCATAGGCATTTACTACCCCACCGGTTAAGGATAGGTTACTAAAGCTTACTTCTTTGCCCATTTTGCCCGGAACATTAACTTTCAAACCATCTAACCTAACAGCGGATGTCAGGATAATATCCTTCACCTGAGTAGCTGATAAGTCGGGATAGTACGACATTAACAAAGCGGCAACACCCGCGGTAACCGGAGCGGCCATACTAGTACCACTTAAACTTTCGTAACCTTGGTTAGGGGTGGTTGAGTATACATCTACTCCCGGAGCAAACACATCAACCGAACGCTTTCCGTAGTTAGAAAACTCCGCCACAAAATCCTGCTGCCCTTTCCAAGAAGAAGCTCCTACTTCAATCCAGTTGCTGGCGGCTCCTTTATTCTGATAAGCTTTAGTAGGAAAATTATCTGTTTCGTCAATATTTTCGCTGCTATTTCCGGCCGCGTGAATTAGCAAAACACCTTTTTCTTCAGCATAACGCACGGCTTCATCTACAATAGCTTTATTGGGTGATAGTGACTTACCAAAACTCATGTTAATAATTTGAGCACCATTATCTACGGCGTAGTAAATAGCATTAGCTACATCTTTATCTCGTTCATCACCGTTGGGTACGGCCCGGATAGCCATAATCTCTACGTGGTCGGCAATACCTTTTGTACCTAAATCATTATGACGATTGGCGGCGATAATTCCAGCTACGTGTGTGCCGTGGCGGCTGTCAGGCCCCTTCACATCACTATTACCGTAGTAACGTTCCGAAACATCAGTATAGTTATCACCGACGATCGTCCGGGAGTCATATTCCGGGTTATAGCCGTATTTAACAGATTCTTCGTAGTGCTCGATACCTTGCTCCAACATCGATTCATCTAGATCATTTTCAAAGGCATATTCCAGAAACCCCCTCGCCATCAATACTACATCATCAACCGACTCTAAGGATTGCACATCTGCTAGAGAAAGAGAATCTACATCCAAATAAGCCTCAATGAGTTTTTGGGAGCGTTTATAATTTTTGTAGAAGTACATGAAAGCCTGATACTCTTGCTGAGCCTCACCAGACTTTTGTTCAAACTTCTCCTCGATTTTACGAAAGTGCTCCCGCTCCTTCTTCGGTAGCTTTTCAATGTCAATCCCTTCGTATTTCTTTTGCAGGGTGGCGTACTCCCGCGTTAGTTCATAGGTATCGTAGTTTACATGACTACCATCAGTACCGCCAATAAAATTCCAGCCGTACAAATCATCCACGTAACCATTCTGGTCATCATCTACTCCGTTACCCGCAATTTCACCGGGATTAATCCATACTTTTCCTTGTAAATCCTCGTGATCAATATCCACTCCGGAGTCAATTACCGCCACTATTACTTTCTGCCCCTTTCGTCCAGCTAGTATTTCGTACGTTTTTTCAGTGCTAACTCCCTGTACCCGATTAGTTTCAGGGTCAAGATTGTACCAGTTTTCCGGAGCACGGTTGAGTGAGTCAGCAAAAGGATCGCTGGCGAAAGCCATACTGATTTGAGCAAGAATAGCGAGTGTGGCTGTCAGAATGTGTAATCTCATAGATGTAAGTTTTCTTTCAAACTTTAAAGATAAGTAAAAATATTTGCACAATAACAATATATATTAATAATTTTCCGATAAATATCTTTGCATTTACAGGAAAAACGACCAAAGATATAACTAATTGATGTATCCAATTAGTTTATTACCGCTGTAATTTATCTGTAATTCTTCTGTCATAATAAGGTTTTATGTAGAAGAAAAGCGCGCAAAAATGCTATCAAATAGGAGAGAAATGATCCGTGCCAGCGAAAACCCTTTACTTATGTTATCCCTTCCGAAAAAGTCTCATTTAAACAGGAAAATTTGTATCTTTCGGGTTAAGAAGAAGTAATACAACCCAACTTCAAGGCATTATGAGACTACTGCTACCCCTCATGCTCGGCCTGCTTGTCAGCAACCTTGGTGTTTCCCAATCAGGGTCTAAACTTTTCACCTTGCTTTCCCCTAAGCAAACGGGCATCGATTTTCGTAACGATATTGAAGATACCAAAGAGCATAATATCCTCATTTACTCCAACTACTACGGCGGCGGCGGTGTAGGCCTAGGTGACGTTAATAACGACGGGCTGCTGGATATCTACTTTGCCGGAAACCTAGTGGGCGACCAACTTTATCTAAACAAAGGAAACCTGGAGTTTGAAGATGTGACCAAACAAGCCGGAATTGAAGACAACGGCGGTTGGTCGTCGGGAGTGCTATTTGGTGATGTGAATAACGATGGCTACCAGGACATTTACGTGACCCGAGAGCTCTACGACCATCAGCCGGAGATTCGTAAAAATAAACTGTACATCAATACCTTCAGAAAGACGGGTAAGGTAGGTTTCGAGGAGATGTCGGCTCAGTACGGAGTAGATAACAGTGAACGAACCCGCCACGCTACTTTTCTGGATTATGATAAGGACGGAGATCTGGATTTATTCCTGCTCAACCAGCCACCTAACCCCGGCGACTATTCCTCCTTTTACGGCACCGAGTTGATGCAGGAAAAGTACAGTCCGCGTCTACTACAAAACCAGGAGCAACAGTTTGCCGATGTCACCCAAGCTGCCGGTTTGTTGAAACCGGGCTTCGCCAACAGCGTATCGGCTAGCGACCTGAATGGCGACGGCTGGACTGACCTTTACGTGAGTAACGATTTTGAAGCTCCTGATTTTATTTACTTCAACAACGGCGATGGTACTTTTTCGGAGAAAACACAGGATGTTACCCGCCATATTTCATTCTACAGCATGGGGGTGGATGCGGGCGATATTAATAACGATGGCCTGCTGGATGTGATCGTAGCCGACATGGTGGCTGAAGATAATTACCGCCTCAAAGCCAATATGAGCGGAATGAACCCGGATGCCTTCTGGGAGGTGGTAGATGACGGAGGCCACTATCAGTACATGTTTAATACCTTGCATTTAAATACGGCCCTGCCCGAGGAAGCCAAACTTGATCTGCAACATGCCGACACTGAGGGAGGCTACTTTAGCGATATAGCCCAACTAGCCGGGGTGGCTTCTACCGACTGGAGCTGGTCAACGCTGTTTGCCGATCTAGACAACGATGGTTGGAAAGATCTTCACATCACCAACGGACTGCTGCGCGACATACGAAATAGCGATGCTTCCAAGAAATTTGCCAAATACATTGAATCGGCTATTAACGCCTATCTGGCGAAGAACCCTAACCCACAGGGAATCTCCATCTGGGATATTGCGGATGTGAACAAAGCGCTCAGTTTCACGCCTTCGGTACCCCTGCAGAATTATACGTATCGTAATAATCGAGATTTAACTTTTGAGAAAGTAAGTAAAGATTGGGGATTGGATCAAGAAACTTTTTCCAGTGGGTCAGCTTACGCTGATCTGGATAATGATGGCGATCTGGATTTAGTCGTCAGCAATGTTAACGCCGAAGCGATGGTGTACCGCAACAATGCTCAAGATAATTTAGATAACCACTACTTACGAGTACACCCAGTAGCGGACAACCCAGGCGTTTCCAACCTGGGAGTAAAAATGTGGATAGAAACCAAGGATGGTAATCAGTTTTTTGAAACCACCTCGGTACGGGGCATGTACTCTACCAGCGAGATTACCGCCCATTTTGGTCTGGGCGATCAGAAAAAAGTTGATTTGCTACGAGTACGCTGGCCTGATGGCTGGGAGCAGCAGTTCAGAAACGTGAAAGCGGATCAAACCCTTACGGTACGCTACTCCGAAGCATCTTCGCCAGAGGGTGCTATCGCCAAAAACAATGATACAGCACCGCCACTATTTGCGAATGTATCGCAGCAGTCAGCAGTCATTCAACATAAAGAAAATGACTTTGGCGACTTTGACAAGCAAGTTCTGCTCCCCCACCGCATGTCGGATTTAGGTCCGGGCCTATCGGCGGGAGATATTAATGGAGACGGACGGGATGACTTCTACCTCGGTGGCTCGGCTGGCAATTCCGGTCAGTTATTTGTTCAGCAGTCCGATGGAGAGTTCGCTCATTCCCCGCAAACCGCTTTAACCGGCGATGCCGCTAGTGAAGATATGGGCTCGGCCTTCTTCGATGCCGACGGAGACGGTGATCTGGATCTGTACGTAGTGAGCGGTGGAAACGAGTTTGCCCCTCAGTCGGCAGAATACCAGGATCGACTTTATCTGAACGACGGCAGTAGTCAGTTCACAAAATCGACACTACCCCAGCTGAAGAATAGCGGCTCTAAAGTGTACCCCGAAGACTTTGATCAGGACGGTGATCTGGATCTGTTCGTAGCCGGACGGCACACCCCCTGGGCCTACCCGGAACCTACCAGCAGCGCTTTACTGATGAACGAGGGTGGTACTTTCACTGATGTTACTGATCGCCTCGCTCCCGACCTGAAAAAAATCGGGATGGTAAATGATGCTTCCTGGACAGATTTTACCGGAGACGGTTTGCCGGACTTAGTATTGGTAGGCGAGTGGATGCCGGTCACCCTACTCAAAAATGAAGGAAATGGCTTTACTGACGTAACCGCTGAGTACGGTCTAGACCAAAGCAAGGGCTGGTGGTTTAGTGTTACTGCCGCCGACATGGATGGCGACGGTGATCAGGATTTGGTAGCGGGCAACTTAGGTTTGAACTACAAGTATCAGGCTACTGAAGAAGAACCCTTCGAGGTTTATTACTACGACTTCGATGAAAACGGATCGAAGGATGTGGTACTGGCTTACTACAACTTTGGGGTACAGTATCCGCTGCGGGGTCGTTCCTGTTCTTCTCAGCAGGTGCCCATGATTAAAGATAAGTTTAAGTCTTACGAGTTGTTTGCCGCGGCCGACTTAGTGGATGTATACGAAGAAGACAATCTGGAAGAATCCCTGAACTACGAAGCTACTACTTTTGCTTCGGCTTACCTGGAAAACGATGGCAATGGCTCATTCAAGTTTCACACATTACCCAACGAAGCTCAGTTCTCCTCAGTAAATGATATTCTGATTGCCGACTATAACCAGGATCAACATCTGGATATTCTTCTGGCCGGTAATCTGTACGGAGCCGAGATAGAAACCGCCCGTAATGATGCTGGGGTTGGTTTAGTACTGTTAGGAAATGGCAAGGGTGAATTCACTCCACTAACCCCGGCTGAAAGTGGCTTCTTTGTACCTAGCAATGTGAAAAGTCTGGAAGTGATACAGGGCGACCAGAGCACGCAAGTCCTGGTAGGAGTTAACAATGGGCCATTGCAAATTTTCCGATTAGGCACTCAAAAAGTGCCCTAGTAATTTTCCTAGAATCAATTCTTAGGTGGCATCAGGTTCAGAATAATTCGCTGGTAGCGGGTAAGGCTGGGCGTGCCGTTATCGGTTACCTGCAAAATGAGGTGGGTTGACTGAGGTGTCGACAGTTTTGCCCTGGATGGAACTTTGACTTGTAGTTTTGGTTGGTCAGTATTTTTCAACTCAATAAACCCTGACCAGAACCGCTCCCAGTAATTTCCTGCCTCGGGATAATGAATCCACTGGTAGCGTAACTCATCCCCATCCGGGTCGGAACTTCCCGATGCATCAAGCGTAATCTCTTCCCCGACAGCAATAGCTACTTCTTGTTCACCAGCCACTACCGCCTCAGGTGGATGATTGGCTTCTTCGTACGATTGAACGCACCAGTCTATGCGAGCGGCAAAATCATGTTGATAGGCTTCCCGCCAGCGCCAGATAGTAGCGTGGTTATCAATATAAACACGTCCGTCATTGCCTACTACTTCGTCCTGGGTGTCGGTCCAGATAGGTCGAGACTCCGGTTCTTCGTGCTCCCGGTGGCGGTAAGGCTTAAACCGGGGTTGGTATAACTCGTACCGGCCACCCCAACCTCCGTAGTCAGGGCGTTCAGGAACATTCAAACCGTTATTAATCAGCGATAGAAAACTGGGAGTATCGCCCTCCATCGCGTATTCCACTTCGGGATACTGAGCGCCCAGCGGCCCGTGCCCTTCCATAATATTCTCTCGCAACCACGGATTTTTAACTAAAGTGGTATCAGCACCCGACGCAAACTTGTACCAGGGTTCACCCGATATGCCCGACCAGGTAGCATGTCGGTAATTCTCACCGGAGCTTACGATATAAAACAGATCGGGAAACTCTTTCCGTATCCAGGATGCCGAATTATCCTGATCCGAAATGGTATACACTCGCATTTTAGCTACGAAATTATCTAGCTCCGCTGGAGTGCGGGTTTGCCGAACCTTCCAAAGGGCTTGCGCCAGCACATTAGCTCCCCCCCAAACCGTTACCCATACTGGGCGTTCACCTTCTTTATCTACCACTTCTATCAGCCAATCCGATCCTTCCGAGTCCATACCTTCCCCCACTCCATCCATCCCGTAGCGAGCGATTCCCTTTTTCGTAATTGAGTGAAAATGATCTTCGGTGGGAAATCCTGGCTCATGCAGCAATAGATTATCTCGTACTTTGCCGTAGGCTTCCACAATTTCTCGGATGCGCCATTCGGCCGTAGTATCGCGCAGGTGGGTAGAAGTAGTGGCAATCAGAGCTTCCGTATCGTAGTGGTTACCGTACACCAGAAAACGAACCAGCGACTGGGCATCGTCGGGTTCATTTTCAATATCAGTCAGTACTACGACGCGGGCTTTTTCCTGAGAGAAAGAAAATTGGAAACTAATAAAGAACAGAATCAGAAGAAAGAGTGTAGGTAGTTTCAAGACGGAGTTAGATTAGTTGATAGTAACAATGCTACCGATTTTTTCGGGAAAACACAATGTATAAATCATGATGAAAACCTCTAAGAACAGTTTCTAAAGGTCTAACTAAAAAATTTTCGCAATACTGTACAACCCTATGAGAATAATAACGGAAGCGCTTACCCAGAAGGCGATGTCATAAACGAGGGTAGGTTTCAGTACAACCGGCAAACGTCGGTAGCGGAACTGATAGGCAGCATATACTATAACCAGCAGCAGAATAGATGTGACAAAACCACCTGCCAGTATCATTAGTACCGGAAGTTGGATAAACAGAAACAACAATGTCCAGGTTAGGGGAAAAATCCAGGCTAGTATGGCAATACTACGCCGCCGTACCTGAGGGTCGTAAAAATCAATCCAGCCCATCTGACCAAAGCAGTCTGAATAAACACGAGTCCAGCTAGCCAGAGCAGCAAATAAGGTAGAAAACAACACTACCAAAGCCCCCAACAGGAATATCGATTTAGCTTCTGGCCCCAGGGTTTCGGTATAAATGCGGGAGAGGGCTTCTACCATCTGGTAGCCCTCCGGTATGTCCCCACTACCGTGTAGGATAGCCGCTCCTAACAAGTAAAAAACGGCGGTTACTACGGTATACACAATCATAGATAGAATAGCATCCCAGTACATTACCCGAATCCAACCTTTGGCCCGACGAAGCCATCCCTCGTCCGCATCATCACGTGGACCGGTAAAGCGGGCGTAACCTTTCTCAATGCACCAGTAGTTGTAGTACATAATTTCATCTCCCCCTACCCCGGTGATACCGAATGCTCCCAAAGCTATTACCACAGCACTAGCCGGTAGTTGAAATTGCAGTCCAGAAGCCACATTCTCCCAGGATAAAGCATAAGGAGTATACTGAAGAAAAAACAGGGAGGCAAAGGTGAGCAGGGTAAACAGCCCAATCATAATGATGGCGAACTTTTCAATAAATTGATAGTATCCCTGAAAAATGAGTAAGGAAGCCAAAATAGCCGACACAAAGGCCCAAATGGTAACGCTCACCGATGGAAAGGCAATGTTCAGCGTCAGCGCCACCCCCCCCACAATACCGCCTACCTGCAACAGTTTAAAAATTTGGATGGACAGCCACGTCCATAGCGTCCAGTTAGTACCTCGGAAGCTAGGTCCCGGCAGCCGGTTGAAGGCGGCCATAACAGTTTCGCCAGTGTAGATTGCGTGTTTGCCAAACTCCAGTTGTAGCGTCACTTTCACTAAGCAGCTTAAAATGATCACCCAGAAGGTAACGAAGCCCGCCCGAGCCCCTAGCGTAGTGGTAGCGATCAGTTCACCTGAGCCAACAATGGCGGCCGATAGAATAAACCCCGGCCCCAACTTTTGAAGCGTACCCCAAAAGGTATGCGGAGGCTCCTGTATGGCGTCGGGGCGAAGTACGTAGGGGTTGTTGTCGGTAGTAGCGATAATATAGTATTTGGGAGACTGTAGGCCGGAATCTGGAGACCGGAAATAAAAATACGGCCTCTGGTTTCCGGAATCCAGCCTCCGGTTATTGATGTTGCTCCCGGAGCAGATCGTTTACGGTTTTCACCGGATTGAACGTGACGATCGGAACCTCCACAAAAATAGTCGTCCAGTCCGACATACTCCCGTTCCATAGGCCAGGTAGCTCCTGGGCTTTCAGTTCGCGCCCGTCCTTCGATTTTTTGGAGATAAACCCAGCCTTGTGGTTTACGTAACGCGTTAAATCAAACTTTTCGCCCCGATGATCTTTCAGGGAGCAAACAATGTCTACCGGATTAAAGTGCGTAGCGTTTTCCCAAACCGATTTCTGGTCGGGATCAGTCATATCAATTTGAGCGCTTTCAATAATTTGCAGGGAAGTAGAACCGTCGGGATTAACCGCCCAGAACGGCCCGCCACCGGGTTCGCCTTCGTTTTTTACCATCCCGCACACCCGAATCGGGCGATCCAGCATCTCCTCTAGGAAGACTACTTTCTGAGCACCATCCATTGAGCTAAATACCTGCTCGGGTAGCACGCACAGTTGATCTTCCACAAATTCCCGCATCTCCTCTAGCTTCGCCTCCGATATTTCCTCAGATTCGTCCATTAGATTTAAGTACTCGAAAATCTTTTGCTGATAGGCTAGCAGTACTCCGCCCAGTAGTTTCTTATTTCGGAACGTATCTTCCTTCAGGCGATCCGGTACTACGTTATCGATGTTTTTGATAAATACTAAGTCTCCTGCCAGGTCGTTCAGGTTCTCAATTAAGGCACCGTGCCCACCGGGGCGGAACAGTATTTCACCGTTCTCCTCCCGGAAGGGTTCATTGTTCATGTCTACCGCTAGCGTATCGGTAGATGGCTTTTGCTCAGAGAAAGTCACGTAGTAGCGCACTCCGAAATGCTTTTCATAGTGGCCTTTTACCGCGGCTACGTGCTGCTCAAAGGCCTTTCGGTGTTCGGGCGAAACAGTGAGGTGCAGATATACATTGTTGTTCTGGTCGCGGGCATAGTGGGCGCCCTCTACCAAGTGTTCCTCCACCGGAGTACGGGAGCTGGTACCATAACGATGAAATTTAAGTAGCCCTTTCGGCAGGCTACCGTAGTTCAGTCCTTCTTCGTTTAGCAGGCTGTCCAGCACTTCGGTATAGCGACGCTGAAGAATTGCTTCGTTCAGTCCCATCCCCTTGCGCTGCTGGGTTGCACTTAAGTCTTCGTAAAAGGCAAAATCATTGATGCGCTTAAAGAACATAAACACATCGCGCTGCTTAGGGTCATTTACCAAGTTTTCGTAGTCGGTGTCGCTACCGGAGTAGCTCTGCTGAAACTGAAACAGTTGCTTGAACATCCGGCTAGCCGCCCCTGAAGCCGGCACAAACTTCACTACTCTTAAGTTAGGAGAGGCCTCATCGTATTCTTTAGCATATTCAGCAGATAAGTCGTCGCTCAGCCGCAAAATACCGTCGTTAATGGTGGCGGCTTTTACAATCTCCAGGTGTGGAAATCCTTCCCGAAAACTCTGGACTTGCTGTTCGGCTACGGCCGGGTCGGTACCCCGCCGCTCAAGTTGCGCTTTATCTTGGTCAGTAAACATAAAAAAATATGGTTAGTCGAGTGCATGAAAAGTTTAGTTTCCCGCGATAAACAGCGGTAGGGCACTAAAGGTACTAACAATTCGCTTTTCTGCCAACGAAACATGTTCATAGCCACCAATCAGTTCGTTTTACGAATTTATTCGTCTGTTGCAGTTCAATCGCACTATTTGGAACATTCATGGCTATTTTCTTTGTTAACAGGCCTGTTAATTTGAGAATAGTTTAAAGAGGCTCAATTAGGTTGTTCTAACGATAATCGCGAGATTGCACACTCTTGGCACTGATGTTGTCCTTGACCTATTTGTTTCGTTAGTATTTATGCAAGCGTTAGGTTTCTACCTCCTTTATCCCATTGTTATTTTAGTTTCCAAAAGCCCGTTTTGGTTATTGTATAGAATTTCGGATGCATTCTATTTGCTAGTTTATTATGTTATCAGGTACCGAAAATCAGTAGTACTAAATAACCTAAAGAATTCATTTCCAGAACGCAGCGATAAGGAGATAAAAAGTATCTGTAAGGGCTTTTACCGCTACCTCTGCGACCTCATTGTGGAATCAGTAAAGACAATTACCTGGAATGAAGAACACGTTCGTAGTAGAGTAAAAATGCAAAACGTGGAGATGCTAGATCACCTCCACGAGCAGGGCAAGAGTATTGTAATTGTCATGGGACATTTAGGGAACTGGGAATGGGCTGGCCCCTGCTTTTCGCTAAGTTGTAAGCATCAATTATTTGTGGTGTATCGTCCACTGACAAATGCTTACTTTGAAAAGGTATTTAGCGGTTCCAGGACTAAATTTACGACGAAGATAATTCCTAAGAGCAATACGCTCAGAAGCATGATCGCCAATAAGAAAACAATTAGTGCTACGGCGTTGATTGCTGATCAGGCTCCCAGTCCAATTACTTCGGCGATGTGGATAGAGTTTCTCCATCAAGACACCGCCGTATTTGTAGGCCCGGAAAAGGTGGCTAAGATGCTGGACTATCCCGTGGTTTATATGCAGGTAGAACGAGTGAAAAGGGGGTATTACGAAGTGCATCCTACCCTATTAACCGAACACCCTAAGGAAACTTCTGACACCGAAATTACTGTTGCATTTAATAAAATTTTAGAAGAAGGAATACAAAAGTACCCTGAAACCTGGCTTTGGTCTCATAAACGTTGGAAACATAAACGATCCACAGAGAGTATTGCTTCTAATGAGATTGAAAGACCCGTAAAAAATTAATATGATCACATACGAGGATACTATTATAGAAGAACCGACCAAACTACGTACCGGAAAAAAACTGATTCTAGCTAGTAAAGAATACGCGGTAGAGGACCGCAGCAAAAGCTGGCGGTACACGTTTAGCACCTTAGCTTATTTGACACTGGCTATTTTAGGTACTACATTAGACTACAATTGGTCTATCCATTCGGCTTTCAATCTTGTGTTTAGTGAGATAAGCGCACTGTTTATTGTTAAGTTCTTCGTGATTTACCACGATTATCTGCATCGGGCAATACTACAGAAATCGAAATTGGCCGAGGTAATCATGACGATCTTTGGAATTTTTGTGTTAGCTCCAGTCACTATCTGGAAGCGAACGCATGATCATCATCACCACAATAATTCTAAGCTTTCAAGTGGGGGAATTGGCTCTTACCCACTGGTGAGTAAGGAGAAATTTTACCGAATGTCCTCTAAACAGCGATTCGCCTATCTGGCTGCCCGTCATCCGCTTACAATCTTTTCCGGCTATCTCACGCTTTTCATTTTTGATTTTAACGTAAGTTCGATTATAAAAAGCCCCAAGAACCATTGGGATTCAGCCATTGCGCTGATTCTTCACTTCACGATTGCCAGCATTATCTTCTATTTTGGTAGTTTGAGTGCTCTGTTCTTCAGTTGGCTACTACCGTTTATATTGGCGCACGGATTAGGTTCTTACCTTTTCTTCGCCCAGCATAACTTTCCGGGAGCTACGTTTGCCGAGAATAAAGACTGGGATTACGCCAATGCGGCCATCCAGTCTACCAGCTTTCTGGTGATGAATCCGGTTATGAACTGGTTTACCGGAAACATCGGCTACCACCACGTGCATCATATCAACCACCGCATACCTTTCTACCGGCTGAAAGAAACGATGGAGGAAATGCCCGAGCTTCAAAATCCCATTACCACTACTCTGCACCCCCGCGACATGATCGCCTGCCTAAAGCTAAAAGTGTGGGACCCCGAAAAGGGTGAGATGGTGAGTTTGTAAAATCAACTAGACGAATAGTTCATCGACTGCTAGCGATTCAGAATCTCTTCTTAAACATCTTCAGGAAACCAATTCCATAATGTCTTATAATAGCACTTGTGTATTCTTTTATAATTTTGAGCGGCGAATGCTTTAATATCAGAGTATTTTTCTCTCTGATGAAAGAAGTCATTTAGGTCTTCTAGTAGTAGGAATACTTCTTTTATCTCGCTTATCTCAACTTCAATCTTTCTTTCCATATTCTGATTGTTCTTTTCTTGAACTCTTCTCGTAGTCAAATATCTTTTACCATCATACAAATTACGTCTTCCAGAAACCTACTTATAAAGAAAAAAGTAATTTCCCTATTTTAGCCATATTCAATCCTAAACCTGCTATGCAACACCTACTAACCATTTTACTCCTTGTCTTTACCCTAACCGTTTCTGCCCAAACCAAGTCCAGCCAACAATCTCCTCCGCTAACTGAAGCCAGACCGGCGAGTGTGGGTATGTCGGCCGAACGATTAGCCCGGATTGATGCAATGGCGAAAGACGCGATAGAAGATGATAAGGTGCCCGGCCTGGTAGCTCTGGTAGCCCGACGCGGCAAAATTGTGTATCATAAAGCCTTTGGTACCGCCGATCCTTCTGGAAACAAGTTGCAAAAAGACGCTATCTTCCGAATTGCCTCCCAAACCAAGGCAGTTACCGCTACCGCCGTTATGATGCTGTGGGAAGAAGGATTATTTCGCCTGGATGATCCTATCTCCAAGTATATTCCTGAGTTTAAAAACCCTCAGGTGCTAGACCGTTTTCGCTACGCCGACACTACCTATACGACCAAGCCTGCCGATAAAGAAATTACCATTCGCCACTTGCTAACGCATACTTCGGGGTTGGGATACGGATTTATTGACGGCGACGAGCGGTTTAAAATGATCTATCAGAAAGCTGGTATCATTGATGCGTTTACTACGGACGACATCACCATTGAGGAGAACATTAAAAAGCTAGCAAAATTGCCACTGCACTTTAATCCGGGTGAGAAGTACTCCTACGCCGAAGGACTGGATGTGCTCGGTTATTTCGTAGAAATTATGTCGGGCCAACCCTTTGATGAGTTTTTACGAGAACATCTTTTCGAGCCCCTGAGTATGAACGATACCTGGTTTTATCTGCCCAGCAACAAAGCCAATCGGCTGGTAGCCGTGCAGCAACGAAACGGTGCACAGTGGGAAAAATACTCCGGCAATGGCTACGATGCTGACTTTCCAGTTAAGGGAGCAAAAACATTTTTTGCCGGCGGAGCGGGGCTGAGCAGCACCGCCAAAGATTACGCAACGTTTTTGCAGATGTATCTCAATGGTGGTGAACTAAACGGGATACGTATTTTGAGCCGAACTACGGTAAAATCTATCATGGGCAATCAGATTGGTGATTTTTGGAAGGGTGACGGACGTTACTATGGACTGGCCTTCGGCGTGCTTAATCAGAAGGGACAAGATCAGGGTGGCCAGGGTAGCGCAGGTACTTTCGACTGGGGCGGCTACTTCAATACCCAGTACTTTGCCGACCCTCAGGAGGAACTGATCGGCATACTGATGAAGCAGATCCGGGGCAGCAATGGTGACGATACCGGCTGGAGGTTTCGCATTCTGGTTAATCAGGCAGTGGATGACTAGCGACACTTTGGGTATGGTTTAGTTTAAAAAACATGAGTACTCCAAAGGCAAGCCAATAGCCGAGGCTTATTGCCGATTGGCCCGTGAACTTTTTATAAATTTACATTTTCTTATCGTTACCTTTCGCTGGATTGCTGCTTACTTTCATTAGTTGCTACTTACTAGTAACCATACTTATTGGTGTTATCTCCTCTCGCTGGATTAAAAGCAGCCAGGATTACGTGCTGGCCGGGCGACGGCTTCCTTTAGCCTTAGCTTCTTCGGCTTTATTCGCTACCTGGTTTGGTTCCGAAACTGTGCTGGGTGCTTCTTCTGAATTTGTAGAACACGGACTAATTGGAGTGATTGAGGACCCCTTCGGCGCTGCCTTGTGTCTGGTGCTAGTGGGTTTGCTCATCGCTCGCCCTCTGTACCGATTAAACATTCTAACCTTCTGTGATTTTTACCGGGACCGGTTCAGTCGGCGGGTAGAGCTGCTATCCAGTTTGTGTATGGTTCCTTCTTACTTTGGGTGGATTGCCGCTCAGCTCGTGGCTCTTGGTATATTGTTCCAGGCGGTAGCGGGTATTCCCACACTCGTAGGCATTTGGGTTGGTACTGCCGTGGTACTGATTTACACCTACGTAGGTGGCCTCTGGGCTATTTCTATTACCGATTTTATTCAGACTATTGTTATTATTGCCGGATTACTCTTTCTGGCTCTTGACTTAGGCCACGCAGCCGGAGGCATTCAATCTATTTTGGCGAAAACACCGGAGGGATTTTTCCGTGCTATTCCTGAACCTACGTTAGAAAGTTCTTTACACTATCTGGCAGCCTGGATTACGATTGGTTTAGGTTCTATTCCTCAGCAGGATGTCTTCCAGCGGGTAATGGCGGCTCGCTCTGAGAAAATCGCCGTTCAGGCTTCTTACTTAGGGGCGGGTATGTATCTGACGGTAGGGTTTATTCCGCTCTTTATCGGGCTATGTACTGTTCAGGTATATCCTAACCTATTGGGTTCTGTTGCTGACGCTCAGCTTATGCTTCCTACGGTGGTTCTCCAGCATACCGGAGTGGGATTACAAATCTTATTCTTCGGTGCTCTGCTATCGGCTATTATGAGCACTACCAGCGGAGCCATACTTGCACCGGCTACCATCCTGGCCGAAAATATTATCAAACCCCACTGGAAGATTCAGAGCGATAAGCAGTTGTTACGCGTACTGCGAGGATCAGTGGTGGCCGTGGCATTGGCCTCTACCGTAATGGCTTCGCTGAAGACTAACATTTACGACCTGGTAGCTTTGTCTTCAGTACTTAGCCTGGTTTCCCTATTTGTACCGCTCATGGCCGGGCTATACTGGAAAAAAGCTACTGAATTAGGTGCTCTACTTTCTATCGGCTTCGGCATGGTCGGATGGTTGTTCTTCGACTACATAGAAACTTCAACCCCTAGCCTACTCTGGGGATTAGGCGCAACTATACTGGGGATGATAGTTGGCAACATCATTTCCTATCAAAAAAAGTAGGACATGACAGTCGCTGCGCGATTAGTCATTGTTCCTACCGATGTTATCGGACGGCAGTTTCTTGGGAAGTAACGTACATCTTGCCCCGCATTACTTTGTAGTGACCTGGGAAAGTACAAACGAACTCATAATCGCCGGGCGAGGGAGCTACAAAGTAAATACTTTCTGAGGTTTCGGGCTGTAAAATGCAGGTATGGAATAGCACTTCATCCGTAACAGGCACGTAGCCCTGAACATCACCGGCCAAGCCTAGCTGCATGGCAGCCTCACCCACTTGGTCCGCAGCATCAGGCTCAGTCACTACCAGATTGTGCAGCATATCATCATTATTATTGAAGGTAATCTGCACCTTCGCCCCTTCGGCTACGGTAAAATCAGCAAGATCATACTTGAGGCCAGGTTCAGTGCCAACAGTAATTACCACATCAGGCTCGTCCCAATCTTCGGGCATTTCAGTTACTCGCTTTTCGGAGGCTTCGCAGTCCTGCGCTTCGGAAGATTCGTTCTGAGCAATGGGGGCTGCTACCTCGGTACCCTCAGCAAAGTGGTTAAGGGTGTAATATCCAACATCGTGCAGCAATGGCTGGCCGCTGGCTGACCGCACTCCGTCTACCTTTATCTCATGAATATAGCCTTCACGGAGCCCGTCCACATGCAGGCGAACCTTCATCCGATCAGCCGAGACTTCCGCATGGTGTACTATACAGGCTTGCTGATTGATGATGGGGCTTCCGTACTTGCGATGATAGCTGTAGATGAAGTTCGTAATTGGGTAAGATGATATCTGAGAAGCAGTCGTTTCGTCTACGGGCATGGTGAATTCCAGTTCAAACCCATTAGCTACGGCCCGAATGGCTTTGATTTCGAAGGGCGTTTTCCCAGTCCAAACCAACCTTTGCAGCCCGTAGGGTTCGGGTCCAGTAGAACGCCAACCTCGGCTGGTCATGCCTACGTACATATTATCGTCCGGCCCCCAGCGCATCCGCAAAATTCCCGACGAAAAGCCTTCCCGGAAAGGAAAGCAAGCACCCTGATATTCACCGTTAATTTCTTCTAAAAATACCCGCATCACTTTGCTGTGCCCCTGATCGCCGACAAACATCTGACCAGCAAACGGGCCAAAGCCCCCCTTAGTGGTATCAGTTAGAATATCGGAGGTAGAAATTCCCATAATCGTATGCGGAAACCAAACCGTAGGGGGTTTTACGCTAGAAACATTTTTGGCAAATTCGTGCATCAGCCCTACCGAATCCGGAATCATTTCTCGCTCAAGACCTAAAGGAGAATTTGGCTCCTGGCTCCAGTTAAGCCCAGCGGGGTTTCCGGCAAAATCGCCCTTTTCCAGATGGGTAATACGGCCCGAACCTATCCAATCACCCTGGTTTTCACCGTAAAATACTTCCCCGTTCATGTCAAAACCAAAACCTGCTGGCGAACGCAATCCGGTAGCAATGGGAGTCATGTTCCCGTCTTCGGTGATTCTTAGTAACCACCCTCGCCACTTAGCTAAGCTTTCACCGTAGCCAATCCAGGCCAAGTTCAGGGTAACCAGCATATCGCCGTTAGGTAAGAAGAGTGGCCCGTAGGAATACTCGTGGTAATTACCCGATAGCGGCCAGGAGTAAACAGACTGATAGCGATCCGCTTTTCCGTCCTGATTCGTATCGGTGAGCTTTGTAATCTCGGCTCGTTGGGTAGTATAAAACGCCCCCTTCCGGTAAGCTAACCCTAGAGGTTCATGCAACCCGTGAGCGAAACGAGAGAATGTAGGCCGGTCCGACGTCGGCTTATCTAACAGCCATACCTCGCCCCGGCGAGTAGAAACTCCCAGCTGACCATCGTCGGAAAAAGCTAACCCACCAACTTCCAACACGATACTGTCGGGGATAGGAATGGTCTCGATGCGGTAGTAGTCATCTTCCGACTGGGCTTGCAACCAGCCCAAGCTAATGCATATAAGTAGAAAAGATAAAAGTAGCTTTCTCATAAATGTCAGGTTACCAGGTAATGGTATAAGATATATTTGTTGGATCAGCCTGAGTTGCGATGGGCAACAGTAGTTGAGTTTGTCCGTTTTGTTGTCGCTCAATAGGGCTAGCCGGTGCATCATTAATAGTGAGATAGTAACGGAAATCATCTACTCCGTAGCTACCGTCCGGCAAATGCTCAATAGATTTTCCCTCCGCCAATAAGCAGTACAACGAAGACGCTGACTGATCAAAGTCAACGGTAATATTTCGGGTTAAGCTACGTTCCTCCAGCTTCTGACCAATGTGATCTTGTAAGCGAGCGCCATTCAAATGGTACTCAAACACCGGTACTCCTACTGAATTAAGTTGATAACCCGCGTAGCGAAATGTGTCCGATTCCATATCTACCGAATCGGGCCAAGCACTTTGGGACGAAGCTAACTGGGCCAGCAGCGGTCGGCTCAACAGTGGAACCTCACCTCCCAGCGGGGTAAGCGTCTGATCTTCGCCTCGGCTGTGCCTCAGCAGGGTGGCATCCACAATTCTTCCACCCCAAGCGGAGAGCTAGGCCCCATTACGCAAATCGTACACATAGTTTACTGCAGATGGCAAGCCTACGGCAATAGTGTGCGTCTTTTTGGTTTCTTCATCTAACCACCAAAACCCCCGTTGTAAAGCAGGCTCTGACGAAACTTCTACTACGTGCGGTGGCGGCGGTTTCTGTATTGGCACCGATCCCGGAGCGTGCAACGCAGTGACTGGAATTTCCGGACCTTCGTACTCCCAGGCCAACCCTTGCCACCATCCTTGCCCAGGTTTACTAAAGATTAACTTAAATGAATGCTCTCCCTGATCAAGATGCACCTCACCGTAGCCAGGTTCATCCAATCGCTGGCCCTGAGTGTGATCAACTACCTCTTGGTTGTCTATCCACAACCAACTGGCTCCAGCGGTACGCAAAGCCATTAAATAATCGCCACTTGTGGGAGCAGTTAGTGTTCCGGAGAAAATCAAGGCATATTCCTGAGGTTGTTGGGCGAGATGATAACTTACTGAATCTGACTGCCCGCTACGGGTAGGTTCAAGCGCAGTGAGCGTGTCAGCAGTTAAAAATTTTCCTTCGTAAAACTCATACTCAATATTACTGAAAGTAATTTTTTCGGCTCCGTAACGCTTGTATCGGATATTACGGAAAGCAACCGGGCCGTGGTCACCCTGAAGCATTAGTGGACCTAACGCCTGTTCATCGTCAAAAGCAGCTGCACGGGTAGGGCCACTCACCGAAACATTTTCGTGGATAACTACTCCGTTAAGCACTACTTTCCGAAACAGAGCATCCCGAACCTTTTTTCCTTGAGCATCGAAGCGGGGCGCTTCAAACTTTACTGACAGATGCTGCCATAAACCGGGGGCGTAACAGGCATTGGTACGGGGCGGCACTCCTCCAAAGCCTTGTTCATTTTGCCAACGCTGATAGATGCCGCCGCAATCAGCAAATCTTACACTATCTTCGCCCCAGCTATCAAGTAACTGAACCTCGTATCTCCCCTGTAAATAAACCCCCGAATTGGAAGAGGTAGCCATCATGAACTCCAGTTCCACGTCCAGGTCACCGTGTTCAAATGCAGTAAATAAGTTCTTTCCGGTAGACTCCTGAGGACTATTCACCAGTATGCCAGTACCTAGCTCAGACTCTATAGCTCGCTCCTGGTGACGGTCAGCGTATACGCTACCGGCTATCTGCCAGTTGGCTGGCGATTCTTTAAAAGCCGATAGATCAGTAAGTGAGACCTTCTGGCTGGGTAGTTGCGTTAAAGTGAAATTATGGGGTTTTTCAGAGGTGGTACAGGAAATGATAAATGCCAGCAGGCAAATCAGGGAATATCTCATAGGTTATGATCGGATTTAAACCTATGAAATTACTATTTTCTGTGAGAAGTTAAAATCAGGAAGTCTTCTCTTGATTGCGAGGTTGGGGTTGTGCTATCTGGACTACTTCTCGTTGCATATAACGATCTTCATAACGAGTCATTACACCTACCCGCCGTCGCTCTTCTTTTCGGGCTGCTTTCCAGCATAGTATCGCTAATATAATATTTGAGATAAACGGAAAGAAACAGCCTAAACCAAACCACAGCCAGAACGACCTACCGTGACTGTAAGCGAAGTAACCAGTTATAGCTGGTATAGCAAATAGGAACGCTAATCCGAAGAGAGCAATATCTAATAACATAATAGCAATCGGCTTGAAGTACTATAATACACCAACGAAAGCGATTGTAGTATAATTCGGTTTTCATATTTTAAAAAAATTAATCCTACCGTCTTCTATTCTGCAAGGCAGCCCTTTTCCGATGTACCTTCAATCTTGTTAGGATGTTATTCCAATATCATATTTATGGAAAAAGTATTACTTAACCATTTTTATTTAATATTATTGATCATTTTATACTTGAAAATTTCATATTTCTAAGCTATACATTAAAATATTGGTTATCACTGACTAAGTAATAATTTTTCCAATAATTAGTATAATATTTCTAATTTTGATTTCATATTTGTGTATCGCTCTTACTTTACAGCAGGTAAACAATTTGTATATGAGAAAGACCATCGGATTGCTATTTTTCGTGCTGATTACCGCGAATCTGGCACAAGCGCAAGAGTACAAGTATCATCCAATCTTCATTTATAACTTCAGCCGCTACATTGAATGGCCGGATAATATAGATAAAGATGAATTCACGGTAAGCGTTATCGGCAAAGCCGAAGCTTACCGCGAAATGGTTGATATTTCGGAGAAGAAGAAGACGATTAAAAACAAAAAGTTTGTAGTGCGCCAATGCAACTCAATTATCGAGGCGCAGAAAAGTGATATCGTTTTCATTACCCAAGGTGCACGTGTGAAAGCTGAGGATATTCAACAACTTCAAGAAGAAGGTGCTTTAGTGATAACCGAGTTAGACAATATCGTTCAGAAAGGTTCCCACATCAATTTTATTGCTACCAGAGATTCCAAGTTGGGGTTTGAATTGAATACCCAGGCTGCCTCTGATGCAGGATTTAAGGTAGCGAACGCATTGGCTACTTTAGCAGCAAAAACATATTAATTGCCACTCAGAAAGAATACGGGTTAGATTTTTACTTTGTGGTTTGAGTTAAGGCTTCGGCAGGGGCATTGCTTTTCGCATTGCCTTATGCTGGAGTCTTTCTCATTTTACAAAGCACCAAGACTGTTTGGCAGACATGAATTACAATACCCGATCAACATCGAACTGTTCAAGGTAGTCGGCTACCCGCTTCACGAACAGGCCGCCTAAGGCTCCATCCACTACCCGATGATCGTAAGAATGTGACAAATACATCTTGTGGCGGATAGCAATTGCATCGCCGGAAGAAGTTTCTACTACGCTAGGTGTTTTCGTGATAGTACCTATCGCTAGAATAGCTACTTGAGGCTGCATAATAATTGGCGTTCCTAAAATATTACCGAAAGAGCCAATATTGGATAAGGTGTAGGTGCCGTTAGACAAATCATCGGCACTCAATAGACTGGTACGCGCCTTTTCTGCTAATTTGTTTACTTGCTTGGCTAAACCGAGTAAACTTAACTGGTCAGCATCTTTGATCACCGGCACAATCAAATTACCATCAGGTAATGCCACAGCCATTCCAATGTTGATATGCTTGCGTTTGATAATCTTATCACTATCTACCGACACGTTAACCATGGGATAATCTTTAAGCGCTTGGGCAATAGCTTCCACAAAAATGGGAGTGAACGTCAACTTCTCGCCTTCTCGCTGCTCGAAGGCCTTTTTCACCTTATTTCGCCACAGTACCAGATTGGTTACGTCTACTTCAACAAATGAAGTAACATGCGCAGCGATTCGCTGGGAATCTAGCATACGGGCCGCAATCATCTTCCGCATCCGATCCATCGGAATCACCTCATCTCCTTCATTAGCGGTAACAGAAGCCAATGGAAGCGGACTGATAGTACTAGTTGTAGAGTGACCGTTGTCTGGCTTTTTGGCGCCGGATTCTATGTAATTAAGAATATCCTTCTTAGTAACCCGCCCCTCTTTGCCAGTGCCTTTGATCTGCTCTAATTCAGCCAATGGAATTCCTTCCTTACGAGCGATATTTTTTACTAGAGGTGAGTAGAACCGAGAAGTCTGAGTTTTAGGTACCGTACCTGCTCGCCCAACATCAGCTACCGGAATCTGTGCCTCTTGTGATACGCTGGCTTCTGCTTCGCCTACAGGAACAGTAACTTCTTCATCCTCTTCGCCTTCTTTTCCGATAATGGCAATAGGTTTACCAACCTGAGCTATATCGCCTTCCTGTACTAATATTTTTTGTAGTATACCACCTTCCGAGGCGGGCACTTCAGTATCTACTTTGTCGGTTGCTACCTCCAAAATTGATTCGTCCTGCTCAATGGGATCACCTTCCTTTTTCAACCATTGCAGCACCGTCGCCTCCATAATGCTTTCGCCCATTGCAGGCAGTACCATTTCCACCGTTGCCATATGTTATACAAGTCTTGACTCAAAAAATAGTGGTCAAAGTTACGATATTAGTACCGGTTCGCAAGTGACTTAAGAATCAACTTTCGTAGCATATTCAAGGCTACTACCGTACTTCGTCGGATATTCACCAAGCGATTATTGGAAAGCAAGATTTTTTTAGCCACGGTCTCCCCAGGCCCTGCTACCGCAATCCAGACGGTTCCTACCGGCTTATCGGGGGTTCCGCCTCCGGGGCCAGCAATACCGCTAGTAGCTGCTCCAAACTCGGTTTTCAACCTTTCCCTTCCACCTTCAGCCAAAGCCCGTATTGTCTCTTCGCTCACCGCTCAGTGATTGGACAGTGTTTCTTCCAGCACCCCCAATAAGCTTGTTTTTAGGGCATTACTGTACGCCACTACTCCACCCTGAAAGTAACGGGAACTTCCAGGAATACTGGTAAGCGAATGTGCTAAAAAACCACCGGTACAGCTTTCCGCTACCGCTAGGGTTTTCTCTGCTTCGTTTAATAACTCACCAACAGCTTCTTCCAGCGTTTTATCTCCGTAGCCATAAATGTACTTCTGAATAATTGGTTCTAGCTGACGTACCTGCGCGGCTACATCTTCCTCCAACTGTAGTCGATTTTCACCTACCGCTGTTAGTCGCAGCTTCACCCGCCCAAAACTGGGTAAGTAGGCCAGCCGGATATGGGGAGGTAAATTATCCTCCCATTCCTCAATTTGCTCCGCAAGCCACGACTCACCAATGCCTACTGTCTGAATCATCTGATGGTAGATCACCGGAAGGGCGAACACTTCCCGTAACTTCGGAATGATACTCTCACTCATCATGGTTTCCATCTCGTAAGGCACTCCGGGCATGGAGACGTAAACTTTTTCATCGTGTTCAAACCACATACCGGGAGCCGTTCCCTGAGAGTTAGGAATCACCGTGCAGTCGCGAGGAACCAGGGCTTGAGCTTCGTTCAGGGCATTCATCTTAAGGTTTCGCTTAGTGAACAAATCGGTGATGTGTTGCAGAATTTCCTCATTCATGATGAGCGGGGTATCAAAATACTCAGCTAATGTTTTTTTTGTAATATCATCTTTCGTAGGTCCCAATCCACCAGTAATGAGGATGATATCCGCTCGCTGAGATGCTTCATCTAGCCCCTTCACAATTTCTTCTCTTTGGTCACCCAAAGCCACTTTCCGGATAATTTTCACGCCAATTTCATTCAGCCGCTGTCCCATCCACTGAGTATTGGTATCCAGGGTTTGTCCGTACAAAATTTCGTCGCCAATCGTAATAACTTCTGCCCAAACTGGTCTCATAATCGCAATGGAATAGTTTTTGACTTGTTAATTAAACCGTAAACTAAAGAACATGGAGCACTATTTTGTTCTTGTTACTGCAGAATTTCGTCATCGGATTAAGAATATTTTCTTTTGATCCATTGATAATCAAAATTTTAAAATTTCATCGGTCTACTATTTTTTACTAATTGATTGCGAGTTTATGATACTGAAAATAAAGACTGTAATACTAGGTGTAGTGGTAGCTACACTCGTTGCCTGTGATACCATGCAGCAAGTGCTGGGTGATATCAATACCGGAACTGGCGGTGGCCTTAGCACCGGAGAAATCACTGCTGGATTAAAGGAGGCACTAAAGGTGGGCGCTCGTACGGCAGGTAGCCAGGCTTCTCAAACCAATGGTTACCTCAACAATCCGATAGCGGATATTCGCATTCTGATGCCCCCCGAATTGCGGAAAGTGGAACGAAATATCCGGAAAATTCCGGTAGTGGGCGACGATATTGTGGATGATTTTGTAGAAGCTATGAACCGGGGGGCTGAAAAAGCTGCTAAAGAAGCAGCGCCTATCTTCGTAAACGCTATCACTTCCATGACGATCAATGATGCGGCTAACATCCTACGAGGTGATAGTATTGCGGCTACCAATTACTTAAAACGGACCACTTCTCCCGAACTAGAGAGGGCTTTCCGTCCAATTATTAAGAATGCTTTGGATGAGGTGAAAGCTACCAGGTACTACGATGCGCTGAAAGATGGCATTAGTGCCTATAATAAAACTCCGCTGATCAATGATATTAACGTCAACATTCGCGAGTTGCCAGAGTTGGAAGACTACGCTACCGAGAAGGCGTTGGGGGGCTTATTCACGTTGGTATCCATTGAGGAAAAGAAAATTCGCCACGATCCGTACGCTTACAGTCAATCTATTATTCGGCGAGTATTTGGTAGCCAAAAGAGTAGTGCTACCATTGGTGGGCGGTAGAGGTTTATTCTCCTAAAGAAATATCCTGCCAAGTTTGCCAGCGGCGACCATCGTGCTTCAGTAAGCTAAAGTGTGAAGCCTCCCAAGTGTAGCGCACTTCCTTATGCTGAAACTCGGCCCAGGCCTCACAAAATTGTGCTTTTTTCAAATCGCGAAAAGCTAGCGTCAGGTGAGGGCGGAAGGGACGATCTTGATAATTGGCATTGAAAATTTGAAACTCTTCTTTCATTTGCCGATTAATCGTTTGTTGGAGATTCTCCAGTTCAGCACTTTTTATGACATCAACAAAAATTACCCGGGGAGGAAATGCACCAAAGCTTTCCAGTTCTACCACGAACGGAGAAAAGATACGAGAAAAGTCTTGTAATTTTTCGACCAATTCAACTTCACGCTTAGTCTTCAGTTTAAAGGGCATATGCAATGTGATATGGGGCGGTGAATTCAGAGAAGCCTTACTCTGGTACTGATCCCGAAAATATTCTTTCCACCGCCAACTATTTTGCCGAAATGGTTCCGGCGGAATAAGAGCGATAAAGTACAGTGATAATTCTTTGGAAACTGCCATTGATTCCTACTCACTTGATTTAGAGTCCGATGGCTCATATGAACTGACCATTACTACTCGTCCTCTTCTTCAAACAAGAATTCATTGTAGGCGTTTTGCAACTCACGCAAAGCCAAAGAATCGTTTTGCAACTGAGCCACCGCAATACCTTTTTTATAAGTAGCTTCCGCTAGATCGGTTTCTCCAGCATTTTGGTACAGCTTGGCGGCGTGGTAGTAAGTGGCCACATAGTCAGGATGTTCATTCAATAACTGCTCGTAATACAACCGGGCCTGTTCCGGATTTTGTGTGGAGTATTCGGTAGCAATTGCGTATAGGGTAAACGGATCATTTGGTTCTTCTTTTAGAAAAGCAAGTAGGTGAGCAAGGCGTTCGGCATTCATCCCTAGGCTGGTTTTTATTTCTTTTTGATTTACGTAACTTCGCAGCGCAAAAAGGGTTATTACATAGAAAAAGCAAGAGAAGCGAAGGTTATGAAGATTTTAGTATGTATCACACACGTGCCCGATACGACTTCAAAAATATCGTTTACCGATAATAACACCAAATTTGATCAGACGGGCGTACAGTATATTATTGGCCCCTACGACGACTATTCACTAGCCCGGGCCATTGAGCTAAAAGAACAACACGGCGGCACGGTTACTGTACTCAATGTAGGCGAAGCCGAAACCGAACCTACCATCCGTAAAGCATTAGCTATTGGTGCTGATGATGCCATTCGAATTGACGCTCATCCTTCGGATGCGTTTTTTGTAGCGCAGCAGATTGCCTCAGTAGTGAAAGAAGGAGGCTATGACCTGGTTCTGATGGGCCGAGAGTCTATTGATTACAACGGCGGTCAGGTACACGGGATGGTAGGCGAACTGGTAGACATGCCATCTATCTCTCCGGTAATGGAGCTGGATATTGAAGGCGATACCGCCAAACTGTCCCGTGAAATTGAAGGTGGCAAAGAGAAGTTAGAGGCGAAGCTACCGCTTATTGCCGGTTGCCAGGAGCCGATAGCTGAGTGGAAAATTCCTAATATGCGGGGAATCATGATGGCCCGTAAAAAGCCACTAAATGTAAGGGAACCTGCCGCAGACGAGCAGATGACCGAAACCATTCGGTACGAGTTGCCACCGCCCAAAGGCGAGGTAAAAATGTTCGCGCCCGACCAGCTAGACGCACTGGTAGCGGCACTTAAAAACGAGGCGAAAGTATTGTAGACGATCAGCCTCAATCTCAACTGCAGCGAAACCCAGAAGCCAGTATTCTTCGCCGCACTTCAGTTATTTCAGTAAATTATTAACAGCACCCGAAAGAAAAAGATATGGCAGTAATAGCGTTTGTTGAAGATGCCGACGGAAAAATAAAAAAATCATCACTGGAAGCGGTAGCGTACGCCGCCGCATTAGCTCCAAAAGTTGGCGAAAATGAAATAGTAGCTCTGTCGTTGGGAAATCAGGTTGGAACCAGTGAGCTTGAACAGTTAGGTAAATACGGAGCAACCCGAGTGCTTCACGCCAATGATGAGCAACTGAACCAGGGTGTGATTCAGGCCTACGCTTCAGTAATAGATCAGGCTATGAATGAAACTAACGCCAGCATACTAGTGCTGGCTAAATCATCACTGGGCGACCCAGTAGCTTCAAGGGTAGCCATTAAGCAACAGGCCTCTTTAGCCCCTAATGTAGTGGAATTACCTAACTTAGATGCTGGATTTGTGGTTAAGCAGAGTATATATACCGGCAAAGCTTTCGCGTTCAATAGACTTGAACGCGACAAAAAAATAATTGCGTTAAAGAAGAACGCTATCGCGCTAGAAGAAGGCGAAGGTTCAGCCTCGATTGAATCCTTTTCTGTTAATCTTTCGGATTCAGACTTTAGTACCACAATCACCAATACTGAAAAAAGTGAAGGCGATATTCTGTTGCCCGAAGCTGATATTGTGGTATCAGGTGGTCGCGGCTTGAAGGGTCCGGAAAACTGGAATATGATTGAAGAACTGGCCGGTACACTAAGTGCTGCTACCGGATGCAGCAAGCCGGTGTCTGACATGGGCTGGCGGCCTCATCACGAACACGTAGGCCAGACTGGAGTTAAAGTAAGCCCGACCTTATACGTAGCCGTAGGTATTTCCGGGGCCATTCAGCATTTGGCTGGAGTTAATTCTTCTAAAAATATTTTAGTTATTAATCAGGATGCAGAAGCTCCATTTTTCAAAGCGGCGGATTATGGAATAGTAGGTGATGCCTTTGAAATTTTACCTAAATTAACCGAAGAGATAAAAGCTTCTCAAAATTAAGTTGCTCGTATTGTGGATAAAATTGAATTAGAAATCCTTGGCCTTTCTTCAAGTCAGTCGCAGCAGGGCTCGTTTGCATTAGTGCTGGGTGAAACCGTCGGCAATCGTCGATTGCCAATCATTATCGGAATGTTTGAGGCTCAGGCGATTGCCATCGAGATTGAAAAGATTGTGCCTAACCGGCCGATGACACACGACCTATTTAAATCCTTTGCACAAAGCTTTCACTTTACGGTAGATGAAATTATTATTTCTGATTTGAAAGAAGGCGTTTTCTTTGCCAAGATTATTTGCAACGACGGAAGCGGCACTACCGAAATTGATGCGCGGCCTTCAGACGCCATCGCTATTGGGCTACGGTTTAATGTGCCTATTTTCACTAACGAAAATGTACTTTCCGAAGCGGGTATCGTACTAACCGACGAAGAGGGCGAATCGGAAGTGCAATCTTCTCCGGTTGAATCTCGACAAAAGAAACAGAAGCCATTAACTGAGCAACTTAAAGACCTTTCTAACGACCGGCTCCAGGCTCTGTTGGACGAAGCGCTAAAAGGTGAAGATTATGAAAAAGCCGCTAAAATCCGTGATGAAATGAATCGCCGGAACTAAAATTATTCCGGCCTATCTGCCGCTTCGGCATCTCTACCTACCTACTAGCTTGCTCTGTTTATGATTTACGTCCGCGGAATCTTAGGAATTGCTGCTCTACTATTTATTGCCTTTCTATTTTCTAAAAATCGCAGTGCCATTAACTGGCGCTTGGTAGGGGCAGGAGTTACAATTCAGCTTGTTGCCGGGGTACTGATTCTGAAGGTGCCTTTTGTAAAAAAGATTTTTAACCAGATCAGTGAGGCTTTTGTTAAATTTCTTAGCTTTTCTCAGCAAGGAGCTGAGTTTTTGTTTGGAGGCTTGGTCGATACCTCTTCGTTCGGCTACATTTTCGCATTTCAGGTACTACCTACCATTATTTTCTTCTCTACCGTGACGGCTGGACTCTACTATCTGGGTATTTTGCAAAAGGTAGTCTACGGTATTGCCTGGATTATGGCGCGGACTATGCGCCTATCCGGGGCCGAGAGCCTATCGGCAGCGGGCAATATCTTTCTGGGCCAAACCGAAGCTCCGCTACTGGTGCGGCCTTACATTGCCGGAATGACCCTTTCGGAGATTATGTGTCTGATGACGGGCGGCATGGCTACCATTGCCGGAGGAGTGTTGGGTGGATATGTGGCCTTCTTAGGCGGCGATAATCCGGCAGAGCAAACCCGCTTTGCGGCCTACCTACTCAGCGCCTCCATTATGAACGCCCCGGCTGCCATTGTCATTGCCAAAATACTAGTACCCGAAACCCAGCCCGATGCTATTCGTCAGGAGCTAAATGTAAGCGGAGAAAACTTGGGAGTAAATGTAATTGATGCCCTCTCGCGGGGTGCCGCGGAAGGACTGAAACTAGCACTCAATGTAGGTGGAATGTTGCTGGCGTTTATCGCGGTAATCGCCGCTATTAACTATTTTTTATCAGGAGTAGTAGGCGAGTTTCTCGGATTAAATGCCTTTGTAGTGCGTACTACCAACGGTGCGTTTGATGGGTTTTCGCTAGAGTATCTGCTGGGGCAATTATTCCGGGGGTTTGCTTTTATTATGGGAGTAGACTGGAACCAGACCCTGCAAGTGGGTAGCCTACTGGGGCAAAAGACGGTAATCAATGAGTTTGTGGCCTACCTAGATTTATCGAAGATGAAAGCGGAGGGAGCCCTCAGCGGTAGAGCCTTGGTTATTGCTACTTACGCTCTGTGTGGATTTTCTAATTTCAGCTCCATTGCTATTCAGATTGGTGGAATCGGAAGCTTAGCCCCTAATCAGCAGGGTAACCTTTCTAAGTTGGGCCTGTGGGCACTAATGGCGGCTACCTTCGCCTGTATGATGACCGCTACTATTGCCGGTATGCTGGCAAGCTACTAAGCCTTCACCACGCTTTCCTCCGTCTCAGCTTGTTCAACTGATTCTTGAGGCTCGCTTTTCTTTTTCACAATTCGCATTTTACCAAGCCGCTCTTTGCGGTTTTCTAGCGTGTATTTATCCGGGGGATTGCCTAGCAAGAAACCATAGGGCTGCAATGGTTCTATTTCATCAAAAACAACTTTAGCAATGGCCAACATCGGAATAGATAGAATCATACCGATTGCTCCCCAGATCATACCGCCGAAAAACAACGCCAGAATAGCAGCAAAAGGGTTGATACTTACTCTTCCCCCCACCACATTGGGAGTGATAAAATTACCCTCCAGAAACTGTACTGCCCAAAACAGTAACGCAACCCCCATTGGGTACCACAACGAGTCTTTGGTGACCAAGGCAAACAAAATAGGAAGTAGTGAACCGATAAAAACCCCGATGTACGGAATAATAGTAAGTACTGCCGCTAACGCCCCGAAAAACATAGCGTGCTGAATGCCCAGAACCATCAATCCCACGGTATTGAGAATACCTATAATCAGAATCACGGTGAACAGGCCTACAATATAGCTACGTACTACCTTTTCAATCTTAATCACGGTATCCCCCACTTGACGATGGTTAGCCGGTTTAAAGAGGCGGTAAACAAAAGCCATGAGAAATTTTCGGTAGTACAAGAAGAAGAACAAACAGATGATACACAGAAAGAAAGCCGTGAAGAATCCGGCCGTGGCCGAAAGCGTATTGGATAAAAATGAAGTGCTCCCGCGAAGCAGAGACGTCAGTGACTCCTTTACGTAGGTGGTTTGCTCCTGAGGTTCTATACCAATAGTCATCTCCATCCAATTCGAGCTCCGATCAATCACATCGTTTATTTTGGCCTCAATCTGATTCATATCCCGTCCGATGTTGCGCACCTGAGCCGAAAAAAAGACAGAAAGGCCAGCGATAGTTAGTACCACCAGTACAATAGATAATACCGAACTAATTCCACGAGGAATACGGATACGCTCCATACCCGCACTCACCGGATGCAATAGCAACGCCAGAATCAGAGCGGTAAGTAGCGGGCTGAGAATTGATTTAGCGATGATGAGTACGTAAGCAGTGAGTACGATAGCCGCCAGAATTGCCAGATATTTTACGTAGCCAGGTATGCGTGTCATGTAGATTGAAAAATAAGAGTCAAATGGTTAAACGGTGCGTCCTAAGATTAGTTAACAACCTGTTAGCAGAATTACGGATTCTACCAGAAATATTTCCGTTAGGTTATCTACTCTTTCTTCCAGATTCTTTGTTCAGAAACTGTTAGTGAAATTCTATATTTGCAACTTCATTAAATCGCAAAGTGAGTTTGAACACTCTTCTGTATCTCAAAATAACGTAAAACTGTACTTATGACAGACTCGTCTGCTTATACATTGTCAAATTTAGTGGAAGAACTGCGCTGGCGCGGCATGATCCACGATATGACCCCCGGCACCGAAGAACAATTGGCCAAGGAAAAAACGCTGGGTTATATTGGCTTTGATCCTACTGCCCGCTCATTGCATATCGGGAATCTAGCTACGGTTATGCTACTGGTTCATTTGCAGCGCCACGGCCACCAACCGATTGCCCTGGTAGGCGGGGCCACCGGTATGATTGGCGACCCTTCGGGCAAATCAGCCGAACGAAACCTGCTAGATGTAGAAACCCTGAGGGAAAACCAGGAAGGCGTACGTCAGCAACTGGAAAAATTTCTGGATTTTAAGGCCAGCGACAATCCGGCTATTATGGTAAATAACTACGACTGGTTCGGGCAGATCGGCTTTCTGGAGTTTCTTCGCGATGCCGGAAAGCACCTGACCATCAACTATATGATTGCTAAAGATTCAGTGAAGAAGCGACTAGAAACTGGGCTTTCCTTCACTGAGTTTTCTTACCAACTGCTGCAAGGCTACGACTTTTACCATCTGTACCAGCACCAGGGAGTAAAGTTACAAATGGGTGGTTCCGACCAGTGGGGTAACATCACCACCGGAACTGAATTCATCCGCCGCAAGGCATCAGGTGGCCGGCATTCCGGAGAGGCCTATGCGCTGACTGCCCCCCTCATTACCAAATCAGACGGATCAAAGTTTGGTAAGTCCGAATCGGGTAATGTGTGGCTGGACGCTGAGATGACTTCACCCTACAAGTTCTATCAGTTCTGGCTTAACGTGGCCGACGAAGATCTGTCGCGTTTACTTCGGGTTTTTTCGTTGAAAACTCAGGAGGAGATTGAAGCGCTGGAGCAACTACCTAATCCTAACGAAGCCAAACGAGCGTTAGCCGAAGAACTAACCACCCGTATTCACTCGGCAGAAGATTTTGAAAACGCTCGCGATGCTTCAACTATTCTCTTCGGAAACGCCGCACTGGAACGTATTCAACGTATTGATGAAAAAACGCTGCTGGAAGTATTTGAGGGCTTACCTCAAGAAACCATTTCCCGCAGCGAATACGAATCAGCGGGTAATGTAGTAGACTTACTATCCGAAACCACCCACCAGTTGGTATTCAAATCGAAGGGAGAAGCCCGCCGAATGATCCAGCAGGGCGGGGTTAGCATCAACAAAGAAAAGATTACTTCTACTAATGCCGAAGCAACTTTTCCGCTATTACAGGATAAATATCTGCTCGTACAACGCGGCAAAAAAAACCACTACCTGGTCCGCGTGGTAGATTAACTGTAGACCAGGATCTGCTTAGGCAGCAACCAATGTCTTTGCCGGAACAGCCCGCTTCTCGGTGAAGTAGGCCGTAGCAATTAGCAGTAGAGCTATTAACGCTCCCGCGGCCTGCCCGTCGCCAACATTAATATGAGCTGAAGCCGCTAGAATAACATTAAAGAAGAAACCTGCGTAAGCCCACTCTTTCAAGACAACAGATTGCTTTGTCCAAATGGCAACTAAGCCTAGTAGTTTAGCAATAGCTAGTGGATAAATCAGGTAAGTAGGAAATCCTAACGATTGAAAGGCTTCTTGGATAGCCTCGTAGTTGAAGAAGTAGTTGGAAGCCGAAAAAAGCATCAGTAAGCTGAACAGACTGAGTGTAACGTAGTAGGTAATTTTCACTGCTCTCATAGTTATAAAGTTTTCTGTAAATACGTATACACTACTGTTGTAGTTACATGAATTAAAAAAAAGTAAAAGCTAATAGATTCCCTGCTCAGGGTGTCGGGCGGTAAAGCCTTCATACTTTTTCTTGATAGCCTCAATATCTTGGTTTACATTATCTGATGGGTAAAATGGTTCCATAAGAATGCCCGCTTCTTTTTTAGCATAGTCC
>CAKZYJ010000125.1 GCA_937884755.1 uncultured Flammeovirgaceae bacterium
GCTCGCTCGGATAGGTAGTAATCAGCAGCTGCTGGGTACTAGCCGGATGCATTAATGTTCGGGAAGACTGCGACAGATAAGCCGACCCGTAGGTAAATTCGTGTTGGTAAAATTGTCCGTTGCCGAGAGTGACGACGGCAGACGCATCCTGCGCGGTAGCCCGATAAATACTTGCGGTATTTGAATGAGCAAACGCTTCTAAAGGCTGGTTGTTGTTGGCTATTACGGTAGTTATCCGACTGTTAGATGATAACTGAGCTATTCCGCGAGCATCGCCGTCGGCAATAAATCCGGTTGAAGTGGGAGAAGCCGAAGTAAAGTTTCCGGTTCCATCACCCAGCAGTAGCCCACCTAAAGAAGCATCGCGGGGACCGGCTGCCGCTTCTACGGCGTAGAAATTTCCGGTCCATAACACATCCAGATTCCCGTCCGCACTATAGTCCTGCACCGCCATGCCGAAGATCGGTGATATTTGGGCTTCGGTGGGTAACGCTCGGATACTGAATTTTCCGTTGCCCTGATTTTCCAGGTAGCTGCTGGTAAATCGTTCGCTGCGGACGACGTAGGCAGCGTCTAATTCTTCGGGGAGGAAAGATCTCTCAAAGGTGGCTTCGGCGTACGAGCGATAGGTGGTAAAGCGGGACCGCATAGCATTGATTTGCTTTACCAGGTCATCGCGGCGGTGCGCCAGGTAATTTTCGCCCTGCACGTAGTAGCACATCACCGGATCGATGCTGCCGTTTTTATCGTAATCGCTGGCGTAGACACAGAGTGGCTGCTCGGAAGATGCCTGGTACGGGCTATTCAGTCCCAGATTACCTACGATGTAATCGGTATCGCCATCCCGGTCAAAGTCGCCGCCGGCAATGCTGTTCCACCAGCCGTGGGTTCCAGATAAATTAGTATTGTCAGTACGTTCGGTTAACTTCCCGTTTTGGTTACGGAAAAAGCGGATGGGCATAAACTCGCCCACTACTAGCAAATCAGTCCAACCATCGTTGTCGTAGTCCGTCCACAGCGCCGAAGTTACCAATCCAGTCTGACTTAATTCAGGAGCTTCCGTTGAAGTTACATCGGTAAACGTTCCTTGATTGTTTTGCAGTAGATAACTGGAAGGAGGCAGTGGGTATCGTTCCGGTACGATACGTCCACCGACAAACAAATCCAGATCACCGTCCTGATCGTAGTCGCTGGCCGTTACACAGGAACCACTGGCCGTAAGCGCAGGGAGAGCGGATTGATCTCGAGTGAAATTACCTGACCCATCGTTTCGGTACAGTCGGTCCTGATACTGCGAACTATTTTCAGGAAAGGTGCTGCCGCCGCTCACAATGTATAAATCCAGATCGCCGTCGGTATCAGCATCAAAGAGAAGTGCTCCCATATCTTCTGACTCACAATCAAATTCCCAAGGTTTTGGCCGGAAAGACCCATCGGGTTGTTGAATGAAGAACTGTCCGCAAAAGCCCGCCGCTCCGCTTACGAATAAGTCCTCCCTACCGTCACCGTCGATATCTCCTACTGCCATACCCGGCCCACCCTGGGAGTGCATGTGGGGTAAAATGCGCTGCTGCCGGAAATCTACGTGGTCATTTTCCTGATGAGTGTACTGTAGCCCCAAACTATCGCTGATCTTTTGGAAGGTCGCTTGCTTAGCTGCTGGTACCGATGGTGCAGATTCAGTACGGCTATTTTCGTAGGCTAGCCTTAGGGCTTGATTAGGTTCTACTTTGGTAATAGTTTGCGACTTTCCATCAGGCCAGATTACCCGCAGCGAGTCTACGGTAGCGCTATCTCCCAAACCAATGTGCAGTACAGGTGCTACACTGGAGGCGTAGCCTCGGCTAAGATTGTTTTCGTACAACTGAGCTTGTTCGGGCTGGTAGACGAGTACTTTTGCCCCGATGCCGAACGAATTTCTAGTCGGGCCGTGAAAATCTATCTTGAGGTAGGAACGCTTCTTCTTTTCGCTAGTGAGGTTTTTATAGATGTGGGCAGGGCTGTTGGTGGTGTTTACTATTAGTTCCAGATCGCCATCGTTATCTAAGTCGGCGTAAACTGCTCCGTGAGAAAAGCCGGGAGTACGAATACCCCAATCCTCCGACCTATTAGTAAAAGTTAAATCCCCCTGATTCTCAAAGAGGTAGTCGGCAATACTCACTCCATCGAGCTGTAGTACGTTCTCCTGCTTCTTAGCTAGTTTTGCCTCAGCGGAGCCCATGGGAGTGTTAAACATCTGCTGGTAGTTGATGTAATCCAGATCGCCCAGATCGCGACGAAAGCCATTGGTCACAAACAAGTCTTTATCGCCGTCGTTGTCGTAGTCAGCTAGTAGCGGACTCCAGCTCCAGTCGGTGCTACTCACCCCCGAAAGAAAACTAATCTCGCTGAAGTAGCCCTCCCCTCGGTTCCACTGTAGGGTATTGCGGGTAAACTGAGGTTGGTAGCCCTGCTGAATAGCCATCTGAAAGCGCTCATAGTTGGTGCCTGGTAAAATGAGTTTCCGGCGGAAATTATCTTCGGGGCGCATATCCAGTTCGATGATGTCAACTAAGCCATCGTTGTTGAAATCAGCTGCGTCATTACCCATTCCGGCGTAGCTGGTGTGTTTAAAGTGACTTTGGGCTTCATCCCTAAACGTGCCATCCTGCTGGTTAATATACAGCACATCGTTACCAATAAAATCGTTGGAGATGTAAATATCCGGCCAGTTATCCTGGTTGATATCCGTGACCGCCACTCCTAGGCTCTGGCCCTCGATGAGAATGCCCGCTTCGCGAGATACATCTACAAATGTTCCGCCATCATTTCGGTACAGCACATCGGTACTGCTAGACTGCCCCTTAGTCTTCCGAGGCTTAATCGTATCAACCTGAAAGACCGAATCGGTAGGGTTCACAATCAGAAATGCATCCAGGTCATTATCCTGGTCGTAGTCCAGAAAGGTAGCGTGCATCACCTGCCGGGAATCAGCTAGTCCGTAATCTTTGGCTGCCTCAGAAAATGCGGGATGCCGCCCAGTCCCATCCTGCTGATTAATGTAGAGTAGATTGGCCCGATTCTGGTCGGAGCCAATACCGGAAACGCAAACGTAAATATCCAGCCAGCCGTCCTGATTAATATCTACCATCGTTACCCCGGTGCCCCAGTGGTTATTCACTAAACCGGCTGATTTGGTTACATCCGTAAATTGAAGATTGCCCTGGTTAAGGTAAAGCCGTCCGCTAACCTGGTTGCCACTGAAATAAATGTCAGGAAGGCCATCGTTGTTTACATCGCCTACGGCTACGCCCGCTCCAGTGTAAATATTCATGTAGGAGTACACATTATAGGTACTGTCTTCTACCAGTTCATTGTTAAAATCAATACCGGTTTCCTTGGACGACAGTTGCTCGAATACGGCTGTCTTCGGCTGGCAGGCATTAGTCAGCAGACATAATAAGTAAAGTGATAAAAGAACATTTTTTACCATGTGCTTCGAGCTACGCTGGATTCAAATGTAAAGAAAAAAAGCAACCCAAATTCGGGCTGCTTTTGTTACAAAAGGTAGTTTAGTTAAGATTCTAGTATCCGGGGTTTTGCTGAAGGACGCCTGCGCTTCGGTCGATCTCCGACTGAGGAAAAGGAAACAAGTTTAAGCGATCTTCCCAGCGGTCGCCGAAGACCTCGGCGCCAATACCCCAGCGGGTGATGTCGAACCAGCGGTGTGGTTCTAATGCCAATTCAATGCGTTTTTCCTGACGAAGAGCTTCGGTAACATTTCCGGCATCCGCTAAATCAGCTAAACCGGCTCGTCTCCGAATATCATTTACCTGGATTAGAGCCTCACCCTGGCGGCCCTGCTCAATCAGGGCTTCAGCGTAAAGCAGTTTCAGTTCAGCCAGCCGGAGCCAACGCTCGTTATTGAAGTCGGCCTGGCCGTGGGGGGCGTGATTTTCGGGCACTACGTTGCGCGCACCGCGGTACTTGGCCATGGTAAGGTTGCTAGACGACCAGGTGGGGTCATACGGAATTTCCTCGTAGGGATTGGTGGTGTAGTACATATCACCTTCCTGGTATAACGTAACTTCCCGCCGTAGGTCGCCGGGTTCGTAGGCGTCCAGCAAGTCCTGACTAGGGGCTAGCCAGCCGTTCTTGCCGCCCGGAGCCCCGTTGCCAGCGTCCAGCTGGTTAGTGCGGGCAATACCCTGGGTGGCCTTAAAGGCCTCGGAGTGAATATCATCAAATACCCACAAGTTATCATCAGAGAATGGTCCACCAAACTGGATCTCAAAGATAGACTCAGCATTGTTCTCGTTATTAAAAGCAAATACATCCTCGTAGTTGCCCATCAGCATGTAGGGGCCATTCTGAATAACGTCCTCAAAGGCCGCAATAGCTGCCGGCCAGTCTGCTTGCCAGACATTTACTTTGCCAACGTAAGCTTTAGCTGCCCAGGCGGTGGCCCGACCGAGATTAGCATCATCCCAGCCTTCGGGAAGTCCATTGGCAGCATCGTTAAAGTCGGACAGGATTTGAGCAAAAAGCGCCTCTTGCGTAGCGTTGGGTTGAGCCAACCCACTTAAGTCGCGAAGAACTTCAGTAACCAAAGGTGGGGTTCCCCACATCTTCATGGCCTGGAAGTGGAACCACGCCCGCAGAAACTTAGCTTCGGCTTCCAGTTGTCCCTTTTGCTCCTCGCTCAGTTCGTTCTCGTCGTCTAGCTTGTCTATCACCAAATTAGCCCGGTAAATACCTTCATAAATCATAGAATATAACGCCTGGAACGGTACATCAAAAGGGTCAAACAACAGATTATCTAGATTACGCGACCGTTGGTCAGATGTCAGGTCGTCAGCGACTACGTCGTCGGAAGTGGCTAATGAGAGCTTCCAGTACTCTCCGCGTTCACCCAAAGTTTCCGTACTCAGTCCCCAGAATTTCTGGATGGAAGCATAGGAGGCGAAGATGGCTCCGTCGAAGTCGGCCTTGGTTTTGTAGAAAGTGTTTTCCGTTACCCGATCTAGCGGTTCCAGATCGAGGTTGTTGCAGGATTCGGTTAAGAAAAATATTGTCAGTACGACTAAAATCAGCTTTTTCATAGTTAAGTTCTTTAGCAGTAGCGAATGGTTATTAGAATGTTACCCGGGCCCCTAGTTGAAAGATACGCGGTTGCGGAGAGCCACCTGAATCTTGTCCGGTAGCCAGCGGGAACTCACCCTTCTGGAAACTGAACCCTCGGGTTACTTCCGGATCAAAACCCAGGTAGTTCGTGAAGGTAAATAAGTTCTGCGCTCCTACGTATACTCTTACGTTATTGACAAAACCGTTAGTTAACGATTCCAGGGCTTCAGAAGACACATTGTATCCCAACTGAATATTTCTGATGCGAAGAAAATCGGCGTCTTCTACCCAGCGGTCAGAGAAACGATTGTTGTTATTCAAGTCGTCTAGCGTAGCGCGAGGAATCTCATCGCTAGTACCAGGGCCCGACCAGCGATCCAATACACGGGTTGACTGGTTGTTGGTACCGGACAGGTTCTCAAAACTCTGACGAGCTGCGTTGTATACTTGCATTCCCCCCACTCCCTGGAATAATACCGAGAAGTCGAACCCTTTCCAGCCAGCTGATAAGTTAACTCCGTAATAAAAGCTCGCAATAGGACTGCCTATAGTAGTACGGTCATTGTTGTCCACTACGCCGTCGCCGTTTATGTCCACAAAGCGAATGTCGCCCGGCTGGCGATCAGCCGATAGGGCATCCGGGGGGGCGTTATCTACTTCGGCTTGGGTCTGATAGATGCCATCGGTCTTAAAGCCGTAGAAGTGTCCTAGCGACTCCCCTACGATAGTACGATGAGTTTGCCCGCCGCCTATTCCGGTGATAATGGCTGGTATTTCACCTAGTGAGGTGATTTCATTGTTTACCGTAGTAAGGTTACCGCCAATGCTGTAGTTGAAATCACCCACCCGATTATTGTAGTTCAAAGCTAGCTCAATACCGGAGTTCTGTATCTGACCTATATTAGCATCGGTGGGGAGGAAGAAACCAGATACCGCCGGAATCGGTAAACCAAGCAGCACATCATCGGTAACCTTGTTATAGTAATCGAAAGTAAGTTCCACCCGTCCTTCCCAGAAAGCAGCGTCTAACCCAATATCAGTTTGGGTACTAACTTCCCACCTTAGGTCGGCATTGGCAAAGCTGGTAGGAACCGGAGCCCTAACCACGTTTTGCCCGCTGCCAATTACGTAAAAGGGGTTAATGTTAAGCGAGCTTAAATAGGCAAAGTTAAGACCAGTAAATTGATTACCCGACTGTCCCCAACCCGCTCGAATCTTCAGATCATCAATAAAGCTAGTTTCGGGAAAGAAGGACTCTTCGGATAAACGCCAGCCTACCGATGCAGAAGGGAAGATATCGGAGCGGTTTCCTTCGGCGAAGCGGGAAGAAGCATCGCGGCGAATATTAAATGTAGCTAGGTACTTGCTGCCGAATGAATAATTGATCCGGCCCAGAAAACCACGTAGCGCCCACTGGTCAGCTTCATTACCAGCAGCAACGGTACTAGCCACTGAGCCAAAGCGGATAGCAGGATTAAATAGGTCGCGCCCCTGGATGCGCAGCTTGTCGAAGCGGAAGTTAGTTTCTTCGTGCCCAAGCAGAACGGTTAGGTTGTGGCGCCCAAATGCTTTAGAATAGGTTAGTGTGTTAGCCAGATTGGTTGTTAATTCAATAGGGCGGGATTGTACTAGCAGTGATAGATTGGGGTCCCCAATTTGAGAGTATGTAACTGGTCCCTGATAGAAGAAGCCGTCACCTACGTTATAATCAATACCAAATGAGGTTTTGAAAGACAGCCCTTCAATAATCTCCCATTGTCCGTAGATGTTTCCTAGTACCTTACGGTTTTTGATTCGGGTTTCATTGGCTCTGAAGTCGCTACGGTAGACATAATTACTTCCGGTAGCTCCACCAGTAGTAGTGGGGTTCTCCGGATTATAGCCAAATGGCCCATCAGGGTTGAAAATCTTAAACCAGGGCGCATTGCGGGCTGAGTTAAACGCTGCAAAGCGATTACCCTCCGATTGTACCAGTCGGTCGATAAAGCTAACCAATAAAGATTCACCAAAAGTAAATTGCTTACGTTTACCTACCTTGATATCAGAATTGGCTTTAAAAGAGTAACGTTCAAACCCTTGAGCTAACTCAATGCCCTCCTGATTAAGGTATCCCGCCGATATACTAAAATTGATATTCTCGCTACCACCACTAGCTGTAATGTTGTGGCTCTGCATGGGGCCATTTTTAAAGGTGGCATCCTGCCAATCTATAAAAGGTTCACCCCGAAACTGGCTAAAGTCTCGTCCTAGCTCGGCTTGCAAGTCAATAAACTGATCTACGTTAAGCACATCCACACGCTGAGGAGTAGTTTGGGTACCGATGTAACCATCGTAGGTGATAGAAGTTCGGCCTTCTGCTCCTCGTTTGGTAGTAACAATAATTACCCCATTAGCCGCCCGGGCACCGTAGATGGCCGCTGAGGCAGCATCTTTTAGCACGTCAATAGATTGAATATCATTAGGGTTGATATTCGCAAGCGGATTAGTTTCGGTACTGGAAGCAGTATTAACGGTGATGTTACTGGTTTGTACGATGGGTACTCCATCAATCACCCATAAAGGTTGATTCACCCCAGCAGTACCTACGCCCCGGATGCGGACGTTGATGGGGGCACCGGGATCGCCACTACGGTTAGAGATCTGAACGCCGGATACGCGGCCCGCCAATATCTGATCGGGACTGGTAATGGGCTTCTCGGCAATCTCAGTAGCGGATATGGAACCAACAGCTCCGGTAAGATCGGCTTTCTTCTGCGTTCCGAAGCCTACCACCACAATCTCTTCCAGTGCCTGAATGTCAGTCGGCATGACTACATTCACTTCAGAGCGGTTACCGACCGCTATCTCTTGAGAGACATAACCTACCGCTGAGAACATTAAGGTAGCATCATCTCCTGGAATGGAAATTCGGTAGTTACCGTCAATATCGGTTACCGTTCCTTGGGTAGTGCCTTTCACCAGAATATTTACTCCAGGTAGAGCTCCTTCCTCTTCGGCCGTAACAGTACCCGAAACGGAACGTTGCTGGGCAAAGGTGGTGGTAATTCCACAAAATAGAATAGCGATAAGCAAAAAGCGCGCGAGTAGCTTTAGGTTCATAGGTTTGTAGGTTGTTGTTGAAAAAGATAGTTGGATGTCTATTAATGAGGGTACATCAACAGAGCTATGCTTAATTTAAAAAAAAAGATGATTATTCGGGTCTTGTTAGTGACAATTTTAGAATAATCATTAAACCTATAACCAGAAAATAAGCGAAACTAAGCAATTATTGCATTTTACGGGGATGTTTATAAGCCGATTTATTCCCAGAGCCTACTGGCTAACGACTTCGCTTTGCGTTGGTCGGACGTATTTTTTGCTCGGTCGTTGAAGAAACCGCACTGTGTACTGGAGCAGGCCTGGCGCTGAGTCTATGCGAGCATGACGTAAAGTAATATGGCCTGAGGTAAGTATGTCGGTAGTTTAAGATTGAAGTGGGAAAAATAAAAAATCCTCCCCATCGCTCTACGGCGAGTGAGGAAGATTCGGAAAGTATGAGGATACTTATGCTTTAATTGCAGCCAGCTTTTCTTCGCGACGCTGGTTGGGGCATTTTCCGGTAACCATTGGTAGGCTGTTAACTTCCTTTAGGGCACCAAAACCACCGTGTACGTTTTTGAAGTTTGACCAGCCGTGCTGCTTCATGATGGAGGCGGCAATCATAGAACGGTAGCCACCCGCACAATGTACCACGTAAGATTGATTTTTATCCAGCTCAGCTAACTGATTCGGTAAATCCTTCAGGGGAATATTTAGTGCTCCATCTATATGTTCGGTTTCGGCTTCGGTATTGCGGCGAACATCCAGTACCTGATAGCCTTGCTCCATTAATTCGGCTACTTCCTTAGCTTCTACCGAGGCTACTTTTTCTACCGGTTTGCCCGCCTGCTGCCAAGTAGTTACTCCTCCGTCCAGGTAGCCTTTCACGTTTTCAAAGCCAACCCGGGCCAGCCGCAGTACTGCTTCTTCTTCTGCTCCGGGTTCGGTTACCAATACCAGCGGCTGATCAATTTTTAGCAGAGTGCCTACCCATACCGCGTACTGTCCGTTCAGGCCGATGTTCAGCGAGTTGGGTACAAACCCCTTCTCAAATTCGTCTTGATGACGGGTATCCAGAATAACCGCTCCCTGTTGCACCGCCTGCTCAAAGGCTTCTATGGATAAGGGCTGGTTGTTGCGTTGCATTACCTCATCAATATTTTCGTAACCCATTTTGTTGATCCGGGCGTTTTCAGGGAAGTAGGCGGGCGGAGCTTCCTGTCCTTCCAGTACAGCCGCTACGAACTTTTCTTTTTTATTGATCTGTAGCGCATAGTTGAAGTTTTTCTGCGCCCCCATGGTGCTGTAGGTTTCGTCACTCATACTCTTACCACACTGCGATCCGGCTCCGTGTCCGGGATACAGAATTACTTCATCGTCTAGCGGCATTAGCTTATCCTGAATAGAATCGAACAGCAGGCCAGCCAGGTCTTTGGCGGAGAGGTCGGATTTTACGGCCAGATCGGGGCGGCCCACATCTCCGTTGAAGAGGGTATCACCGGTAAATACTGCGTGGTCGCTACCTTCAGAGTCAATTAACAGGAAGCAGGACGACTCCATGGTATGGCCGGGAGTGTGGAGTACTTTCACCTGGACTTCTCCGATCTGGAATAGTTCGTCGTCTTCGGCTACGTAGGCCGAATAGTTAGGTTGAGCGGTTGATCCGAATACGATAGTAGCTCCGGTAGCCTTAGCTAAGTCCAAGTGGCCCGACACAAAATCGGCGTGGAAGTGGGTTTCAAAAATATATTTGATGGTAGCTCTGCGCTTCTGCGCCAGTTTCAGGTAAGGAGCGGTCTCGCGCAACGGATCAATAATAGCAGCTTCGCCCTGCGACTCAATGTAGTAAGCGGCTTCGGCCAGGCATCCAGTATAAAGTTGTTCGATGTACATAGTAGAAAAATTTAGTAGTGAGATATTTTATAGCGTGTTAATTACATTTTTTAGTTTGCCCTGCACTTCGGAGGCAATACCTGCTAGCGATTCGTTTTCTACTGCCTGCATGGAGGCCATAGGATCAACGGCGGCCACTTCTACAGTATTGTCGTCCATCTGCTGAACAATCACATTGCAGGGCAGCATGGTACCAATCTTATTTTCGGCTTGTAGTGCTTGGTAGGCAAAATTCGGGTTGCAGGCACCCAGAATCAAGTAGGAAGGTATGTCTTTATCCAGCTTCTTCTTCATGGTAGCCTTTACATCAATCTCGGTCAGTACTCCAAAGCCTTCAGATTTTAGTGCTTCAGTTACCTGCTCAACGGCGTCGGAAAAGGTAGTGTCGGTTAATTGTTTAGCGTGATAGTATTTCATTTCTTTTAATTGAAAAGGTAAAATGGAAAATTGATAGTGGCGGCCGCGAGGTGAAGGTATTTGCTCAAGCTGGAGCCATCAATGATTAAAATCAGGTTTGTGAGGGTAAGAATTACTTACAAATGATAATATGAAACTTTATTCATATGTAATGATAAATTTTTTATAGCACCGCTTCGCACTTATCCATACAATCTAGCACTCCGATTACTTCTCGCATCTTTAGTTGGTAGTACACTTTTTTGCCATCGCGCTCGCTAGACAGAATTCCTTTCAGTTTCATGTTCGTGAGGTGATGCGATACTAGGGACTGCTCTGAGCCTAAGGCTTCGGTGAGCTCGTTTACCATCATCTTTTCTCGCTTAGAAAGCAAATCTACGATGGCAATACGCAGCGGATGAGCGATCGTCTTCAAAATGAAAGCGACCTTCTCTAGCTTTTCCGGATTTATGGTCGGTAACGTCTGTGTCATATCTAACTATACGCAAATATATGAAGATATGTTCATATATTCTGTGAATTTTTTTGAATGCCGGAAAATGGGGTCACACATTCCACCAGTACGTGAGCTTGAGCACCAAAGCGCGGTTCCTGACGCCGAAGGGCTGCGGGAAATAGTTATCGGTATACACAATGAATAAATCGGAAGCAGGTTGGTAGCGCCACTGAAAACGGGTGTTCAGATTTATGTTATCGATCTGTTCATTGTACTGCATAAAAGCAGTGAAAAACAGCTTATTGGTCATAGTAACGTCTACCCGGGGTCCTACCAGCCAGAAAACACTCTGATTCCAGGGCTCCGGTAAGTTAATGCGATTGTAACTTGAACGAACGGCCAGGCTCACGTAGGGCTGAAAGCGGTAGCCCACTTCACCAGTAACGCTAAGCCGGTCACCATTGGCGTAATAGCCTCCGTAACGGGTAGAAAAAGTGTAGGTGAATAGGCTGTTAGGTCTAGACTCGTACTCGATGCCCCAGGCGTTCCACCAGTGTTCGGTACCGGTAGCTAGCGTATCACCCAGCGCGTTGGTGGGGTCAAAGCCCTGAAGTAACTGAATATAATTGTAGGCAATCCAGCCGGTAAAACTGGAGCGGTTCTGGAAACTGACGTTGTAGGCCAGATAGCTCTCGTTATCCGTTTGCTGGAAAGATTCGTTGAAGAAGAGCGTCGAGCTCAGCGTAGGCCCGTGGCTCACCACACTACTATTCTCGGGAAAGAAGCGGTAGGTTGCTTCGGGATTAACCCTGATGTAGGAGCGGCGGGGAACAAAACCTACTTCGGCGGTATAGCCCCGGCCTACGTACTCGTGCTGCCAACTGAGCGTCCAGCGGCGGCTATCGTACTCCAGATTGGCTGCATGCACCATATTGCGGTCCAATTTTTCTGGACTCATAGAATGCAGGTAGAGCACCTTCCCCGTCCAGAGGTTGTTAGAAGAGGCAATGTTGTACTCCACTCCGATATTGCGATTGTACTGGGAGTAGACCGGAGCGTCAGGATCATCACTGGGAGTATAGTTTAGTGATTCTTTGTTCACCACAATCAGCCCGATGTTAGAGCGGGCAAATACCTGCCGTTGGAGGGCAGCTACCGTAAAATTCTGGGCTGGTAAATCAATTTCTTCCACTTTACCGGTTTGGATGTTCATGGCTCCAATACGCCAGTTTTTGTTAAGCTTGCCGCTTAGCCGGGCTCCAAACTGAATGGGTACTCCCAGCCCGATGCGACGGGAGAAGAAGGGACGGATAGTGGGGTAGCCGAAGTTGGCGAACAGATCGGCGTTCTCCAGAAAAAACTGCCGTCGTTCGGGGAAAAACAACTCAAAGCGATCCAGGTTGGTCACCTGCTGGTCTACTTCTACTTGCGAGAAATCAGGATTTACCGTCAGGTCCAGGTTTAGCGAGGAAGTAATGGCGATTTTGGCATCAACGCCTATCTCGCGCCGGTATTTGGTGGAGGTATTTTCTTCAAAGTTGCGGGTAGCTCCACCCAGAGCGTAAGGAATGATTGAAACGTTGCCTTTCGTAGCTGGAGGAGGTTGATCCCAAACCAGGGTGCCGGTGTAGGCTAAGGATGCCGACGGAAACTGTCGGGGTACGGGTGCCCAGGCTGATTTTTCGGCGATCTGTAAATCCAGACGGCTAAAGTTGATACCCCATTCAGTAATGCCTTTTTTGTAGCGAATGGTTTTGAAGGGAATGGCGGCTTCAAACACCCACTTATCTTCGTAATTCTTTACCTCCGAAACCCACTTATTATCCCAACTCAGATCTACCCGCCCGCCCTCGTACATCAGTCCATCCCACTGCGCTCCGGCGGCATTAGCTCCGAAAGAAAATCCGTTGGTCTGGTCATCAAACGGGTCCATAAACAGTAAGAAATTATCGTTCTTCCCGAAAGAAAAATCCCGGCGCATAGACTCTACCGTATAGGAGCCAGACTGGGTATGGTAGCATTCAGCCAGCAGGTACAAAAAGTTATCGTCGTAGGCCATTCGCACGTCAGTACGGGCTACGGCTCGACTGGTATCCATCGGCAGTATCATATGAAAATCGGAAGCAATATTAGCTTCCCGCCAGGCTGAATCTAACGTGCCGCCGTCGATAACAATAGGCGTGGTTGCCTTTTGGAGTAGTAGCCGGTAGTCAGCATTTTTTTTCTGGGCAAGTAGCGAAGAGGAGACAATAAGTAGCAGACTGAAAATTACACCGATGAATTTCACGCAGTAGCGATTTAAGCGATCTTAATAGGACAAACAAAGCTACCACTTTTTTAGCCGTTGCCAAGATCACTTTTCTGAGGCCCCTTTCCACCATAAAAAATGATTTTCTAGCTCCTCATAAGAGTGGCTCATTCGTAGCTTTGAAGAGTTTTTTTGCCAAATCGCAACCAAGCTGAATTCACCTCGTAGAATATGATTATATAATTATGACCATATGGTCACATTAGAAGCAAAACCCACATTTGAACGGTTAAAGCCGAATAAAAAGAAGCAGTTTATCGAAGCTGCCTTGGAGGAATTTGCTCGGTACAGCTATCAGGAAGCCTCCCTCAACCGATTGGTAAAAAAGTTAGGAATTGCTAAGGGAAGCATTTATCAGTATTTCGATGATAAGAAAGCACTGTATTTTTATTTGAAAGATTTTGTGATAGCTCAGAAGCGGGAGTTTATGCAAAACGCAATGACTACTACCCCCGATAATTTCTGGGATTGGCTGGAAGCCTTGTTCCACCGGGGACTAGCCTTTGATGCTCAACACCCAGTGATGAACCGGTTTTTGTACCACTACAGTCAGGAGAAGTTGATTCCGGAAGTGACAAAGGACATGGTTCGCTACGACCAAGAGGCCATCGACTTTTTCTCATCAATAATTAAGCAGCAGCAGGAACAAGGCAGACTGAAAAAGGATCTGGATGCTACTGTAATGGCGCGCCTGATTATACAAATTAGCAAGACCCTACTGGAAACTTTAGTGCCAGCAGAGGATGATTCAGACCCGCTAGGGCCAGTGATACAAGCCAGTGAGGCCGAGTACACTCGAGCCCTTCGACAACTCATTAATATTTTACAATCTGGTATGAATGCTTGATAACAATAGAAAGTGGACAGTTGATAATAGATATTTTGCCCAAATAACAGCCTATGATTACGGTAAACGACCTTCGGTATACTTACCCCAAAAACCAAGACCCCACCTTGAGGGGTATTTCCTTCGCTATTGAATCTGGAGAGATTTTCGGTTTTCTGGGCCCCAGCGGCAGCGGGAAAAGTACCACTCAGAAAATTCTGTACAAATTGCTGGACGGTTACAACGGGCAGGTACAGATTCAAAACAAAGATTTACTAAGCTGGGGTAAGGATTTCTACCAGCGCATTGGCGTGAGCTTCGAGTTGCCTAATCACTATCTGAAGCTGACGGCGCTGGAGAACTTGCAGTTCTTCGCCAACTTTTACGAGCGAAAGCCCACTGACTTTTACGAATTACTGGATAAAGTGGGGTTGAAAGAAGATGCTAATAAACCGGTTTCAGACTTCTCTAAGGGAATGAAAATGCGGCTAAACTTTATTCGCTCCTTTCTGCACGACCCGGATATTCTGTTTCTGGATGAACCTACGTCGGGCCTGGACCCGGTGAATGGTAAGATTATCAAGGACATTATTCTGGACTTAAAAGCCCAAGGAAAAACGATCTTTATTACTACCCATAGTATGTACGATGCCGATGCTCTCTGCGACCGTATTGCGCTGATTATTGATGGCGAGATTAAAGCCCTGGATCGTCCGGCTACGCTGAAGTTACAGCACGGAAAGCGTAAAGTGCGGGTAGAAGCTCAAAACAATGGTGCAGCCTACGAATACGCGCTGGATACGCTCGGCCAAAACGAAGATTTTCTGGCGATCCTGCGGGAGAACAATATCCGAACCATTCACTCGGAAGAAGCAACGCTGGAAGACGTGTTTATCAAACTCACTGGACAAAGCCTAGTATGAAAGCGCTGACGAACTTACTTCGCTGGGATTTGCTACTGCTGCACCGTAATCAGCTCATCGTTATTTCATTGCTGGTGGCTGGGGTTTATCTAGGTCTATTTTATTTGCTGAAAGATTTGGGTAATCTGGAAAAGTTGCTGGTACTGCTGATCTACAACGATCCGGTGGTAACCGGACTGATGTTCGTTGGCGCACTGGTGTTGTTTGAGAAGGATCAACATACGCTGGAAGCTTTGGCTATTTCACCCCTGTCTACCGACACTTACCTTTGGTCCAAAGCTATTTCACTCACGTTGGTGGCGTTGGGCACTTCGCTGATTATGGCCTGGGCGGGCTATGGCTGGCAGTTTCAGTACGTTCACTTCATGATGGGTGTGATTGGGGCTAGCTTGTTCTATATTTTTCTGGGGGGCTGGATGGTGGCTCAGGCCAATTCATTTAACCAGTTTCTGGTGCGGATGATCCCGTTATTGATTCTCACTGCGTTGCCGTTTATCCCCTTCTTCGGGGCAGCTCCTTCAGCCTGGTTTTATCCGCTTCCATCATATCCTAGTATTTTACTACTACAAGCAGCATTTGAAGGTATCTCTACCACAGAGTTAGTCTACGCTTATGGCTACGGTACGCTGGCGGTAGTCGGCAGCTACTACCTCGCCCGAGCTTCATTCCGTAAACACGTTTGGTCATGAAACAACTACTACTCATCAGTCATAACGACTTCCGCATCACCTTTCGTGAACCACTGCTGAAAGGACTACTATTCTTTCCGCTGATCGCGTTGGCGATTGTGAAGTTTCTGGTGCCCTACCTCAGCGAGCAGTACCCAGTGGTTGAACCCTACCACCCGGTTATTCTGATGTGGGCCTGCATGCAGTCAGCCACTATGTTTGGCTTTATTAACGGTTTCTTGTTTCTGGAAGAAAAGGACGAAAACGTATTCAGTGCCCTACGGGTAGCTCCTATCTCCGCCGGAACTTTTGTACTGCTACGCCTGGCTGCCGGAGTAGCGATCTCTATCATCGTAAATTTACTGCTACTAGAATTTGGGGATTTGGTAGCCATCCCATTTGGTAAAGCGTTGCTACTAGCTGCCCAATACAGTCTGATTGCCCCGCTACTGGCCCTAATGACTGCCACTTTCGCCCGCAATAAAATGGAGGGCCTGGCCCAGTTCAAAATTTTTAATCTGGTACTTAACCTGCCCATCCTCCGCTACTTTCTGGACGTAGGTGCGCTGGAAGGCTTTGCTATCATTCCTACCTACTGGTCGTTCCGTAGCGTAGAAGCCGTTGCTTACGGCGGAAATTTCTGGCTGTTTTTCACTGTGGGTTTAGCAGTTTATGGGGTGGCGTTGTTTGTTTTAGCTAGAGTTTTTGAGAAGAGAGTGTTCTAACGGGAATTATATGTTCCATCGGAAACACTTGATGAATGTCTGGAATATAAATTCACGTTCTTATACGTCTCGCCCCCCGAACCTACCATCAAAGCTGGCATCTGGGCAATAAATGTAGTGAGCATTAAAGCTACTGGGTGAAGATGAGTAGTTTCTAAACAAGGCCAAGTCACGTACTGAAAAAGCTGACCGGAACTTATTTAGCGTACTAAATCTGCTGTTTCTTGAGTTATAAATATACAGAATCTCCATATATAGGATATCTCTTGGTTTCTGGGAGATGTGATTAACTTAAGTGTATATGAGAAGGGTGTGCTATTTTTTAGGTCTGATACTGCTAAGTTCAGCTTGTGCCACGCTTAATAGGACTACCGTGAGCGATCCTAACAAGCGGGATGGATTACAGGAGCTTCAGCTATCTACTGGATATGATGTTTATGGACTTAGAATTGATCTCATTCGCCAGGTAACCACTGACGGCGATGGTAATTCGTGTCCGATGCCCTATCACTACTTGGGTGTTAATCTAGGAAACGGATTGTTTTACGACGCTAATAACAATCTCACGCTCAACCTGGACCAACTTCCTGAACTGCGCCAAGTAGAAGATTTTACTATTAGGAAAAGAGAACGGGGACGCTGGAATCGGATTGAAACTTACCGAAAACATGATCAGCTATTTTCTAGGGAAAGAAACGGACTTCTTTCGTCCAACACCGAAGCATATCTAGGTGAATCAACAATCGTAGTAGACGAAGGCTTTTTATCCTCCAAGCAAACTATTCAAATTGGAGAAAACAGCATTGAGTATAAAGGAGGATTAGCTAAGGCTACCTTAACGGAACACAGTGATCATATACTACTAAAAGAATTTTTGCACAGGGACGAATACCGCCAGCAGGAAAATAGAATTTATCTGGAACGGGACTACTTGGAAGAAGATAGAGGAAATGTGATAGAGATCACCCAAATCCGGGGCCTTGTCCGGCCCAGCTACTACTTTATCAAAGTAGATAACAGTTACTATTTCTTTAACCAGCGTTATCGAGGAGTAAAAATTACCATCTCCGGTAGTGAAGTTCTAGTAGAGGATAACGGTAGAGATCAGGCTATTTTCTTAGTAGAAAATATGAATTAGCAGTTGCGTGAGTACCCGTGACTTCTGAAAGAAAGTAAAACGCAGATAAGATACATTTCAAATAGCATCGATCACACCAAGCCGTATTTTTTCAAAAGTTTGAGCAGGCGTTCAAATAGGAAGAGCACTAATAATACGAAGGTTACTCTAAATACTAGTAAGACCTCTTCGGTTGGTATACCACTGATGCTACTAAGAATCTCCGGTAGAAACAGACTGATAGCTATTCCGTAGCCGGCTCCCAGAATGAAGAACAGTAAGGAAATACGTATATCTTTAAGTACAGCACTTTTTGCCTGAGTGCTATCTTCTATCTTCTGCATTATCCTATCTTCAAAATCCTGAAAGGGCATTGTCAACTTACTTTTTTGCATCATTTGCCTAAACTTCTCGTCTTCGTGAAGAAAATCAGCCATAGTTTACTTAAAGTTTAGCGTTTCAGTAAAGATCAAATACATATTTTTGCGTGCGCGATGAAGCGTAACTTTTACTTTTGATTCAGACCAGCCCGTTATCTGGCTTACCTCCTTAATACTTTCCTCCTCTAGATAGAAGAGCCTTAGCACTAAACTCTCATTGGGAGAAAGTCGCTTCAAGGCTTCATTAATGATATACGTCTGCTCATCCTCGTTTAGTGAAGCAAAACTACTTTTATCAGCAGCCTGATGATTGTAGTTATCAACGAAAGAAACAACTTGCTCCTTCTTCATCTTTTTCAGTCGTTTGAATGCTTCATTGGTCACTATCCGATACAGCCAAGTGCTAAACTTTGATTGCCGATTAAACGATTTCAAGCCATTGAAAGCATTCAGAAAGGCATCCTGAACAACCTCTTCCGCAGCAAATTCATCTTTAACTACTGAAACCGCTATTGAGAAGGCCATATCTTTGTATTTGTTAACGAAGTACCGATAAGATGAGGTATTACCCTTGCGTATCTTATCCAGGTAATAATCATCGTCCATCGGCTATTCTTTATTTTTCTCTTTACCGACGTAATGAGCGATAATCAGCGAAACACCAACGCAGACGAAGAGAACGAATAGGTAGAGTTGTTCGCCGTGTATAGATAATTTCTGTAAAATAGCGTGAAAGCCAAAAGCAACTCCTAAACCAATTGCTACTATTCCAGCCTTTAGCCAAGAAAATTGGGATAGTTGTTCTTTTGTAAAGATTTTCTCAACATCAACTCCTTTTTCAAGTAAAACTATTCGCTCTTTCGTTTTGGCTCGATGCTGAAAATACCAAACCAAGAAAATACAAACGATGAATGTAATTATGACTACCGAGAGCAGTACGATAGGCCCCATAACATAATCTTTTAAGTGTTCTAGATTTCATTTACCCTTTGGATATAGAATTTTCCGAAAAGGTTACAAACACTCAAAATAATTATGGAAGTGCGAAAAAGACATCCGAAATTTTCAAAACTTCGGATGTTTTCTCTTTTGAGAACAATCAAGTCTACAAGTTTAGCTTATTTTTCTCCTGCACGGCGTAGTCTACGGCGCGGGCGGCGAAAGCCATGTAGGTCAGGGAAGGGTTTTGGGTGCTGGTGGAGGTCATACAGGAGCCGTCGGTGACAAACACGTTAGGGCAGGCGTGTAGCTGATTCCACTTATTAAGCAGAGAGGTTTTGGGGTCTTTTCCCATTCGTACTCCGCCCATCTCATGAATGTCCAGTCCGGGTGCCTGCCCGGTGTCACGGGTTTGAATGTCGGTGAAACCAGCCCGTTCGTACATCTCGGCAAACTGCTCAAAGAAGTCCTGAATCATCTTTTCGTCGTTGTCATCGTAGTCTACGTTGATCTTCAGCAGCGGCATGCCCCAGTCGTCGGTCTGGGATGGGTCTAAGCTCACAGTATTGGTTTCCTTCGGGATGGTTTCGCCCATCATGTGGGAGCCTACCCGCCAGCTACCCCACTGCGGGTTCAACAGGTTATCTTTCAGTGACTGGCCAATACCCTCATACTCCCGCTCTACCCGACGATTGGCACTAAATCCAGCGGCGTAGCCCCGCAGAAAGTCGGTCTCCTGCTTATATACATTGCGGAAGCGTGGAACGTAGCCGGATGTAGGTCGCCGGCCTACGGTAGTGCTACCCAACTCGCCTTCGTACGTACCGGAAATTTTACCCCGGTAGATGTGGAAGGCTACGTACTTACCCAGTAAACCATTATCGTTCCCCAAGCCTTCGGGGAAGCGGTTGGATTTGGAATTGAGCAGTAGCGTATTCGTATGCAGTGCGCTGGCGTTGACGAAAATGAGCGGAGCGTAGAACTCAATGCTTTCTTTGCTCTCGGCATCAATCACTTGCACGCCGGTGGCCTTCTCTTTTTCCTCATCGTAGATGATAGACTGCACCACGGCGTTCGGGCGTAGGGTCATATTACCGGTCTTCATCGCCCAGGGTATGGTTGACGAATTACTACTGAAGTAACCGCCAAAAGGGCAACCTCGCTGACAGAGGTTACGGTTCTGACACTGCGCTCGCCCCTGCTCTAGGTGAATTGCCTGAGGTTCAGACAGGTGCGCGCAACGAGCAATAATCACGTTGCGACCCGAGTATTGGGTCTCTACCTTTTCTTTAAAGTATTTTTCTACACAGTTTAGCTCCATTGGGGCCAGAAATTCTCCGTCGGGCAGGTTATCCAATCCGTCTTTATTACCCGAAATGCCCACAAACTTTTCCACGTAGCTATACCAGGGAGCCAGATCCGCGTAGCGAATGGGCCAGTCTACCGCAAAACCATCGCGGGCTGGGCCCTCAAAATCGTACTCGCTCCACCGTTGTACCTGTCGTGCCCACAGCAATGACTTCCCGCCTACTTGGTAGCCCCGAATCCAATCGAAGGGCTTATCCTGTACGTAGGGGTGTTCGGTATCTTTCACGAAAAAGTGCTGAGTATCTTCCCGGTAGGCATAACAGCGGCTGATTACCGGGTTTTCTTTCTGAATTTCCTCTACTACCTGCCCTCGGTGCTCAAATTCCCAGGGCATCATATTGGTGGTAGGGTAGTCTTTAATATGCTCTACATTGCGGCCGCGCTCCAGCACCAGGGTTTTCAATCCCTTCTCACACAGTTCTTTAGCAGCCCATCCGCCGCTAATGCCTGAGCCAATCACGATGGCATCGTAGGTACGATTATCTTTACTATCTATTGCGAAATTTGCCATTACATTACAGTTAATCCTTCGGTAGAAACGCAGGCTTGGTATGGGCCCGGTACTAGTTTATAGGGAAATTTTTCGGTCATAAAATATTCGGAAATCATAAAGCCCTGAATGGTATAGCGCTTGGTGATTCCTAAGAACGCTTGAATATCCTTCAGTTGCTCGGCCGGAGAAACCTCAGCATTTTCAGTGGCAGCCGGAGCTTCTTCCATTTCCATTAGTTGGGTAATAATCGCTTCGTTTTCCGCCTGCTCTTTCTGCGGAAATGGCTTTTCAAAATGCGCTTTGGTGAAAGGGACAAGCTGTTGCAAACCATTACTAAATCCCTGTTGATCCTCTTTTTCCATACAATCGTCTACCATCACCAGAATGAAGCGGTATAAATCCAACTCTTCGGCGCCGGGTCTCGCCAGACCGGGAGACGCTTCACCAGATTCGTTTTCTTCGGAGGGAATGATGGTAGCGGCTACTTTCGCCAGTAAATCTTGAAGGTTTACATCAAGCTGTAGATTATCCAGCGCAACGGCTACACGTTTCGGTCCAAAGTCGCAGGAAGGAAGCCAGGCTAAGCCACCAGCTAGTAGGGCGGCTTGTTTTAGGGCAGATCGTCTATCCATTTAGCTATTTATTTCTTGTGTCAATACCTCGTAAGTTCGTAATTATTCGGCAAAAAGAAACTCATAGAGATAGTTTTTGTATCCATTTTCCATAAAAGTACTCTTGTATAGTGTAGATATTGGCAAACCAATGTTTTCGCAATAATAACTCTACCTGGGGTATTCGTAGCAGAGGTATAGAGCAAATAAAGATTAGGATGATACCGATCAACAAAAAAAACTTAGCTTCTCTTGTTATTTTTTCCACCGATTAACGACTCATACTATGAATTTGCCACGGTAGCATGAGACATCCTAGCGAAGACATATTTATAAACATCCTTGAAGAATATAAAGCGATTGTATACAAAATCACCAATCTTTATGCTCGTACGACCGAAGATCAGGAGGATTAGTTCCAAGAGATCATAATTAACTAGTGGAAGGCATACCCCAGCTTTAAGGGACATGCTAAAATTAGCACATGGATTTATCAAATCAGTTTGAATACCGCTATCACTAACTATCGTCGGGAAAAGAAAAAAGTGAGGTATGAGTCAATTTCTATGCGCTCGCTGAACGAGATAGGAACGCCATCCGAAGAGCATAAAATAGACCAATTGACCATGCTGTATCAAACCGTTGACGGCCTACACAAGATTGATAAGGCGATTGTCTTACTATACTTGGAACAGAAAAGTTACCAAGAAATAAGTCAGATTATGGGCATGACCGTGGCGGCTGTAGGGATGAGAATCAAGCGCATCAAAAGTAAACTTGCCGAACGCTTTGCTAAAATGAATCAACGAACGAATTAAGCTATGGAATTAGACGAACTATTTGCTGCTTGGAAACGACAAGACCAATATATTGACCAGCATCTCAAGATGGAGACCTTTAGTTATTTGTTCAAACAGAAATCCAAAGGTGTACTAAGTCAGATCATTAAAAATCTAGTCTTAGAACTAGTCGTCCTCTTGTTCCTACTACTCGGATTTAATGCGCTGTTTTTTATGGTGGAACTACCTTTCAGTGCAGTAAGATGGATTTGTTTTGTGATATTCAATGCAATTGCGATCGGTGTTCTCTCGCAATACGCTAAAACCATCTATCAAGTAAAGCGAGCAGCTCAGCAGAATGTGTGTAGTACGCTAGAGAAGATCATTCACCATTTGAAGCGTTTCCGAGCGCAGAGTAATTATCTGAATGCTCCTATTGGTGTAATAGGTATCATGATGTTTGCCGGCTCACAGGGTCTACTATATTGGCTACCTTGGCTTATATTAGAGTTTTTATTTTGGAGATGGCTATTGATACCTAAGATCAATAAAAGGTTTGAAAGCTATATAGCTGACTTAGAATATTCATTGAGTACAATGGTAGACATAAAAGTCGAAACCTAAGCGATATTCCATAGGGGCTCGTGTGCTAGGAATACCCCTACCTTCCCATCCCGACATTTCGTTATATTGATTGTCCCCTTGCAGCAAGGCCAGAAGAGACAATGGGCTCATAGCTCAGGTCGTAGTGTGGTTCTGCTCTCCCATTAGAGCTTGTTGAAAAATCCTGTTTGGTCATTTGTTCAAACGATTCAAAGTTAGGACTTGTATAAAATATTAAGTATGGTGATTAGATAGGAAGCAGTTGTAAGACCACTTCCTACTTTTTAGTAAGCTAGTTTCTATACTGGTTTCTGCAAATGTTCCTCTACTGGGACGAACGGCAGATCAAAGGCTTCAGCTACGCTTTGGTAGACAATCTCGCCTCGCACCACGTTGAGCCCTAATTTCAGGGGATTAGATATACTGCAAGCCTTTTCCCAACCTAGTTTGGCCAACTGCATAGCGTAGGGTAGCGTAGCATTGGTGAGGGCCAGGGTAGAAGTATAGGGAACGGCTCCCGGCATATTGGCTACACAGTAGTGCAGTACATTATCAATAACGAAGGTAGGGTTTTCGTGGGTAGTTGGCTCACAGGTTTCAATGCAGCCGCCCTGGTCTACCGCTACATCTACCAGTACGGTGCCTGGCCTCATCTCTTTCAGCATATCACGAGTGATTAACTTAGGAGCCTTCGCGCCCGGAATAAGCACCGCGCCTACAATCAGATCATGCGTACTAATTAGCGAGCGAATATTGTATTCACTAGACATAAAAGTGTCAACATTAGGCGGAAGAATATCATCCAGATAACGCAGGCGATCAAGGTTGATGTCCATAACCGTAACATCGGCTCCCAGGCCGGCAGCCATCTTCGCCGCATTCATGCCCACAATCCCTCCGCCCAGAATAAGTACTTTGGCAGGCCGTACACCGGGCACACCGCCTAGCAGAATACCTCGTCCCTGCATAGGTTTTTCCAGATACTTAGCCCCTTCCTGAATCGACATGCGCCCGGCTACCTCCGACATGGGAACCAGCAATGGTAAACTGCGGTCGGGTAGTTCTACAGTTTCGTAGGCTAGACAAATAGCACCGCTTTTTATCATAGCGCGGGTAAGGGCTTCGCTAGAAGCAAAGTGAAAATAGGTGAATACTAACTGGTCTTTGCGAACCAGATCGTACTCGGGCGCAATTGGCTCCTTCACCTTCATAATCATCTCTGCCGATTTGTACACCGCTTCAATAGAAGGAAGAATTTCGGCTCCAGCCTCTTGATAATCGTGGTCGAGAAAGCCACTATCTTCGCCAGCGGTTTGCTGTATGTAAACGGTATGGCCGACTTTAGTAAGTTCCTGCGCTCCGGAAGGGGTTAGCGCTACTCTATTTTCGTTATTCTTAATCTCTTTAGGTACTCCAATAATCATGAGATAGTGGGTTAATGTTGGCAGTGAAATCAGGTCGCAAATATACGCAGTCCGACAGATTTTCTCCGAAGGTTAGGGCACAAAAAAAGCCAGTCAAGTGACTGGCTTTCGATAAAATGTTTTTGCTAACCTCTATTATTCATCTTCCACAATCACCCCATCGGCAACGAAGAAAAGCTGAGGTTTGGGTTCGGTAATTTTGTTAATTTCTTCTTCTGGCATACCGGCATCTTCGGCCAGGTGGCGCTGGTCTTCCACTGATACGGTATCTATTACTGCCTGACCCGCCACAACTACGGTCTGTCCGGTAATATCTTTCGGTACAAAGAAGCCGTAATCCTTGAACCGCACCATTATCTCCTGGTTTTCATCAACGTTTAACGTCATCCAGCAGCCCTTAACCTGACAAACGTCAGTTACTTCCCCTTTGACTTTCGTTTGCATACTACCTTCTTCAGCTAGTTCATCCATCAGTTCAGTCGTGGAAATAGCACTGTCATCAGTAATTTTTTCGCCAAAGTACTGCTGGGCCTGCGTGGCGTAGGCAAATAAGCCCAGAACGAGAGAGAATAATACTGTTTTCATAGGTTTTGGTGATATTTAAGAGGTTTTAAAGAATTGGTTTTCTAAACAAGTTAACCGGTCTTCTAGTTTGTTATGCTTTGTCTGAAGATAGTTAATCAAGCGATGAACATAAGTTTGTTCATGTCACCTCGCAACTGTTTGATCCCCTGAGCAAGATCATCTACGCAACTACTAAGGTGCAACTAACCATCCACTAGCTTTTCTAATAGCAGATTCTGTCGTTCATCACTCTCAACCAGCTTAGTTAATAGCTCGCTGTGTTGATTTTGTTTCCGAAGTGATTCGGCTAGAAGCTCCTCTATGCGGCCGCTCGGCGGTCCAAGTTGATTTTTCATAAGTGATTGGCTATACAAGGATTAGAACTAGGATTACCAGCCCCAGGTTCCCGCCCCGCCTTTGAAGGGGCCAACGATGTCGGAAGTAATCCAGCCGCAGTAGAAGTCACCTTCCTGAGCTTTTACTTGTTCATCGCCTAGGTAGCAGGCTTCCATTCTACTCGGGTAAAAGGCCACGTGGTCTTTCAGGGTTTCGTAGCCCTGTACCGGATTGGGATAAAACCAGGCGGCCTCGAGTATTTCTTTGTTGCCTACGCGTACGGTATAGTAGCCGGCTCGGCCTTTAAACTCGCAGTAGGTGGTTTGCTGCGTTCGGTGCAGAAAGTCCATTTTAATATCTTCCGGTGGGATGTAGTAGACTGGCGGATGGCTGGTTTCCAGTACCCGCTTAGCATGGTTGGTATCGGCAATTACGGTTCCGTTAAAAACGACCCGTACGTGTTTGCTTACATCTTCTACCCGCGGAGGGCGCGGATAATCCCATACTGACTCCTGACCCGGCTTTGGCTCAATTCGTTTCATACTATAAGAATTTTATAGGGAAACGTGCTTACTTGATGAAGGTTTGAAAGAAACCACATAGACACATAGTACACAGTAGGAAACTCTAAGTGACTTATGTGGTTTTATTACTTCTCATTCTCCTTGACCTCAATTCCCAGTTCGTCTAACTGCTCGTCGGCAATGGTGGAAGGAGTATCAATCATCACATCGCGACCGGCGTTATTTTTGGGAAAGGCGATGTAGTCGCGGATAGAATCGGCTCCGTCGAAGAGGGCACACATGCGGTCGAAACCGAAGGCAATACCACCGTGGGGAGGAGCCCCGTACTCAAAGGCATCCATCAGAAAGCCAAACTGCTTTTGGGCTTCTTCATCGGTAAAGCCCAGCACTTGAAACATTTTCTTTTGCAAGCCCCGGTCGTAAATTCGGATGGAGCCGCCACCAATTTCTACGCCATTGATTACCAAGTCGTAAGCGTTAGCTCGTACCTCTCCCGGCGTGGAATCTAACTTTTCAATGTCTTCCGGCTTAGGTGAGGTGAAGGGGTGGTGCATGGCGTAGTAACGCTGAGTGTCTTCGTCCCACTCCAGCAACGGGAAATCTACTACCCACAGCGGTTTGTAGACGGATCTGTCGCGCAAGTCTAGTTCGGAACCCATATGCAGCCGTAGTTCAGATAGAGCTTTGCGAGTAGGATGGGCATCGCCCGATAGTACCAGTAGCAAGTCACCTTCCTGGGCCTGCATGGTTTGCATCCACTCCTTCAAATCATCCTGACTGTAAAATTTATCTACCGATGACTTAAACGTACCATCGGCATTACACTTCACGTACACTAAGCCTTTCGCGCCAACTTGCGGGCGTTTGACAAAATTAGTCAACGCATCCAGTTGCTTACGAGAGTATTCGGCGTAGCCAGAGGCTACGATTCCGACGACTAGTTCGGCACTATCAAAGACGTTGAAGCCTTTGCCCTGAGCTACTTCGTTCAGCTCCACAAAACGCATTTCGAAACGAGTATCGGGCTTATCGTTGCCGTAGTACTTCATGGCATCAGCGTAGCTCATTCGAGGAAAATCTTCTACCAGCCCCAGCCCTTTCACTTCTCGGAACAGATGCTTGGTTAATCCTTCAAAGGTGTTTAGCACGTCCTCCTGGGTGACGAACGACATTTCGCAGTCAATCTGGGTGAACTCGGGTTGGCGGTCGGCCCGGAGGTCTTCATCGCGAAAACACTTTACAATCTGGTAGTAGCGGTCGAAGCCGGAAACCATCAGCAGTTGCTTAAACGTTTGCGGCGATTGGGGTAGCGCATAAAACTCACTAGGGTGCATGCGAGAAGGTACCACAAAATCGCGGGCACCTTCGGGAGTGGACTTGGTGAGTACCGGGGTTTCTACTTCGATGAAGTACTCCCCATCCAGGTAGCGGCGGGTTTGCTGCATCATGCGGTGACGGAGCTGGAGCTTCTGACGCACTTCGTTGCGGCGCAAATCCAGGTAGCGATACTTCATCCGCAGGTCTTCACCACCGTCGGTGTTATCTTCAATGGTAAAGGGCGGTACTTTGGAGGGGTTCAGCACCTCTAAATCCGTGACTTCAATTTCGATATCACCAGTGGGTAAATCGGGATTTTTGGAATAGCGTTCGATTACCTTTCCGCTGGCTTTTAGTACGTATTCGCGCCCTACATCCTGGGCCTTTTTAATCAGTTCCTCGGCCGTTTCACCTTCCTTAAAAATTAGTTGAGTGAGCCCGTAGCGGTCGCGCAGATCAATCCACAGTACTCCCCCTTTATCGCGTTTGCGCTGTACCCATCCGGTGAGGGTTACTTCTGTCCCAGCATTTTCTAGTCGTAGTTCGCCGCAGGTATGCGTCCGTAGCATATGTCTATTCAGTTTAGGTTAACTTTTAGGGATGTAAAGTTAGCCTTTTTTAGAGCCAGGAAAAGCCCCAGTTACTGAAAAACACGAAGCGGTGAGAGGTATTCATAAGACATATATTAGTATATTTGGTGAAATAGATGATTTTCAAAATTTAATTTTTAGATAGTCTATTCTGCAAAACCAATATTATGAAAAATAGCTACCAACCTACCTCTCGTCGTCGTTTTCTGAAGAAGACCCTGGCCGGAGCCAGCCTAAGTGCTCTACCCGTTTCCTTGTCAGCCGAAAACGCGCTGCTTCTATCGATAGACTCTGTCGAAGAAGGTGAAGCGTACTGGCGACAGATACGGCAGCAGTTTGGCTTGCGGCCCAACCTGATTCTAATGAATGCGGCTAATTTATGTCCCAGTCCCCGGGCAGTTTCCGAAGCGGTGTACGCCGGTACGCAGGATTTAGACTACGATGCTTCCTTCCACAACCGGAAAAAGTTTGGTGAACTACGAACGGAGCTTCGCAGCAAATTAGCGAACTACCTCAACGTGAGTATTGAGGAAATCACACTAACCCGCAATACCAGCGAAAGCAATAATACTATTGTGCAGGGGCTACCCCTGAAAGAAGGCGATGAGGTGGTGCTCTGGGAGCAGAATCACCCGACTAACCTGCTGGTCTGGCAGGTGCAGGCGAGACGTACCGGATTTACCGTGAAAGTAGTGAGCACACCGGAGAACCCAGCTTCGCCTCAGGAACTTATTGATCCTTTTTTGCAGGCATTTACCCCGCGCACTCGGTTGCTTTCTTTTTCGCACATTTCTAATACCACAGGAGTGGCTATGCCCGATGAGTTGTGTAAAATAGCCCGAGAGAAAGGAATCTTATCGATGGTAGATGGAGCCCAATCCTTCGGTAGTCGGGAGCTGGATTTATCGGCTATTGGCTGCGATTTTTATACCAGCAGTGCCCATAAATGGTTTTTGGGTCCTCGGGAAATGGGTATTCTGTACGTGCGTCAGCCACTCATTTCTGAATTATGGCCCCACCTGGTAGCTGCTGGATACGAGAAGCACGCGTCGGACGACATTGAGCGACTTTCTTCCTTAGGTCAGCAGGATATTGCGAAAATTCCGGCATTCAGCAAAGCAGTAGAATTTCACGAAGCTATTGGTCAGAAGCAAATTGCTCAACGCATTAGCAGTTTGGCTAGTCAGTTGAAAGAGCAGATACAAAGTCATTTTCCTCAAGCTACACTCGTTACTCCAGTGACCAAAGAAATGAGCGGTGGGGTGGTGATTGCGCAGTTTCCTGAGCAGAATCACGTTCAACTCTTTAATCAACTGTACGAACAGCACCATATTGCTTGCGCTCCTACCGGCGGCCTGCGCTTTTCACCTACTATTTATAATACTCCGGAAGAGGTAACTAAGGTGATGGACGCTCTCACTACCTTAGTCAGTTAAGAATAAATTAGCTCGGTCAGGGCAACGAGAGAGCAATGCATTCGTTTCCATTTATGGTGAATGTACATAGCAATCATATGCACTGGCTTAGGACGTATCTTGTTGTTTACTGCTTATTTTTTTCTTTTCCACTGGTTGGCCAGCAACTTTCCCCAGATGCTACCATTAGTCTGCTGACGTACTCGCCCAGTTCACAACTGTATACCGCTTTCGGGCATAGTGCTTTGCGGATAAAAGACCCCACTCAGTCAATGGGCGGCACCCCGCTGGATAGAGTTTATAACTACGGTACTTTTGATTTTGATGAGCCTGGATTTTATCTCAAGTTTATGCGGGGTAAGCTTAATTATAAGTTGAGTGCTTACGATTTTCGATACGTGGAATTGGAGCAGCAGCAACGACAGATGAACGTGCGGGAACAGGTATTCAATCTGACGCTAGAGCAGAAGCAGGCACTGTTTGATTTTTTGAATAACAACGCCCTGCCCGAAAATCGCTTTTACCTTTATGACTTTTTCTACGACAACTGTGCTACCCGCATTCGCGATGCATTTGAAGTTGTGTTAGGAGAATCCTTACAGTTAGATACTACTTTTATACTACCTGCCGAGCAAAAAACTTTCCGGCAACTTATTGACGAATATCTGGACCCTCAACCCTGGGCAGACTTCGGTATTGACCTGGCGTTGGGAGCACGGATTGATCAAACCGCCTCTCCCTACGAGTATATGTTTTTACCCGACTATCTGGCCGAAGGATTCGAAGGAAGCACACTAACTCGAGACGGTCAAACCGTTCCTCTGGTAAAACGAGATGAAATTATTATGGCCGGGACGCAGGAGATGGTGTCACCGATCGAGTACATGCATCCACGCTGGACGTTTATCGCGCTGTTTGCCGTATTTCTGATCTGGACGATTATCACCCGCAAGCAAAAGCCATTACATTGGCCGGATATTATACTATTTGGTGCTATCGGATTGCTGGGCACACTTTTGTTAATTCTTTGGCTGGCAACTGACCATCAGACTACCAAAGAAAACTGGAATTTGCTTTGGGCACATCCGCTGCATTTACTCACGGCTATACTGCTTACGAGTAAGCAGCTAGGCATCGGCGCAAAGCTTTACTTCTTAATTAGTGGTTTCTTTTATCTTGGATTAATCGCTGCTTCAGAAGTAATTCCGCAAGAGTATCATCCGGCGATTATCCCCCTTATTGCGCTAATTGCGTTCCGCTACTTTTACAAGTACCACCAGATTAACTTACCACGGCGGGTTCCTCCGGCTTCAGTTCGGGCGTCTTCGTAGTGCCGTCAATTTGAACGCTGTCGTTGCCAATGATGATGGGCATACCGAAGCGGCCTTCTTCCGGACCATTTTCTAGTTTGAGTACTCCTCGGGGGCAAACGGCTGAGCAGATGCCACAGCCGACGCAGGAAGACCGGATAATATTCTGTCCACGCTGAGCGTACCAGCGTACGTCGATACCCATTTCGCAATAGGTAGAGCAGTTGCCGCAGGATATGCACTGACCGCCATTGGTGGTAATGCGGAAGCGGGACTTGAAGCGTTGTACCAGACCCAAATAAGCGGCTAGTGGACAACCGAAGCGGCACCACACCCGATTCCCCATCAGCGGGTAAAAACCGGTACCAATCACTCCGGCGAAACCTGCCCCAATAAAAAAGCCGTAAGTCTCCGCCAGGGTGTAGGTAGGAATTCCGAGTAAACTGCCGCTTCCGGTGAAGAAGGTGTAAATCATTCCGATGGTCATCACTACCGCGAACACCAGTACCCCGTGGATCAGGTAGCGTTCTACCTGCCAAGCCCGTAGCGACTTATCGGACAGTTGTCGGTAAGGGTCACCCAAGGTTTCAGCCAGACCGCCGCAACCACAAACCCAGGAACAGTACCAGCGCTTTCCGAAGAAATAGACAAAGACCGGAACCGCTACAATAATTAAGGCTATGCCCCAAAACAACATGAATAAACCTAAGCCTCCGTTATCAATTAATTGGTTCAGGCTACTAGGGAAGAAGAAATCGTAGTCGAGCGGCCAGATATTTTTGAAGTCGAAGTAGGGATTGTTGAGCCGGATAAGAATTTCAGGAATTAGGAACGCAAAGGCGGTCTGGAAGAACATAACCGAAATGGTACGTATAATCTGATAGCGATTATGGCGATAATTGATGATCATCCGGATACCCATCACAAAAATACAGAGCGTGTAGAGGAAGCCGTACAAGAAGAATTCTCCGGCTGGGTTGCCACTTAAAGATAGACTAACTGGGTCAACTAATAAAATCCAATTGGTCATGTAGTAGGGGTAGAAGTACAGTACGATATAGAATAGAATTAGAAATGTACCGACCAGAATACCTAACCAGCCTCGGTGCTTCAGCGCCGAATGGAAAATATGGTTGTTCTTAATTCCGGGATGTTCCTCTACCCTCGGTAGCAAATACATCAGTGACCCAATAATGGCGGTGAGAAACGTAATCAGCAATACCGCAAGTTTGTTCTCAGCAATGAAGCCCACAGTAGAAGCTTTTACAATAGATGTTTTCAATCCTTTGGCCCGGTACTTATCGATACCCTTTTGGCGAGCGATATCATTATTGATATTCGTAACCTGACCGCTGAGTTGGCTTTGTAATTCTTCGGCACTGCTAAACTGCCTTCCCTCCATCCAGTTAGTATAATCGCGCAGCTTTTGCGCTTTAGCCTCTCCTGCCTCACCCTCGCCGAAAACCGAAGTAGCCACGTCTAACTGATACGTTCCCTCATTTTCAGAAATGATTTTCTCTACGATCTGACCAGCTTCCTGATCAGAAATGCCATAGATGCTTTTTGCTTGCTCGTTTACCCGCTGAATAGCACCTTCCAAATCGCTAATGAAAGCAAAGTTACTACCGTAGGTTTTACTCAGCATATCAGAAGCGCCTTCCAGTGATAGTTGGTAGGTAGAAGGAGCTACATTGTTTTCGGTGGTAGAAGTTTGCTGAGCCGCCGCGTTCATATTTTTCTCCTTTTCCGTTCCCAGTTGCTGAAGCAGCGTGTCTTCGGTGAGCTGATAATTAGATAGAAAGAAGATAGCGATAAAGCAGCCGAATCCGGCGATAAACAGGCCTAGGCCAATAATTTGCGTAATACTTTTTCCTTGCATAGTTTGAATCTTTACAGTCCGAATATGGCCGCAATGGCACTTTTACGCTTGCGCTTCACCGGACGATCGGGGTAGGTATCAATGAATTTCTGAATGATTTCGTCTTCGTGCTTCTGGTAGAATTCGGGGTCGAAGTTGGCCTCTTCCAGATGCTCCATTACGTATTGTACGTCTCTCTGTTCTCGTAGCCAGCGGTCGCATACTTCGTGGCGGAAGCGGATACCCATTAGATTGAATCCGATTACCGTTCCGCTTTCGCGCTCAAAGGCAACTCTAACCGCCTTTTCTCCACCTTCGTGCTCCCAGTAAAATTGCTCCTCAAATTCTTGCTGCTGAGCATTCATCTGTCCGTATACCTGATACTCAATATCGAAGAACTTAGCTGAATTGAAGAAGATACCTGGCACATATTTCATCGGCTGGCCGCAGATGGTTTTAGCTACCGTTTCGCCCTGCATGCGCCCGCTGTACCAAATTTGTTCTAAAGGACGTCGGCCCGACGGCGGATTGCGATGCTGGGCACAATCGCCGGTAGCGTACACATCAGGAACGTTGGTTCGTAACTGCTCATCCACCAAAATTCCCCGGTTGGTTTCAATCCCGGAACCTTCCAAAAACTTGATGTTAGGATGTACCCCAATGGTAATGCCTACAAACTGACAAGGGTATTCTTCACCATCTTCCAGTACTATGGATGATACCCGTCCCTGAGAATCGCCTTTAAATTCCTTTACGCTTCGTTCGGTGAGCAGATTGATCCCATTAGCCCGCACGTGGCGACTAATCATCTTGGCTTCTTCGGGAGGTAGCACGTGGCTCCAGTATTCTTTTTCGCGAATGAAAAATGTAACCGGAATATGCCGGGTGTGGAGGCACTCGGCCATTTCCACACCGATTAACCCTCCGCCGACAATCACCGCTTGTTTCACGTTTTCGGTATTACCTTCCATTGCCTCAATGTCCTGATAGGTAATCATTCCCTGAATCCCCTTTAGGTTTTCGCCCGGCCAACCGGCGCGGTTTCCGCTAGAACCAGTTGCCAACAAGAGAATATCGTAGTTGAGTGAAGAACCTTGCTTTAAGTGCAGTGTCTTATTTTCGGTATCTACCTTCTCCACATAATCCCTAACCAGGCTAATTTCATTTTTGGGCCAAAACCAGTCTTCGTAAGGCTTGGTATGCTCGTAGGTCATATGCCCCATGTAGATGTACATCAGAGCCGTTCTAGAAAAGAAATGGTCGGTTTCAGCGGAGATAACGGTGATCTTATATTCACTGGCTGGTTTTAACTTTCGGATATTGCGAGCGGCGGTAATACCGGAAATACCGTTTCCGATAATGCAAACGTGGGGCATAGGTTAGAATATTTATCTCACGAAATTAAGCTACGGACAAGGTAGAAAAAGTCAGGTAGATTACATAGTAGATAGTCCACAGTCCTTTTTAATGAGTAGCGATTAATGACTGATGATTAATGGAGATTTTTCATCATTTCATTAATCATCAATCCGAGCCGCGGCGACCGTTGCGTAGTGGCATTAGTCATTCATCATTCATTAATGGTCAAGTTAGAAGCTGTAAACTACCCCGCCCGAGACTCGAGTAGCAATCCCAACATTTCTTCCACTAATGTATCGTCCAACTCCGGCTGATATACCTAAACCACTAGTTAGCGGAACGTAGCCGCTGATACCAATTTGCGTGTAGTTTACCCGAGTTTCATTAAATGGTGCGTCGCCAATGTCAGGCGCATCACTGTCGGAAATTTGGGTTTCTGACCAGACATCGATGTAAAAGTTTTTTCCTGCGTAGCCAATCTTTCCTGCCAACATGGTTGCATTGGGTACGTTATTGCTTCGGATGGAATAGCCTGCCTGTAAATCAACAAGGAAGCCATTGTTCATGAAATATTGGGTCATGAGTCGGGCATCAACTCGGGTCGCCTGGTTTCCAATAGACAGAACAGCATCCGCTTCATAACCACTTAAGGGAGTAGCAAAACCGGCTGCGCCTAAGAATGATAAGTTGCCAGATTCGGTTTCTATATAAAGAGGTCGCCACTTTAAGAATAGGGCAACATCTTGCAAATCACTAACGTTTTGGTCAGGAGCTTCTGGTTCTTCGTTGGCACCTTGCGCCGCGATAAACGGTAAGTTTACGATAATATCCAGATTGTCAGTCAATCCATAAATACCGTATAAGCTTACACTTTGGGTAGTGATTTCTCCCCCAAAGGGCGGTGGAGCATCCATTCGTTCGCTCCCGAAGTAAAATTCATTATACTGCTCCCAGGAGTAAGAAAGGACCAAGCTTCCGTGCCCTTTTCCTTTCATAAATCCGTCGGCTAACGATTGAGATTTTGCAGTATGTGTAACTAAAAAACTGCTAAAAAGGATAGTAGTACTAATCAAGTTGATAGTTGTTCTTCTCATACGTACATATGTTAAAAAGTAGAAAATCAAAAAAAATATTCGGCTATTTACGAATTATTCGCAAGTATATAGAAGTGTTGCGAAGTTTATGTCCGCATATTGACAAAACAGAAAGTGTGGAAAATACTTAATAATAGTAACTACTTAAAATGCAAGATTGTATGTGGGTAATACCCTATGTCACGATACCGACATTTTCTGCTTATCTAAATCGGGATACTTTCGTTAACGGGAGTAAACAAAACTAACATACCATGATTAAGACAATTATAGTAGGATCGATACTGATTTCTAGTTTCGCAACATTAGACATAAGCAAGTTTACTGAAGGCACTGATCAACTGTTGGAGGGCCATGTAAAAGACGGTTTGGTAGATTACCAGGCACTAGCTAAAGAGCAGGAATCAGTGAAAGAACTCTATCAGCAGATTGGTAGCATGTCGTTAGATGGTGCATCAGATGCCGAAAAGAAGGCTTTTTACATCAATGCTTACAACATCATCACCATTTATCAGATTATTGAAAACTACCCGGTGAAGTCGCCGATGAACATTAACGGTTTTTTTGATAAGAAGAAACATCAGGTGGCAGGAGAGTCACTTACGCTTAACCAACTGGAAAAAGAGCGTTTGCTGAAAAACCATTTTGATGCCCGAGCACATTTCGTATTGGTATGTGCCGCCCTGAGTTGTCCGCCTTTGGCTGACTTTGCCTATCAAGCCGAGCAGCTTGACGAGCAAATAGAAGAAAAGACTCGTCAGGCACTTAATAATCCTGAATTTATCAGAGTTAATAAAGGCAAAAAGAAGGTACTGGTTTCCAAGATATTCGACTGGTATAAGTCAGATTTTACTAAAGATCAATCGTCAGTACTAGCGTACATCAACCAATATCGAGACGAGAAAATACCCGATTCTTACAAGCTCGGCTACTATGAATATGATTGGAGTCTAAACGATCAATAATTTAGGCTAGAATAGATTGTGACTGCCCAAACGTTACTGTTTGGGCTTTTTTATGCTATTACTGACGGGAAAAAGCAACGAAAACCTGTGAATGTAAGGAGAACGACAAAAATGTGTTCACTCTCCCAAATATCTGACGTATATTAATAGTGCAATTAAATTATAAAATAATTAAATTATGAGGTCGGCTATTTTATTCCTTTTTTTCTCGTTTAACGTCTCGGCAACCCCTCTTTCTGAATTCTTTAATCAATCTGATGAATTTCTAAGAAAGTGGGTAATGGGTGGCGATGTAGACTATACTGGGGTTAAGAAAAACTTTGCACAGATAGAGTCTTTATATCAGCAAATTGGCAGAATGGATTTGTCGGGTGCATCCGAAACCGAAAAGAAAGCTTTTTACATTAATGCCTATAACCTTATCGTAATTTACCAGGTAGCCAAATACTATCCATTGAAATCACCTATGAATAGGAGTGGTTTTTTTGATCAGGTCGACCACACAGTGGCTGGGAAAAAGATAACACTAAACGAACTAGAAATCAAGGAGCTAGTACTAACCTACGATGATCCTCGTATTCATTTCGCGTTAGCTTGTGCGGCTAAAAGCTGCCCTCCTTTAGCTAGCTTCGCCTATGTTCCAAGCAAACTCGATGAGCAGCTTGCAGATCGTACGCAGAAATCAGTGAACGACGACGAATTTATCCGGGTACAGTCCGGGAAAAATCAGGTGGCAGTTTCTAAAATATTCGATTGGTACAAAAAGGATTTCACCCAGAACGGGCAGACCATTACTGAGTTTCTAAATAAGTATCGTCAAAACCCGATTCCATCCTCGTATCAGTTAACGTACTACGAATACGACTGGAGCCTGAACGATATGTAATGATGAATGACTAATGAATTGACTGCCCATTAGTTACTAATCCGCACCGCGGCGACCGTCGCACGGTGGCATTATTCATTAGTCATCATTAACTGGGAACATCCATTACCGTACCGCAATTGTCGCAGGTACGCAACTCTATTGAGTTATGAAATTTGTTGATAATCGGAGGCAGTTGCTTTACAATATCTTCTAGTGGAAAATACTCTTCGTAGAGTTTATGCCCACAATTCTCGCAAAACCACAACAATCCGTCGGTATGATCAGAGGTACGAATTTTCTCAAGCACCATCCCGATGGTATTGGCTGGCCGCCGCGGACTATGCGGTACTTTAGCCGGTAGCAGAAATATGTCGCCTTCCCGGATATGAATGTCCTTAGTTCTCCCATCTTCTCGCACCTTCAGTGTGATGTCTCCTTCTATCTGGTAGAAAAACTCTTCGGTTTCATTATAGTGAAAATCCTTGCGAGAATTGGGACCACCCACAATCATTACAATAAAATCTTTCGTCTGCTGATAGACCTGGGCATTACCTACCGGAGGTTTAAGCAAATGGCGATGTTCGTCAATCCATGATTTTAGGTGGTGTACGTCAGGTATTTTCATAACGATGTATTTGATAAGGTTAGCGTTTTCAACAAAATTAGCTTGTTACTTATTCAAGTAAGCTACAATTTATTGGGCATCTACTAAAAGGGCAATGGTTTTTTGTGCTTTTTGCTCAAGTCATTGCTTCTATAGAGCTCTAAAAGGAATTATATACTACTGAATTGGGTAACTTTTAACCCTCGCTACGAAGAATTACGAAAAAAATAATAACTTGGCACTAATGATTCTTGATAATGTACTATTGGAAGCACTACTTTATCTAAGTTACTACCAACTAGCTGCTTAAGCTGCTATTTTTGAGTGTAACCCAAATACCCTAACCTGTGCTATGGTTGTAATGATTGATGACGATGATGATACGCTGGAAATTTACCAGCTACTGATCGAAAAGACTTCGTACGCCGAATATTTCGTTACTCATAACAATCCTTACCAGGCACTGGAATGGTTGAAAGACTGTGCAGCTAATCCGTCTTCCTTTCCTCGCTATATCTTGCTAGACCTTAACATGCCGGAACTAAACGGAATAGAGTTTGTCCAAAAGTTTGAACAAGAGATCGATTACGCAAATCTCAACACCGAAATTGTTGTTCTTACCAGTTCGGTGCGCGACCGCGACCAACGAGAGGCACTCAGCTACGCTAGCGTAAGTCAGTTCGTTAGCAAACCATTGGCAAAAGACCAACTCATTGAGTTTTTATCTTCCTAAATGAAAATGAAACAAGATGCGTCACGTACGAATAATACGCTATAGTACTTCAGTTTCAAAAGTATTGCCCTGAGAAGGGTCACCAGTCTCATATCCTTTACGGAACCAACGCATACGTTGTTCCGACGTGCCGTGTGTAAAGGCATCGGGTACAACGTATCCCTGCGACTGTTTTTGAAGTCTATCGTCGCCAATAGCGTTAGCCGCTCGTAGGGCTTCTTCAATATCCCCTTGCTCGAGAATATCGAACATCCGGTCAGCGTGATGCGCCCATACCCCAGCTAGAAAATCGGCCTGCAACTCCAATCGTACCGATAATCTATTATACTCTAATTGGCTGATGCGTCCCCGCTGAGACTGTACCTGACGGCTAATTCCTAACAGGTTTTGAATGTGATGCCCTACTTCATGAGCAACTACGTAAGCCATAGCAAAGTCGCCATGTGCGCCTAATCGCTGGCTTAAGGTGCGTTGAAAGCTTAAATCAATGTATATTTTGTTATCGGCCGGGCAATAGAATGGTCCGGTGGCAGCTTGAGCAAAACCACAGGCTGACTGTACTCTGTCTGTAAACAGTACTAAAACCGGTTCTTGGTAGTTCTGCCCCTGCTGCTGGAAGAGTTTGTTCCACACATCTTCGGTATCGGCTAGTACTACTTTTACAAACTGAGCTAGCTGATCTTCCTCGGAGCTAGTAGGGGTGGTGGTTTGAGAAGCTGGAACTCCGCCTCCGGCATCTACCTGAACCAGATCGGTGAACTCCCCTCCAAAAAGTAAGCTAAGTACGATTAAAACAATGGTACCGAAGCCTCCGCCTACGGCTACTTTTCTTCCTCGACCACCTCGTCGGTCTTCAACATTGGTGCTTTGTCGTCTACCTTGCCAGCGCATAGTTTAAAAAGTTTGGTATGTTAGCAATAGTTACAGTTGCAATATACCACGTTACTACACATTAACCAGGAAGTTTTAGTCAGATTAAGGGAATGTTTCAGCGAGTAATGGGAACTCTGTTCAAGTCTCTATACTTCTTTCGTAGATAAGATCTTCACTGGGGACTTGGGCATTAAAGTAAAGTTTAAATACGGTGCCTGCCCCCATAGTACTGTTCACTTCTACATGTCCGCCCATCGTTTCCATTTGGGTTTTCACTAGATACAAGCCGATGCCTCTGCCTTCTTTATGAGAATGAAATCGCTGATACAAACCGAAAATTTTATCTTGATGTTTTTCCAAGTCAATGCCAATGCCGTTATCAGCTATTGATAATATCAGCTGATTTCCTCGTAGTTTAGATGTAAGGTGGATTTCTGCCGGAGCTGCTTCTGATCGGTATTTTATAGCATTAGTTATCAAATGCTGTATCACATTTTGGAAATATGACTCGATAGCATACACCGTCACCTGGGGAGGTATTGAATTGTATATCTGCACATTTTCTTCAGTGATCGCTTCCTGCAACCTGTTCAGAGCAGTTTCTACATTTTTTCTCACTGGCACTTGTACCAGTTGATAATCAGCACTATTTCGGTAAATGAGAATTTGATTAAGGTCTTTGATGACTGTATCCAACCCTTGTGCGGTCATCTCTAAATGAGTAAAACATTTTTTGTTATGATCAGTAAGGTTAGTATTATCTAATATGTTAACCATTCCTAGAATTCGGGCAATAGGTCCTCGCAGCTTGTGGGATACAACTGACGCAAACTTCTCTAATCGATTGTTTTGTTGAACTAGTCTTTTATTAGCATTTGTGAGTTCAATAGTTCGGCTAGATACTTCCCTTTCTAAATCCTCACTGTACGAAATAAGTTGTTTGTTGAGCTCCTCGATGGTTCCCTGTTGGTAGCGGAGTTCTTGGTTTTGAGTAGTAACCTCTTGTGTACGTATTTTAATTTGCTCTTCTAGTACTTGATTTTGATTTCGGATAATTTGCTCATTCTCAAGAGACACCTTCAGTGCTTGCTCCTGTGCTTTAATCTTCTCATTTCGATACAGATTAATTCTATCAGCTAAAGCAAAAGACAATAAGAGTGCCTCTAGTGCTGATCCTATCTGGACAATATGTTCTAGGTGTATTTGATTGGAAATCCAACCGAAATTTCTCAATCCAATCAGGATTACGGAAATCAGGTACAAAGACCAAGCAATTACGAAGAAACGCGCGGAGATATTACCTTGCTTCCAGACTAACACTCCACTGCCCCATGCAGCTGTTGGAGCGATCATCGCCAAAATAGCTACCAAGGTAGCACTCATACGATAAGGAATGATATACGATGAAACAAAGGCGATAGCAGTAATCACGGCAAGTCCAATGAGCATGCGATTCATTCGAGGAGCAAAACGCCGGGTATCTAGAAAAGTAATGGTAAAGGTCAGTGCCCAAAAGATAGCAGCAAAAAAGCTAGAAATAAATAACTGGTCGTACCAATTACTTCCAGGAAAAAGGTAAAAGGCTAATTGTCCCTCGAGTCCGGCGATTGCGAAGATGTTACCTAAGGCAAATAAGCAATAGTATAGATAGGCTCTCTCAGTTAGCGCCACAAATAGAAAGAAGTTGTAAAGTACCATCAAGATCATGGCTCCGTAATACAGTCCTTCAATAAGCTCTGATTGTACTTGACGAGGCAGTAATTCGTCCTGCGCATATAATTTTAGGGGAACCTGCACTGTACCCTGCGTTCTAATTTTTAGGTAATAAACGTGCTGGGTAGTATCGGGAAGGCTAAATTGAAACAATGGTTTACGATAGCGAATCTCCGACTGATTTTTTAGTAGTTTATCACCCGCTTGTTGTAAATCCCAGTGGTTATTCTGACCAGAAGTGTAGAATTGTACGGTATCCAAAGAAGGATAACCTACTGCTAAGTACCATAACTCGGGAATATTATCAGCCCTTGTCAACGAAACTCTTATCCAGTAAGTAGAAGAAGAGAAACCAAAATTAAGCGTTTGTGAAGGAGCATCTATGAAATTCCTACTATATGAAGGGCTAGCAACTTGCTGAATATCTAAGCTATGGCTACTATCCGATAAATAGGCCACTTTCAGTACTGGATAAGTAAGATTTTCGGAAGATGTTCTCGCTGCCAGTTGATGATAAGAGATAATAAGCAACAACAGCAAAAGTATTTTAGTACTATATTCGCTGTTAATAGATTTTGGCATACTTCAGAGTTCTTGCATTTCAGAATTTTAAATTTACTAAATGCAACTACCACCAACGGAGAAAAAGGCACGCGTATTCCATTTACACTTACACATGTAAGAAATACCCGATTTTAACAGTAAAACTAATCCAACTGTAAACAAAAAAACCCTCCCACCCGAAGGTGGAAGGGAAAAATAAATGGTACTCCGTAGGGGAATCGAACCCCTGTTACCAGGATGAAAACCTGGCGTCCTAACCCCTAGACGAACGGAGCATCACCGTGCAAGCAGTGAGAAAGTTAAACAATAAATGGTACTCCGTAGGGGAATCGAACCCCTGTTACCAGGATGAAAACCTGG
>CAKZYJ010000126.1 GCA_937884755.1 uncultured Flammeovirgaceae bacterium
TGGTATCTACCATAATACGGCTATGGTGTACGTAGCGCCGATTCCCTGGGCGAAATTCAATAGCCTTAATCCATTTATCTTCAGGAAGTTCAGTAGGTATGTTGAAAAACCTGAATTCCTCCGTACCGGTATCAGGAATTTGAAAAGGTTGATTCATAGTTAGAATCAAATCTGGTTTTGCTCTTAAGTGGCTACCAGACTCATAGGTGGGAAGTTCTGGACGGTGCCGTTTCTTACCTTCTTGGGCACCTTGGTCAACCCACATTGTAATAAGATTAATCTCCCGTCGAGTAAGGATTCGTTCGTTCAGAAAATGGCTAAATCCAGGATCAGCGTGCCAGGGGGGCATATAGCGGCTCTGAGTAACCTTTTTGATAAATTCAGCCCGTTTGGCAACATCTTCGTAGGTAATCAGGGAGAAGGGCCCTGCTTCGCCAGGTCGGTGGCAAGGTGTACAGTTGGTATGAACAATGGGAGCGATGTGTTGATTAAACGTAATCTTATCTTGAGCGAAGCCCTCTAAGTACATTCCTGAGAAGAGAATGTGCAGACCAATTATGTAAAGAATGCGAACTTTCATGCAGCCAATATTTCCGTAAATTCAAATGTAAATAAAAATCTGTACTATATAACCAATCGGTAAGTGCTGGAATTGCTGGAGTATTCAGTGGAAATAGTATTATTGCAACCGACCAGGAAGAGACCATTCGTATTGATTTGAGGAGATAAAGGCGAAAACTTCGTAAATTACTGGAGTTAATCAATTTTTACTTTTAGCTATGAGCAACTACCTCCCAAATCAATCCCGAAGAAATTTTATTATAGGAACTGCCTATTCTGCTGCCGGATTTATGATTGTTCCTCGTCGCGTGTTAGGGGGTCAAGGCTTCGTGGCTCCAAGTGATACCGTTACCCTGGGTATTGTTGGGGCTGGAGGAAAGGGGCGAAAGAATACTGAAGCTTTTTTGGCATTAGATGACACTCGAGTGGTGGCGATAGCTGACCCGGCTTACTACTGGAACCTGGCTGACTTTTACTACCGCTCCGAAGCGGGTCGCGGTCCGGTGAAAGATATAGTAGAAGAAAAGCATCAAGCCCAGGATACTTCCTTTCAGGTAGCTGAATATAATGACTTCCGTGAGATGCTCGAGAAAGAAGACTTGGATGGGATTGTCTGTTCAACTCCCGATCATACTCACGCTTATATATCACTGCTGGCTATGCGGGCGGGTAAACATGTGTACTGTGAAAAACCTTTGCCCCATAATATTTGGGAAGCTCGTCAGGTGCAGAAAGTGGCCGCAGAAACTGGTTTGGCTACGCAAATGGGAAACAGCGGACATAGTGCTGATGGTATCCGACAAACAGTAGAATATCTACGTGCGGGAGCCATTGGTAAAGTAAACGAAGTGCATGCTTGGGTTCCGGCTACCCGCTGGGTACCTAGCTTACGGGGACTTCCTAAGGGCGAATCCACCATGCCAATCAACTTCGAGTGGGATTTATGGTTAGGTCCCCGGGAGCCTCGCCCATTTCATGAGCACTACGTACCAGTAACTTGGCGCGACTTCTGGGACTTTGGCTGTGGTGCACTGGGTGATTTTGGGTGTCATGATATGGACGCGACCGTATGGGCGTTTAATCTGTCGGCACCTGAACGGGTTGAAATTCTTCCAGCGGGTTTCAGCAATGCTGATATTGCTCCCTACGGTGAAATTGGTTATTATGATTTTCCTGCCCAGGGTGATCAATTGCCTCTAAAGCTTACCTGGTATTCAGGCGGATTGCGACCTAAAGAGCCCGAAATGCTTCCGCAAGGTGTAGATCTACCTCGCCGAGGTACAATGTTCGTTGGCGAGAAGGGAGTTATTTTGAATGACGGAGGACAGCGAATACCTAAAATCTATCCTGAATCAGTAGCCGAAGCCTTTGATCCGCCTAAGCCCAGCATACCCCGTTCTAACGGTCACTTCCGCGACTGGATTGATGCAATTAAAGGTGGCCCGGCCGCTAGTGCTAACTTTGAGTACGGTGCGCGTCTAACCGAGATTACGCTGCTGGGCGTGCTATCGCTGCGAATGGGTGGGCAGCCTATTTACTGGGATGCCGAGCTGATGAAAGCAAAAGGATTACCTGAAGCCGATAAGTTTATCAAGGAACCAGTACGCCAAGACTGGGAAATGACCTAATTAGTCCATTAAGCGAACGTTATACTGGCGGGGTTGTGGTTGATAACCAGCGAAGGCATTCTCATTGAGTGGAGATGAGGTGTAGATATAAACGGCAGTATCCCAGGGATTGTATAGAATCACCTCCTCTCGAGCGTCACCACATACGTAGGCCGGATTGCAATGATACCATCCCTGCCGTTTACTACCTCGGGGGGGAGGTAATTCCTTAAAAGTAATTGCGAGTTCGCCCTGTCCACTCCATAATTGCCCACCGTTATATAGCATTGCTGGTTGATTGAAGCCCTGCCAATAGACCGCTTCCATGCCGGTATTGTTCGGTGATTCGTTCAGTTGAAACTGGCGTAGTACTTCGCCTTGCCGACTGACTAACATAACATCCGGATGATGCCCATTGTAGCGTATCATCATCTGTGGACCGGGTACTTGATTGTCAAAATAGGCGACTCGTAGTTCTTGTCCGTGAGGTACAATATCTTCACCTAATCTGAGAATGACGTTTCCCTGCTCATCTAAAATATGGCCAAATCCGGAAGCAAAAGCCCGCTTTTTAGTGGGATGATCCCAGTAGTCGACCACTACTGCGTCCATGTGCTGTCCCAGCATCTTTTCCCATAGTATCTGCCCGTCATCATCTATCAGAAAGTAGCCTCCGTTCACTTCATCCTTTCCGTCACTATCAACATCACCAATAGCGGGTACATAAGCAGGAACTCTACTGTACTCTTTCCATTCATTCTTATACGACCATAGCAGATTCAACTCATTGTCAAACGCTAGTACATGAGTGCCGGTTTTGATAATAAAATCTTGCGGGGTGGCTAATCCCCGAAGGTTAGCGATAAGGATACGCTGGTGTACCCAATTGGCACCTTCCCCCTGGATCTGAGAAAAAATAGCTGGTTTGGCTTGTATTTCAATAGTCCCTTTAGCTCCGTCCATAATCAGTATTTCCACATCTTTCAAGCTACCATAGGGCGCTTCTACGTCAGGTTGATGGGCAAAGGTGATTACCTCCGATGCTCCATCCTGATCTATATCGAAAATAGCAACCGGGCCAGGTCGTGAGGGCTGTTCACCACCTTTTCCTCTCTGCCAAATTATCTCCCCATCTTGTGAGAAAGCACCCCAGAAACAAGGCTTCATACCTCCACCGTCATGGGCATCATCTTCGGAGCGGTACACTAGAAAATCAACCTGACCATTACCGGTTAGGTCACCTATACGTATGTCACCTCCAAAGGTGAGGCTATCATTGGATAGCAGGAACTCGGTTGGAATGAGCGTTTTCTTGTATAAGGTGGCTTCGGCAGAATTTGAAGCTACGTCAGACTGGAACTGACTGGACTCAAAGCAAGAATCCCAGTAACCAATCAAAAGACCAGCTACTGGGATGATGCATAGGTATCTGAAAATCCACATAGTCTAGCAGTGCGGAAAGTCTGCGCTCCAATTTATGTCACACAATTGCAAAAAAGGATAACTTTTAGAGGATTTGCCACTTCTTTGTGATTGAATTTTGTTACCCTTTTCATCTAGGCAACCTAGATAATTTCTAGGGAGGCTAATCCTAAAAATATTAGGAAGCGTTACCGTTCCAGAAATTGCGTGGCTCATAGCCTAGCATATTGTTAGCCTCCCGGTCACCTTTAAATTTTTCTTTTTTAGGATTCCATCGTAATGGCCGATTTAGCTCGTAGGCAATATTACCGATAGTACATACCGTGGCGGTACGATGGCCTACTTCTACATCACAGATTGGTCGGGTACGCTGTCGAATCGCATTTAGCCAATCGCGATAATGATCCGTACTTTTGTATAGGCGAATCTCGTTTTCACCTATTTTTTGATTGATGAGTTTTTCGGGAACGTTCAAAAATTGACGGCTTACCTCAATGGCTCCTTCCGAACCTTCAAAACGAATAGCGTTTCCTTTACCAAAGTCCTCCCGTACCATCGGAACGCCACTATCGTAGCGATAAGTAAGTACGGGGTAGTCTTTTCCATCGGGCGGAATAACTTCTACCGGGCCACTATCATCCATACCCAAAGCCCACTGAGCAATATCAAACATATGGGCACCCCAGTCAGTCATGCCACCCCCTCCATAATGCTTGCAGTATCGCCAGCGGGGCCACCCGTCCCAAGTAATGGGAGGAGCAAAAAATGAACTATACGCTCGCTGAGGAGCAGGGCCCTGCCATAGGTTCCAATTTAGCGCATCAGGTCTGGCTTCAGCCGGTTGGTCGCAGGCGTCGGGTGGGCCGCCTACGCTTACGATTACTTTCTTTATATCACCGATATATCCGTTTATCACCAATTCGGCTGCCCGATGAAAGTCATCCCAAGAGCGTTGCATACTCCCGGTCTGAAAGACGCGGTTATGCTTGCGGGTTGCTTTCACCATAGCTCGCCCCTCTTTCACTGTGAGTGAAAGCGGCTTTTCGCAGTAAACATCTTTACCAGCTTCACAGGCCATAATGGAGGCCATAGCGTGCCAGTGATCTGGAGTAGCAATGATTACGGCATCCACATCATCGCTGGCTAACAATCCACGAGGATCAGGGTAGCCCTCAACTCCTTGGTAGGAGCTATTGCCTTTCTGCTGAGCGTAGTAATCCGAAGTCATCCTCTGAAAATCGGCCAGCTTTTCAGCATCTACATCGCTGGCAGCAACTATCCGAACTTCAGGAATCTCAATAAACTTCCTGAATAATGCTCCACGACCTTGCTTACCGGTACCAATATAGCCTAAGGTGATTTGATCACTAGGAGCAGTATGACCAGTCCCTCCCAAAACATGTCGGGGCACAATGGCTATGCTCGCTAAGGTAGTGGCTGAGATTCCAATAAATTTTCTGCGGGAGAGATTAGAAGATGAGTTGCTGTAGTCCATAGGGTGTTGAAATATTAACCTATGGAAGATACGGAATCAGTATAATATTAAAAAATTATTATTTAGCTGGATCAGATTTTTTTCGAGATTGCTCTTCCATGAGAGTATTTACCGAATTATCAATGTCCTCAAGCGTAGTAGCAATTTGTCTTAGCTCATTCATCCGTTGGATTTTTGAGAAGCGTTCTCCATTCTTCATGTTTTTCGTTTCAGAAGCAATGGCATCTATGTTAGACTTGATTTGCTTTACAGTATGTTGAATATCAGACTGAGCTTTCACTGGTAGCGTAATTTGGTTTATAGTAATATAATAAGTATTAACTCAATAATTGCAAAATTAACACCTTGTTTTGATAAAAAGTCAATTTTCGAGACTGTTTTATTATTAAATTCTCAGATAATACTTACATAATTTAAATATTTCGTTGTTCCCCTGAATTATATCCACATTATATCTTTTCTACACTTTCTGAATTATGCTACGTTGATATTTTTTTAGTAGAGATATATCTTCCAGTATTAATCTAAAGAGTAGAAAGTGAGTAATTAATTCCACACCTTAAACATTATTACCGTCAATAGTACGGTTCGGAATGTCCAAGCTATTGTTCTAATCCAGTTAGTAGTAACTAATTTGCTGATTAAAGCGTCGTCAAAACCCTGCGTAGCAAGTTGTCCGTGAATCGGAGAGGAAATAGCAAATGTTACCACCCAAATAAGGAAAAGTAGCCCACTCGCGAAGGTAACTTCTAGTATTGTACTTTTTTCGGTTACACTAACTTGCAAACATACTGCTAAAAAGATCTCAATTAGCATTAATGGTGCAACCAAGTACAAAATATTACGCATGTGCCGGTGTTGGAATTCAACAAAGTGAGCGACCCCCACATGTCGGAAGCTAGGATAATGTACTAGCTGAATCGTCCAGATCAGCCCAGTAAGAATGGCTGCAACCAGTAAATTAGCTAGTACTAGGTTTTTGTCCTCCATGAGCATCTTCGGAGCGATAGCTCTAAATACAAAAAGCCGGAAACGCATTGCGTAACCGGCTTCTACTAATCAAAATATTAACAAATCTAAATTAAATCATTGTAGGTACTAGCCAAGCTTAAAGGTAATAGGAAGTACCATTCGCACCCGAACTGGCTTACCTCTTTGCTTTCCAGGCTTCCACTTAGGAGCTCCTTTCACTACCCGAACGGCTTCTTCATCGCAGCCAGCTCCAATACCTTTAATAGCCTGTACGTCAGATAATGAACCATCTTTGTCCACTACGAATTGAACGAAAACTTTTCCTTCAATACCCATACGGCGAGCCTGAGAAGGGTACTTCATATTCTTCTGAACAAACTGATAGAAGGCAGTCATTCCACCCTGAGGTTCTGGCTGATCTTCCACAACCATAAAGATTTGGTCGGTCTCCTCTTCTTCGGGGGCTTCTTCAAATACCATTTCCTCAATTTCAGTATCCTCAGTGATTTCTACATCAAGATCGATCTCAATCTCTTCCTCAATCTCTTCCTCATCGGGAACCTCTATAATTTCTGGCTGCTGAATTTTCGGTGGTGGTGGCGGTGGTTGTTCGGTAGGAGGAATCTCCATTACGTCTTCAAAGCTATCATCTACCTGCCCTAGGTCAACCAACTGGTTGCCATCATAGTCCTTCCACTCGAAGGCTAAGGTCACTAGTGCTAAACTAACTACTAGCCCGATGGCTAGGTGCAGGCCTGTTTTTTGATTTAAGTCTGCTTTCGGTGTTTTTTTTGGTTCCATACAATTTGTGTATTGTGATTACACTGTAATATTAAGCCACAAGTTACAAAAAAGAAATGAGTCGCTCAAACTTTAAATATGGATTTTTTCAAGATTTATTTTGACTACCACTTGTAGATCGCTAGAAATAAACCATAACCTAATCCACATCCCAAAGTATTCGCTACTATATCGTAGATATCAATAGTCCTTCCTTCAGAAAATATTTGCGTACCTTCCAAAACGGAAGCGTACCCTACTGATAGTATTAACGCATAAGATGCTGCCATGTTGCGTAGCCTAGGGTAAGTCTGCTGTTTGGCGAAGCCAATAATCATTAGCAAAACCAGTATTGCGAATACCGCTGTGTGCGCAATTTTGTCAGGACTGAGTAAGCTGGTACCTAGTTGTGGCATTTGCCGCCCAGGCAGCAGAATGAGTGCTAAAATAATCAGCATCCAGACCAGCGTGTAAAAATTAAAGCGCCAGAACATGCTTATCTGCCGGATAAAAGCGGGTTACTGCCCAATAACTTCCTGATAGGCATCGTATCCCAACAAGGCATCTACATTGGCCGAATCGCTTAGCTGAATTTTAATCATCCAACCCTTGTCGTATGGATCTTCATTCACTAACTCCGGAGATGACTCTAACGCTGAATTAATTTCCAGCACCGTGCCAGCCACTGGCATGAAAAGATCAGATACAGTCTTTACCGCCTCAACCGTGCCGAACACCTCTCCTTGAGTAAGCTCTTGTCCTTCGGTTTCAATTTCCACATAAACAATATCGCCAAGTTCCTGCTGGGCGAAATCGGTAATGCCAATATAGGCTTCGTTTCCTTCCAGGCGAATCCACTCGTGGTCTTCAGTATATTTTAGCGAATCAGGAACGTTCATGAGTTAAATAATCAGTACAAGAAAAGTTGTAAAATTTATTAAACAGCCTTAGTAAGCCTATGCGGTCAAAAGTACGTTCTTTTCTGTATTTAGAAAAAGAAAGGCTGCTATTTTATTGTGCGAGGTTGAAACGTACCTGCGTACCAAATTCGGTGGTTGTGCGACGGAAGGAAGTGGTAACCAATGGTTCGTTGATGGTACGGGCAAAGTAGAGTTGGAGATTCAGCCGTTCGTTAACCCGGTAGTCTAAAGTAGGACGGGCCTGGAAGTTGATATTACCATTGGTGATTGTGTTGTCACTGTCAATTTTCCGCTGTACAGTTTTAGTATTCTTGAACGACATAGCCATGTTGAAGGTAATGTCGTTCTCCAGTGTAACCGTGCGGCCCTTCATGCGGAATGGTAGCTTGAACTTATCTTGAGTGAATCCTAAAGTAAAAGTAACCCCTTGGGTAGTCATCTCGGTTACCTGGGTATTTGATAGGTTAAGAGACAGGCTACGTTCTCGGTCGTAGGAAACTCGGCTAGTGAAGCGTCCTTTGGTACGTATGTTGATACCAATGAGCGGGGCAAAGCGTTCAGTAACGGCCACCTGTTGAATTACGTATAGTGGCACAAACACATTGCTAGTCACACCATTTTCGTCTTGTACTTCTCTTACCTGGGTTAGTTGCGTAGGGTCATACTGCTCAATGGGGGTAGTTAACTCCAACTGAGCTTCTTCCAGGGTATACTGAAGTGAATTTGTAAAGTTATTTACGCTGTATATTGATTGATAAGCGTGACTAATGGCAAACTGTGAGAACACATCGCCTACTCCCGAGAATAACCGGGGTAGACCGGAATAATCGATCCGCCAGTTGGGCAAGGGTATTCTGGGGAAAGGGGATAACCGTGCATCTTCAGCACTTTGATTAGAGTAAGCAGCCAGGAAAGCAGGAATCAGCACGTCTTGGGAGTTAAGCTCATAAATAGCTTCCTTGTTAGGGTTCTCTTCTCGCATACGGTCGCGAATGATCTCCCGGTTGGCTACAAACTGCTCGAACACCTCGGAAACGTTATCCGCACCATCCCGCGAAAATGCGGTTTGGATGGTAAGGTACGAAAGATTGTAGGTACCTGAGCGAGCCGGATTAAACGAGCTATAACCTCCCAGAGAATCCCGCCGAAAAATCTCCTGATAGGTATTCGTAACACTCTTCGTAAAATCAACCTGGATACGGAAATCCCGGAACGGCTCAATGTCGGCTCGCACGCTGTAGTTCTCTACCTGCGACTGCTGAAAAGGCATTGTGAGCAACTGCGATGGGGAAAGCCAACCTCTTCGGGCGGCTTCAAATCGGACGCTAGGGTCTTGGCTACCAAGCAGAAACGGAAGACCCGGAGATTCAAAGGTATCATCAAAACCAAACAGATAAGGAGTAAGAATGTAGCCGGGCAGCATAGTGCCCTCATTCAGGCTGTAGTTTACATTAATAGTTCTTAACGCCATAATCAATCGGAATAGCCCTTTTAGTGCCTTCAAGTCCGGCTTCGGTTTTACTTCCTGCTGAGTAGTGTCCTGCGGATTGCGGCGGGGTGGGGTAGGGCGCTGCCGATTTCCATCGTTAATTCCCTTCAGAAACTTCACTTTATTGTAAAGATCAACCATATTCAACCGTCCAGTAACACTTCGGTCGCGGTTGTTCTGAAGAGTATTTCCGATGTCTTCAAAGGTGTTGGTGATGGTAGTAGGATCGTAAGGTCCAGCCTGCCAGGAGTAACCGGCCTGGTAGCGGGCGTCGGCACTGATCCAATCGGTAATTGGTATTTTGTCGAAAGGAATAGTGTAAGTACCGGTAATTGCCTGGGTGTAGTTCTTCATCCGTCCCAACTTCTTCAGGTTTTCCAGCACAGTATTTCTTTTTTCTTCAGTATCCAAAGCCCCATCGGGTTCATCAATAATCGCGAAGGCTCGGGCACTATAATCAAGTGCGAGGTTTCGGGTCAGGTTCCACTGTAAATCGTAGATACGGTTGAAGGTGAAAGCTTTTTCGTACAGTGGCTCCAGGCTTAGTAGGTTTTCGTCGCGGTACTGCGTTTTCACAAAGTTGCGCTGCAGATCACCCCGGAAGCTAAAACTGCTGGGCACCGGCGAAAAGTTGAAGTCGCGAATTAATGTAAACCAGGGTGACTGAAGAAAGCTTACGTTCTGAAATGGTTCAAACGATACCTGCGGAAAACTGTAATTATATCCTACTCCGCCCCGAACCAGCCGCTGCTCGTAGGAAGCCGTGTTAAAGTTGCTTCTAATCAAATCACTGTAGGAATAAGAGAAGGTAAAGTTCGAAATATCAAAAAAGTGATTCCGAGCATCTTCTCGCACTTTGTTCTTACGAACATTGGTAAAGTTTAAGCTACGACGGGTAGACTGATCAGTGACAATATCCAAGTACGCTGCTCGCTCCTGCGGAGTTTCAAAAGTGTTGAGGGCTGCATCCAGCGGAATATCCGGATCTTTGGGATCAAACTGGGGAGTGATTACGCCGCGTTCGTAGCTGGCGTACATCGGAATCTGCAACCCGAAGCTTTGGGGGAAGAATTTATCTAAATTGACATTAGCCGATATATCGTACTCGGTAGCTTCTTCCCGAGTTCGTTCCGAAATGCGCGACTGTAAAGCGCCAAACCCGAAGGTAGAATGCCGTACCGATCCGGTTACGTTAGCAAAGTCAGCTAGCTTGGTATTTAGTCGAGCGTTGGCGGCCCAACCGCTGGTACGGTCAAAATCACCTACTCGTAGCTCATTAGCCCACACACACAATGATTTAGGTGCCCGGTCGTCCGAAGTGGGGTTACGCACCCCGATCATGACGGTTTGCACCGTACTAAGCTCAGGGCGGCCTACTACGGTAATATTGTATTTACCGCGTCTCCGGCTGAAGGGAAGCGTAATAGGCATGCCCGTTCGGTTGCGTCCTGATTTTACCTCGCTAAGCCAGCCTAAGGCAATGTCTATATCGTTTTCTTCCGGCCACACCAAACGCTCTTGTCCTTCTCCACCCGAGCCATCGGGCGACATCACTAGGGGAACTTCCACCTCGTAGTAGTTTTCGGTGAAGTCGGTACCTAATCGGAGAAAACCGGTTACAGTACTGTCCTGGGCAGTTTGGCTTTCGGCGTGGAAAAACATCCGGATGCTGCCGTAGTTGATTAGATCCAGCGTCATATTTTTGTACGCCGCCTGGGAATCACCATCCCGTAAATTCTCAATACACAACTGCAATGATTGCTCGTTGACCCGCCGCTCAATGGGTGAGGTATTATCCCGGTCGCGAATAAAGCCTGGGGGCAACGTGTAGGACGAGCCTATTTCAGTGGGAGCTCCATTCTCCTCAATATTCACCGCCGAAATGAAGAATTCAGGATCGTAGCTTTCGGGGTACTCCCGAATCTGCTTCTCGCTTAGATCCTCTAGGAATCGTCGCCACTGGCTACCCACTAATTGGAAGCGGGCAAAACGCAGTACTACTGGTTGGCTAAACCCGGTCAGGTACGTGCGTACGTAACGAATAGACTTAAAGCCCTGAATATTTCCTTGCCGCCGGTCGGGCTGCCGGATAGGAATTCGAAACAAATACCAATCGACATTCTCTCCCGAGTTAGTGGGAGCTGTTACTTTGTCTACGATGTACTTCTGGCCTACTTCCAGTCCGGGCCGCAGGTCTACTTCGTACTCGTAGTATTCTTCCAGGTCGCTCAACGTATTGTCTCGGTTTAAGTCTTCGTTTTCAGGTCGTGGACTACTAGAAGCTACAAACCGATTGTTTTCGTTGGTATTGATAGGAGTGTTATTTTCTGGGTTGTTGAAGTTTTTGTATCGCTCTACAATCTCAATTCCCTCACTGTCCAGATCGCTACCGAGGTAGAAGCCAAAATTGTCGGCGGAAGGGTCATCAGCTACTGCTTCCCGGGCCGCCGGAGAAAGCCGGTCGATAAAATCTTCGGCAAAAAAGCTGGCTTCATCATCGTTACGCACTCCCTCAAATCCTACATCCTGGTTGTTCCTAATTTCCTGGGAGGTATTACTGAAATTATCTACTAAAAACTGCCCGCTGGGAGTACGACCAAGTTCGGTTACATTAACATCCGGCGAATCATAGTCTTCGGGTAAACCATTCTCGAAAAAGTGCCGATCGTCAGGAATGACGTCTTCGGAAATACTACCTAGGTTAAATACCAGCTTTCCACCAGTTGAGTTTGGCTGGTTGACTCTACCATCTTGTACAGTTCCATTATTACCACCTAAAAACGGGTCTAGCATCCAAAACTCAATGTACTCCACATTCACCTTATCAAAATCTACGTCTGACGTAATTGCCCGCGTAATACCCCCCCAATTTTGTTCCGGGTTGGGCAGTAGCCCTTCGTCGGTCAGATTGGGGTTGTAGTTGTATGGCCCTCGTTCCTCGGGGAAGTAAGCAATGTCGAAAATCGGGAGATTAAAATTAATCACCTGTTCGTCCTGAAAAGGAAATACCTCTTGCGGAGGAACGCCTCGCTCGTAGTGGTTGGTGATATCATCCGCGATGGGTATACCGCTCACCAGATTACCCCGGCTGGTGTAAAAGGCGGTATTATCTACGGTGTACCAGGCCAACTTTGCCCGGCGGTAATTTCTACCCAGTCCGGTAGAGCTTTCTACAAGGCTCTGGTCATCGGTTACCGGGGTAGAGGCCAGTGTCCACTCCTGCCAACCGCTGATGCTGAAGGGTTTTACGGTATTTTCAAAATCATCTACGTAGGAAGTACCATCGCCATCTACAATATTCGATGTGCCCGGTAGCAACTGGGCAACCTCCGCATTAAATGTAACACTGGAAGGCTCCTTCGTTTGAATAAGCGGTAGCGCATCTACCATTTTGGTAATGAAGCGGGATTCTTTGCGGTAGTTCACGTCGAAGCCGTACTTGGTATTCCTGGTAGGTTCATCGCCGATGTTCACCCGAGTGATAATAGGGCGCTCGGTGAGGCGCAAGATGGTACCGCCGATACTGATATCATCATTCACCCGGTACTCCAGCCGGGTGCCGAAGAGAGAGCGCTGCTGGAAGTTGAACATATCAGCTTTCTCGAACTGAATCTGAATCCGCTTCCCGGAACTAAGTACCCCTTCATTGAGGATGGTGACTCGCCCGAGGTTATAATCAACTGTGAAGTCTACCCCTTCAGATAGTGGAGTATTACCAGCGATTACCTGAACCGATCCTTCTTTGATTCCAATACCAGGTAGCATAATTTCGTTAGCCGAGCCCGATACAAAGCTACCGTTGATAAAGAACTTATTCTTATTAGTATTCAGCTCGGCATCGGCCTTGGTGGTTTCGTACAGTGAATTGTAAACGTAGCGGTCTACCAGATTCTCTTCTCCTTCTACAAATTGTGCTTCCAGGTGACTTCCGAAGGGCTCCAGCACTGGAAAAATGATAAAACCCTGATTGGGTTGGACGGTAATACCCTCCACAAAGTCAAAATTACCGTCGGGTTGGGGGTCATTGTTCTGGTTTAAGTTATCCAGGTTGAATAGTTGTACTAACTGAACGTCGCGGGTGTTTTGTCCTTCGTGCAGGCTAGGATTATCAATGCCGGTGCGGTCATCGCGGTATACTACTCGTAACTGGAAACCTTCGCGGCTAACCTGGCTGGAGTTGAGAGAGTAGACGTTTTTCATCATCAGATCCCAGGTGGGTACCTCGGTATTGATTTTGGTAGGGCGCAGCATCTTTAAATAGATTACCTGATCTTCGGCAAGATTCTGGTAATCTTCGGTTAGTTCACCCACCTGGTAGCGTTGTCCGTTGTAAGTGTACTCGTAAGCCACCGCCAGCATTTCGTCGTTTTGCAGGCGGCGGTTCAGGCTAAGGTAGCCCAACTGACTATTGAAAGTATACTCTCGTTCGGTTAGCTTACGAGCCGAGGTAATTACTTCAAAATCAGTGGCCTTTACGAAATTAAAATCAGTTTCCAGAATAGATGAGGTTTGGTTAATATCGCGCAAACCACTCTGAGACTGAAGGCTGGCAAAAAGTTGATTAGCATCGTTTCGGGCGGGCCCACCCTGTCCTTCACCTACTTGGGGGTTATCATTGCGGAAAATTACTTCGCCTTCCCCTAAATCCATAAAGCCAGCAACCCCTCGCAACGTTTCAGTGTCGTTATTCCGGTTAAGAATGTAGACTTCCACCCGGGTTACGTTCATCTGAGAATACACCTGGGGTAAAGAGCGTAACCAGTTTTCGTAATTTGAGCGGAAGAAGTGGTTTAGAAAGAAGTGGCGGTTTTCGTCGTATTCCGATCCTATTATCTCAAAATCGCGGGTTTGCGTACCACTCTCAATGGTAACGGCATCGCTACGGCCCCGCTGTACGGAAGCCACACTGGCTACAAACAGGCGGCCAAATTGCAACTGAGTTTTAAGACCGAATAAGCTTTGTGAGCCGGTAATCAGACTGTTACTCACGGGCATGCTCACTGTACCGAGTTCAATCTTTTTGATAATCTCGTGCTCGTAGCCGGTATACTCTACCTTAATGTTGTTCTGAAAATCGAAGGAGTTGTTATTATCGAAGTTGGCTGTAACCTGTAGCTTATCGCCGATGGTTCCCACTACGTTCAGGCTGATCTGCTGATCGAACTCAAAATTTCCATTACGTTGCTGGCGAATTGGTAATTGGGGGTTAAATATCCGCTGAAAGCGGCCACCAAAATCAAGTGTTACAAAACCATTAGGTCGAATATCTACGTACGAGCCACCAAACAAGCGGTCAAAGGCCGGGGTAGTGTAAATCGGGGGAATCAGCCGTCGGCCGCTTACGGCACTTTCTCCGTCTAGCGCCGAAGAGCGACTACGCCAGTAGTCTCGGAGAATGCGCTGGTTTTGAATCTGCTCGTACTGATCGAAGTTCAGATAGGAAGGTGCTCGATAATCTAATCCGTTAATGCGCTCGTAGATAGAGTAGTTGATGGAGGTATCGAGATCAATACCAAAATCCAGTTGCGTTGGATCTTGCAGATAAAGCGGTGAGCGAGGTGTCCGGTTAGAAAATGGGTCGCCGTAGCGGTCGGGCGTTCCGGATTGCGGACGGGTGGAAGGCTCGTAAGGCTCGTTGGAAATTGTAGGCGGATCAGTGGTATCAACCGGAACTGTGTCACGGGCTACTGTATCAGCCGGAGTAGTGGTAGGGGGGATGTCCTGCGCTAGTGATGTTGTTACGGTGAACAGAATAACTCCGGCTACTATCAACAGTGCTCGATAGCCGTACCTTACCTTACTCACCCCTGAAATATATCGTGAAACCTTAAGTAGCAAGATTGCGATAATTTATGTGGTTTTGAGCGCCAGTTTGATTACATCTTCCAAACGTAGCTCTTCCTTCTGCTTACTCTTTTGCCAGTCGGCTATTACTTTATCAACACTTTTTTCAGCGGCTGCCCGGGTGAAGCCGAGCGTTGTTAAAGCAGATAACGCTTCGGCGCGTAAGGTATTGTATGATGCTGCCGGAAGTCCGTGTACCTTTTCGGTAGTGCCGGTAGCAACACCTTCCTTGCGGATTTTATCCGCTAACTCTAACACTATTCTCTGAGCAGTTTTAGCCCCAATACCTTTCACCCGCTGTACCGTTTTGGCATCTTCGTTGGCGATAGCCGCTTTCAACTCGTTTACCTGCATAGAAGATAGTAAGGTAAGCGCCAGGCTAGGGCCTACTCCCGAAATAGACAGCAAATCCAGAAAGAGCTTTTTTTCGGTAGGCTGAGCAAACCCGAATAGAGTTTGGGCATCTTCCTTCACGTGCAGATACGTGTGTAACTTGTAGGTTTTTGCGCTTTCAAGCGCATCGTAGGTATTGAGCGAAATTCTTATCTCGTATCCTATTCCCTGCACATCAATCACCACGAAGGTCGGTTCTTTGTGGGCTAGGGTTCCTTGAATGTAAGCAAACATACCAGTAGGTTGTAGTTATTAATCGGGCTGCAAGTTTACACATATAGCCCGAAATGTGATTCGCAATTAACTACAAAAGTATCAGATGTTAGAAATTACTGGTTATCCGATACTTATCTTGGTGAGTGAGTTAATCGCGTCCAGAATTAGAATTTAACAAAGTCGTGATTTGACTTATAGTAGAATGAACGCTTCCCAAAGGATAATACCCGCTGTATAACGACGGGCACGGCCGCTAAACTAAAAAATCTTGTTTGTATTTTGCAATTTTCATTACATGTGGAGTAAATTATTTATTAGATTTCGGCCAAATTCAACTCGTAGTAAAGGCTGCCAATGATAAGAAAAATAGTGTTGGGTGGAGTAGTTTTAACAATTACAGTTGCGGTAGCTGTCTACGTCTGGTTAGGCGGTTTTCGGGGTGAGCAGATTGAAAGAGTTTCGCACGGCGCCCGTATCGTAACCGGAACTTCCTACCAGGGGGCCTATGGCGATTTGGAGCTTCGGAAAATTTTTGTGACTACGCAGCGGTACTTAGAAGAAAATCCGGGTCTGGGAAATTTGGTGGTAGTGAACTACGATTCACTGGCGGTTACGAAAGAAGTCAATCAACTTATTGGCGTATTGAAGGAGCGTACCTCCGGCACATTCCCATTCGGGCAAACTGTAGATACTTTACCGAAGGGAGACTATCTGCGGGTGCGGCTATATGGGCATCCGGTAGTACGCCCTACTCCAACTCAGGTTAATGAAAAAGTACGAAGCTATGCAGCTGATTATCAGCTTGATTTGTTTCCTTTAGTTATTGAGCATTACTTCAGTACCGACTCTATGTGGGTAGAATTTCCGATAGAGATAGATTAATATCTTAGCTTAATGAAACGGGTTTGAATTTATGCTATTGAAACCCTAAATTGGGGTGATTCATTTGCGATTTGCGTACTGTAAATAGGAATCAGTGGTGTCCTTAGTAAACATAGTTCGGTGGGGGTTATTTGTCTGTTGCGGATGCTGGGCAGGTTTGTCTTTAGCCCAATTGCCGGTGCCCGATAGTCTACAGATTGTACTGGAAGAATCAAGCTCACTGGAAGAAGAATCGCAGGCATGGATTCAGTTGGCCGACTACTATGAGTACCGCAATCTTGATACTACCTACTATTTCATACAGCAGGCACTAGATGCAGCCGAGAAAGCCGATTATAGTATTGGCCGGGCTGATGCCTACGTTCGTTTTGCTTCCTACTATTCGCACTACAGACGTTATAAACCCGATAGCCTCCATCGCTTTTTAGAGCAGGCAATCACTATCTACAAGGAAGTAGGCGATTCCACCCAAGTCGCTCAAGCGTACGCGCAGGTAGGGCGCACTGCTTTTCATGCCGACTTTTATCCTATTGCCTTTCAGTATGTAACCAGTGCTAAGGAAATCTTCCAGCAGCGAAACAATCGCCGAGCCTTGGCCGAAACACTTTCGTTGTTATGCGAAATTCAGAATCGGCGGGGTAATAACGTAATTGCGCTGAATCACTGTAGAGAAGCGATGGATATCTTTAACGAGCTACAGATTGAATCGCAGAAAGGCCCACTTAGCAAGACAATTGGTATTATTAATCTGGATGCCCAGAACTATACCACCGCGCGCGATTATTTACTACAGGCAGTAGACTTTGCCCAAGCGTCAGAGGATACCGCTACTTTATCGGCCACTTATATTGGTATTGGCGAGGTAAATATCGAAACTGAGAATTACGATGCTGCTTTGGATAACTTTAAAAGGGTACTGGGTTTAAACCAGAATAGGGAAGGAGCCGAAATAGCGTATGCGTACTACAATATTGGTAGAACTTATCTTCTGCAAGAGCAGCCTAAACAAGCTATTCCGCTGCTGGAGGAGGCCATAAACCTTGGAGAAAGGTACGAAAACCGGCTGTTGCAGGCTAAATCTTTGCTAGAACTGGGAAAAGTGTACTATGAGTTAGGTGATCTGGAGCAGTGTTTAAACTACTTAAACCAGTGTCAGTCGCAAGCCCCTCGTAATGTTAAAGGAAGCAACGAGGTACTAATGGAGTGCTATAACGAACTAGCTAAGTACTACAATAGGGTAGGGGATTTAGAAAATGCCATAGTATACCTGGGATTACATAAATACCAACAGGAATTAGCTTACCAGATTGAATCTGCTCGATTATTTGCCGAAATGTCTGCATTTTATGAAACGAAGGATAAGGACACTCAGATAGAATTACTTCAGCTTGAAAATCAGAATCAGAAACTAGAGGCTAGCGAACGTAAGCTAATTACACTTTTTCTGGTAGTAGGGCTACTGGTACTTTTTGGAGTAGGGGTGCTGCTATTTAGCAAATACCGGGTGAAGGCTCGTGCCAACCAGAAGTTAGAAGTACAGAAGCAAAAAATAGAGAAGCAGCGTGACGAGATTACTCACAAAAGTAAGCTGTTAGAAGAAAGTAGTCGGGATATTAAGGATAGTATTGAGTACGCCCGTCGTATTCAGCTATCTCTTTTGTCTGAAAAAGACGAGCTTAAACATTTGTTCCCCGATTCTTTTGTGTTCCATCAACCGAAAGATATTGTGAGTGGTGACTTTTATTGGGTGCACAAAACGGAAGACATTATCCTCATTGCCGTACTGGACTGTACGGGGCACGGGGTGCCAGGAGCCTTTATGACTGTTCTGGCAAATTCGGTGCTAAACCAGGTAGTACAGGAGAATAAGGTTACTTCTCCGAATAACATACTCTCAATTATGGATACCCACATCCGGGAAGCACTGCGCCAAAGCGAAGCGGAAGATACTAATACCGACGGGCTGGATATAGCAATTTGTATGATTAGCCGGCAAACTAGCGAGGTCTGCTATAGCGGAGCGCATATTCCGCTGTATTATACCCATCAGGGTAAATTAAATAAGCTGAAACCTAGCCGCTACTTTATCGGGGGAGGACGAGTAAAAGATAAGTACTTCACCAACCAGTGCCAACCGCTACAACGGGGCGATATGCTTTATCTTGCCTCCGACGGTTATCAGGATCAGTTTGGTGGCCCTCGGGACAAAAAATTTATGCGGGGGCAGTTTTGTAAATTGTTATCTAGTATCCAGGATTTGCCTACGGAAGAACAGTACCAGCAGATAAAAGAAACATTCTGTCAATGGCAAGGCGAACAAATTCAGACCGACGACGTACTGGTGGTAGGCTTTAGATTATAAAAACAAAAAGCAGAGATGTGGCACCTCTGCTTTTTTGTGGTTCCCTAACTAAAACAATTTATATTTGAACCTCATCCAGATTGATAAATTTGATCTGCTTATCGTCACTTAACTCAATACCAACTATTGAATCGCGGCTGATATTTCCGGCTAGAATCTCCTTAGACAATTGATTCAATACCTCGCGTTGCAGCACTCGCTTCAGCGGACGGGCACCAAACTGCGGATCAAATCCAATATTCGCTAAGTGATCCAGTACATCGCTGGTGGCCTCAATCTTGATTCCGTTCTCTTCCAGACGACGCTTAATTAGATTGAACTGAATTTCTACAATCTTCCGCATATCCTTCTGCGACAGCGGTCGGAACATAATTGTTTCGTCTATCCGGTTCAGAAACTCCGGTCGTACCGACTTTTTTAACAGTTCAAACACTTCTCGCTTGGTATCTTCCAGAATTTCGTCTTCGTTGAACGGGTTAATATCCTGGAATCGCTCCTGAATCAAGCCTGATCCAATATTGGTCGTCATGATGATAATGGTATTTTTAAAGTTAGCTACTCGTCCTTTATTATCGGTAAGACGGCCATCATCCAGCACTTGCAGCAAGATGTTAAACACATCTGGGTGCGCTTTCTCAATCTCGTCCAGCAAGATCACCGAATAGGGCTTACGACGCACCGCTTCGGTTAACTGTCCGCCTTCATCGTAACCCACGTAGCCGGGAGGCGCTCCAATCAGGCGGCTCACTGCGTGGCGCTCCTGGTACTCCGACATATCAATCCGCACCATGCTGTTTTCATCGTCAAAGAGAAACTCGGCTAACGCTTTGGCGAGCTCGGTTTTACCTACACCCGTAGTTCCCAAAAAGATGAAGGAACCAATAGGCCGTTTGGGGTCTTGCAAACCGGCCCGGCTGCGGCGTACTGCATCTGATAAAGCTTCAATGGCTTCACCTTGACCGGCTACGCGACGGCTTAGTTCGTCTTCCAGGTGCAGTAGCTTTTCGCGTTCGCTTTGTAGCATTTTAGATACCGGAATCCCCGTCCACTTCGCTACTACTTCGGCTATGTCTTCGGCATCTACTTCTTCTTTCAACAGTGAACTGCCTTGCTGCATTTCAGCTAGTTTCTGCTGAAGCTCGGTTAGCTTCTGCTCACTTTGGCCTACCTTACCGTAGCGGATTTCGGCTACTCTTCCGTAGTCGCCCGCCCGTTCGGCCTGCTCGGCTTCTACTTTATAGCGATCAATCTTCTCCTTCTCTTCCTGAATGCCTTTGATCACCGACTTTTCGTTCTCCCACTTAGCCTTTACACCCTTACGCTGGTCTTCCAACTCGGAGATTTCCTTATTAAGCTGAGCCTCTTTCTCTTTGTCCTTCTCCCGGCGAATGGCTTCCCGCTCAATCTCCAGCTGCATAATTTTACGATTCAGTTCATCCAACTCTTCGGGTAAGGAGTCAATCTCCATCCGTAGGCGAGCGGCGGCTTCATCCATCAGGTCAATGGCTTTATCGGGTAAGAATCGATCGCTGATGTAGCGGTTAGAGAGTTCCACTGCGGAGATTACGGCATCATCTTTAATTTGTACTCCGTGGTGTAACTCGTAGCGATCTTTAATACCCCGCAAGATGGAGATGGCATCAGCTACGTCCGGTTCGTTCACCATCACCGACTGAAAGCGGCGTTCCAGTGCTTTATCTTTCTCAATGTACTTCTGATATTCTTTCAGGGTGGTAGCACCAATTGCATGCAATTCGCCACGGGCCAATGCGGGCTTTAGCAAATTAGCAGCATCCATGGCCCCTTCGCCACCGCCACCAGCACCGATTAGCGTATGAATTTCGTCAATGAACAGAATGATCTGTCCGTCAGAATCGGTTACTTCCTTAATGACTGATTTCAATCGCTCCTCGAACTCACCTTTATACTTGGCCCCCGCTACGAGCAAGCCCATGTCCAACGCCACAATAGTTTTGGTCTTCAGGTTTTCGGGCACATCACCGTCTACAATCCGTTGGGCTAAACCTTCTACAATGGCGGTTTTACCCACTCCGGGTTCACCTAACAAAATAGGGTTGTTCTTCGTGCGGCGAGCCAGAATTTGTAGTACCCGGCGGATTTCCTCGTCCCGGCCAATCACTGGATCAATCTTACCAGCTTTGGCTAGTTGATTTAGATTCTTGGAGTATCGTTCCAGCGACTTATACTTAGCTTCGGCATTTTGGTCGGTTACCCGGTTGCCTCCGCGTAGCTCCTGCATAGCAGCTTTGAGTTCTTTTTCGGCAAAGCCCGACTGCTTCATAAGCGAAGCAACTTTGTCTTTACCGCTTAGCAATCCTAAGAGGATGTGCTCAATGGCGATAAACTCATCCTGAAGTTCTTTTAAGTAGGATTCAGCTTTTCTGAGTGCCGCCGCGCTATCGTTAGACAAATAAGGCTGCTGTCCGCTTACCTTGGGGTATGACTGAACAATAGCATCCAATCCGTTTTCTAGTTGAGTGCGATTGATGCTCAGTTTGTTCAGCACAAACGATATCATATTTTCGTCGGCTTGGAGCACCGCTTTCAGTAGATGCCCGGGCTCAATAGCCTGTTGCTGATTACCATTGGCAATCTCTGCGGCCTTTTGTATCGCCTCCTGCGATTTTATAGTGTAGTTATCTAAGTTCATGTTCTATCCTCCTTTACGTATATGATGTTCTTTACCTCGATATATCAAAACTATGACCAAAGCCTTTTACACAATTTTTTGCGTCATTATGGCGTGAAAAGTAGCGTTTTTCGCTAAAATTAAGACAAAATGACACTATTTGTATCCTTACTATGGTTTTCATGTTATAAATTTGAGTACTGATATTTTTTTCAGAAGTTCTCAATCTCAAATCTCACTGATTGACTCTCCGTTATGGCTGCTAGGTATCTTGAACGCAAAACTCGTAAAAAACCAGTTTGGCCCTGGTTAGTTCTATTACTCATTGTATTAGCCATTATGCTGTGGCTGATGTACGCCGGCTAGTTCTTCATTTGGCTACTACGGGCATAACGTTCTCCCATAAAAGTTTGAAATTCTACTTTCTAGTGTAGTTAGAGGCTGTTTAAAATGTTTAAACGTTATTTAAGCAGTTCTTAAAATTCTAAAGATTTTACAATATCTATAAAATGCTGTACTTCAGGATATTGTAAAATATGCTTTGTTCTTTGATGTTAATTTTTTGTTAAATTTTCTTAAAATTAATTTAAACAAAACAATGTTGGTACCCCTCAGTTATGTGTTAGTAAATTTTATTACTTAAACGAACATGACTATGAAAACGAACGCATTCATTATCTTTTTTGTGGGTCTATTCATGACCACATTGACTTTCGCCCAAGATAAGGACATTGTAGCCTTGGCGATTGAGCAGGATAACCTATCTACTTTGGTAATGGCTGTAAAAGCGGCTGATTTGGTTGAAACTCTACAAAGTGATGGTCCTTTCACCGTATTTGCCCCTACCAATGAGGCTTTTGCGGCTCTTCCGGAGGGAACTTTAGAAAGCTTACTGAAGCCAGAAAACAAAGATAAGTTAGCAGCAGTATTAACTTACCACGTAGTATCAGGCAAGGTTCTTTCTACTGATTTATCTGATGGTATGGAAGCTACTACTGTAGAAGGCAGTAACGCTAAGGTGATGCTGAAAGGCGGAGAGGCGATGATTGAAGGTGCTAAAGTTGTAGCCGCCGATGTAGAAGCTTCTAACGGAGTTGTACACGTGATTGACGCTGTAATCTTACCCCCTAGTATGACTGGAACGGCACAAGGGGAATATTAAGAAGGCAGATACGAGGTCTCAGAATCAATATTTCTG
>CAKZYJ010000127.1 GCA_937884755.1 uncultured Flammeovirgaceae bacterium
ACAATCATACGTTTCTGACAAAGATAACTATAAAAACTACTTTGACCCATTACCGGGTTAACCAGCCATAGATCAGTACTAAATAACTCGTTGATTTCTTTAACTGTTCTTGCTTTAGCCTTCTTTTTCTTTCTGCTTATAGGTCTCTTTAATGGCCTCGATGTGTTAGATAACTACAGTCATAAGCTGCAACTTTCTTGGCGAAACGCCCGTCGGCGTATGCCAGACTCGTCGTGGGCATCTAGCTTTCCCGATGTTAGTGCCCCTGATGTTGGCGATGGGCTAGGAGGAATTATCATTGGGATTATCCTCTGGATGATACTGAGTATTTTACTGATCGTTGCCCTAGTGCTTCTTCAAGCGGTGGTATGGGTTACTATTGTGCTCATAGTTATTGCTATTTACTGGGTCTTTATCCGAGGGTTGAAGCTAATATTCTCTAAATCGCCCCAGTGCGAAGGTAACTTCCCAAAGAGCCTAGCCTATGCGTCTGGCTATACGGTTCTTTACGTTGGCTGGATTTATGCTGTGATCTACGCCTCTATGCTATTTTAAGGCATCACGTCAGACTACAAACTTTACATAGCGAGGGGTGTGCGCTCATAAAGCTCTTAAGATCATTAGCAGTATTGTCAGATAATTCTTCAACAGAAACAAGTTGGATAAACGAGGGGTTATAAATGCGTTACTTTTATTAATACTCTCACAACCCTAATCCTGATGGAACAATACGCGCGTGTAGACCGAGATCAATTTCCGCTGGTGGTAATCACCTTTACCGGGGCGAAACCAACTCCCGCCAATTTTCGGCAGTATCTGGATGAATTGTACGCCAACTACGAGCGTAAGCAACCTTTGGCCCTGGTGTTTGATGCTACCTCGGCTACCGTGCCCGGTATTAGCTATCAGAAACAGCAGGCGGAGTGGATGCGCGAGCACCAAAACCTTATTCAGTCCTATTGCCGGGGGATTGCCTACGTGATTCCGAGTGCAGTGATCCGAAATGTGTTGAAACTGATATTCAAGATTCAGCGTGATCCAGTGCCTAGTAAAGTATTTTCCAGTCAGGAAGAAGGGCTAGCCTGGGCGAATGCCCAGCTAAAAACAGATCGTTGCCAGGACGCCAGGGAGGTAAGTGCGGGTAACACGCAATAAAATAACGCACTAGATGGCGATACGGTTTACACTATATTTAGTGAGCTTAGGCTGCTAATCTGAGGAGGCATTTTGATCTTTTTCTTTGGCGGGAATTTTGTTAATAGTTACATAGAAAATCAAGCTGCCCAACCCCAAAAAAGCTACATCCCGCCAGTCGGTGGTGAAATCTTTGGAAAGCAGGGGAAAGATAATTTCCGAAATCAAGGTGATAAAGACGGTAGCGACTACTACGTCTAAGGCCGATAAGCGATGCGCTTTTCCTCTTTTAAAAAGATATTGTCTTTCTACTAACAGCAGACTTAGTATGATCGGCATCGTCAGCAAGTTATCTAGGTAGCGATCAACCATCGGAAAAATGATAGCCAGCCCTTTTTGCAGCACTTGATGTACCACAAACAGTAGCGCGCAAATGATAAACACCGGAGAGGTAAGAACTTTCATCGGATGGTAAGCTGATCTTGGTACTAAAAGGCGGCTAAGAAGGCAATGACTAGGACAATGATAATAACCGGGGAGAGCGCCGTTAGCACTAACACGGCTAATAATTTGTATATCCCTTTAACAATTTTTAGTGCCAGAGAATCAGCAGGATCTGGCTTAAGCCAGTGCTTTAGTTGGGTGATCTGTTGACTGATATATTTTTGTAATTCTCTCGCAAAGGATTGATCCATGAAAATAATAATCGATGGAATAGAATAATGTTGAGGCAATTAAAACAGCGCGGGACTTGTAATCCCGCGCTGTGTAGATCAAACTGGAGATAAGTATCAATAAGCTTACTTAATTTCCATCTCGAAGGGCATACGGGCTTGGATGCCTTGCCAGTTTTTAATCTCCTGAAATTGCTTTACGTAGGGGAAAGCATCGCCTAATTCGCGCTTGAGCCAGTAGGTGCTTACTTCCTGTCCCAACTCCTTCATGAGTTGCTCAAAGAAGGTTTTCTTCTCGGGGTAGTACTTTATGCGGTAATCGTCTTCCTCTAAACCGGCTTTTGCTACGGCAATATCTACGGCCATATCGAGGCCACCCAGCACATCTACTAAGTCGCGTTCCAGCGCTTCGGTCCCACTCCAGACTCGGCCCTAGGCTACCTTCTTCCGCTCCTCTCCTGACATATTCCGGCCCTCGGCGGCTTTGCTAGTGAAAGTTTCGTAGCCCTGTTCAATACCGGTTTGGATAATTCGTCGCTCGGCTTCCGACATAGGCTTAGAGGGCGTAAAAATGTCGGCAAACTCGCCAGTTTGTACAACCTCAGTATCTACCCCTATCTTATCTAGCATACCTTCTACGTTGAAGAACGCTCCGAAAATACCGATAGAACCGGTGATGGTGTTGGGGTGAGCCACAATGGTATCGCAGCCCATTGCCATATAATACCCACCCGAAGCGGCTACGTCGGACATGGAGGCGATAACGGGTTTCTCCTGCTTAGCGAGCTGAATCTCGCGCCACATTTTATCCGAAGCTAAGGCACTACCGCCCCCGGAGTTGATGCGAATCACAATAGCTTTTACATTATCATCTTCGCGGGCTTTGCGGATTTCTTTGGCAAATTTATCACCACCAATGGAGTTGGCATCGCCTTCGCCATCCACGATGTTTCCGGAAGCTACAATCACCGCTACCCGGTTGCGAGAATAGTCTGGGTCTTTGGCATTCACGGCTTGACTGTACTTCCCAACTGAAATAAAGTTGATATCATTCTTTTTTTTGCTTTCCTCACCTTCTTCTTCCGCTTCCGCAATGCCTAGCTTTTCCCGAATGAGGTCTAGTACTTCGTCAGGATAACGAAGCCCGGTTACCATGTTAGCATCTACAGCATCCTGCGGCTCCTGAATCTTCATAGAATCAGCTAGGCTACGAAGCTGATTCTCAGCAATACTGGTGGAAGTGGAAACTCGATCCAAATATGTATCGTACAGCGAGTTGAGGAAAGAAACCGTTTGCGCCCGGCTGGAGTCGCTCATGCTGGTGCGAGTCAGTGGCTCAATGGCACTTTTGAAGTCACCCACTCGGAATATCTCCGGTTTTAGTCCAAGTTTATCTAATGTCTCTTTAATAAACACGGTCTCCACCAAAAAACCATTAAACTCTACCCCGCCCCAGTCGGGATGAATGTACAGTTCATCGGCTACAGAAGCCACGTAGTAGGCCCGCTCGGTGAGGAAGTCGCTGTAGGAAACAATGAACTTCCCTGATTCCTTGAAATCAATTAGATCATTGCGGATTTCTTCTAGGCTGGCAAACCCACCGGGGGAAATACTAGCATCCAGATAGATACCCTGAATATTTTCATCTTCTTTGGCGGCTTTAATGGCACCTCTTACATCTAATAATCCGAGCACGCCGTTATCCATACCAGGGAAAGGCAATTGGCTAAACGGATCTTCGGGATCACGCTCAACAATCGGCTTGTTTAGTTTAATGCGTAGTACGGAATTTTCTTTTACTTCTACTTCCGGTTTTTGAGCGGCTGAAGCAATGATACCGGCAAAAATGGCAAAGACTAATCCGAAAAATACGATCAGTCCTACCAGGGTGGCTAATACGTTTCTTAAAAATCTCATGGCATAGGGTTATTTAACTATATTCGTAACGTTGTAGTGATTAATGAGTGATAGTGAATGCATAGAGAATTTAATGCTTACTGTACCAGTCATTATTCACTACTTATCATTAGTATATCTTTAACTTTGTTTCTTACATAAAGAATCAAATTTACTACTTTTTCTATATCGGAGGTGAAGGTTATTGAGGGAATCTACTTACTACTAGGCAGCAACCTGGGAAACCGGGCCGAAAATCTGCAAAACGCTCAGAAATATCTGGGAGAGCAGGCAGGTTCTATAGTAGCTGCCTCTAGCATTTACGAAACCGAAGCCTGGGGGTTTTCAGACCAGCCTCTGTTTTACAATCAAGTACTTCAGATAGACACTCAACTAGGGCACGAGGCCCTACTGAAAGTATTGTTGGCTATTGAGAAAAAAATTGGCAAGGTAAAGGTAGGAAAATGGCGGGAGCGCCTGATTGATATTGACTTACTATACTATGACAATCGGTTGGTACGGACGCCGCAACTCACCCTGCCCCATCCCGAAATTCAGAACCGCCGCTTTACCCTGGCTCCGCTCGTCGAGCTGATCCCTGATGAAATGCATCCAATGCTACTGCGTACCCAGCGTCAGCTTCTGGAGAGTACTCCTGATCAGTTGGAAGTGTGGAAAGCTGAAGAGCAGGGTGTTCGGGGCGAGGGACTTCGAGCAGAAAGATGAAAGCCAGAAGAATGGACGCAGCTTCATGGCCCATCTTCTGGCTTTCACTTTCTAAACTTGCTTGTATTACTTTGATTAGAGGTTGCGTATTCAACTAATATTCATAGCGATGAAACACATTACCTGATTCACTATCCATTATTCCCTGTCCATCGTCCGGCGCCCCGGTTTCAACTAGTATCAGTATTTCGCTACAGTGTCGTCAATCTCGTCGGCCCAGGCAAGAATGCCACCTTTGAGATTATAGAGATTGGTAAAACCGTACTTTTTCTCTAGTTGCTCGATGGCTTGTCCACTTCGCTTACCACTGCGGCAGTGTACTACTACCTTTTTATCGGAAGCGATTTTGGAAACCTGCTCTTCTACTTGCTTGAGTGGAATTAATTCTCCGCCCAGGTTGGCAATCTCGTACTCGTAGGGTTCGCGCACGTCTACTAACTGAAAGTCTTTTTTGTCTTCAATCAGCTCGTATAAGTCCTGCACCGTCAGTTCCTTCACGGTGGTTTTGCCTTCCTGCGAAGGAATACCGCAGAACTGATCGTAGTCAATCAGCTCGGTTTGGGTAGGGTTTTCTCCATTAAGTGGATTGGCTGGATCGCGATGAATCTTCAGCGTGCGGGTTTCAAACGTCAGTGCATCAAACAGAAACAGTCGCCCGGATAGTGTATCGCCTACTCCGGATATTACTTTGATAACCTCGTTGGCTTGTAAGCTACCCAAAATACCAGGCAGCACCCCGATGACTCCGCCTTCGGCACAACTGGGTACTAAACCTGGAGGGGGAGGGCTAGGAAATAAGTCACGGTAGGTTGGTCCAGTATTTCCGTCTTTATCGGTATAGTTGAACACTGAGGCTTGACCCTCGAATCGGAAAATAGAGGCGTATACATTTACCTTATTCAACAGCACGCAGGCATCGTTCACCAGGTAGCGTGTTGGGAAGTTATCCGTTCCGTCGGCCACTACATCGTAGTCTTTGATAATATCCAGCGCGTTCTGGGAAGTGAGTGCCGTATTATAGGTTTTGATATTGACGTGGGGGTTTTGCTTTCGCAATCGCTCCGCCGCGGCTTCTACCTTGGGTCGACCTACATCGTCTACCGTAAATAGTATCTGCCGTTGCAGGTTGCTATCGTCTACTGTATCAAAATCGACAATGCCAATATTGCCTACTCCGGCGGCCACTAGGTACGATAACAGCGGTGCACCTAGTCCGCCGGTACCCACCACCAATACTTTGGCAGCCTTCAACTTACGCTGACCTTCAATATTGAAATCGGGAATGATCAGATGGCGGCTGTACCGCTCCAGTTCTTCTTTCGAAAATGTGATATTGTTACTCATGTTTTTTAGTGTTTGGATGATTGATGAGTAATGATGAATGAAATGAAAATCTGGGAGCATGGGGTGACTTCACTTAGCTCCCAGCGCCCCGCCCCTGGCTTCCTATTTCATCATTCATTAATCATAGACTTACTCCTCCCGCAATTGCCGGAATAATGCTAATGGTAGTGTCTTCTTTCACCTCGGTCTGTTCGTTGTTTAGCGACTTGATGTCCTCGTCGCCTACGTAAATGCGCACGAAGCTGCGAATGTTACCTTGCTCATCGAAGACGTGCTGCTTCAGTTCGGGAAATTTATCGGTCAGTGCCTGGATAGATCCTAGCACCGTATCGCTTTGGGTCTCAACGCTCGGCTGGTTATCGGTAAACTTGCGGAGCGGAGTGGGTATAATTATTTTTGCCATGTTATTCTTCTAGTGTAAAAGTGTTTGGGCGTCCGCCGCGCAGTGTTATTGCGGCTGCCGCGCAGTGTTATAGTTCTTAGTTATTTGAGGTTTTGTTGAGTGAAGCTTTTAATAATCTAATCAATCTTCTTATTTAAGTATTTTTCAAAACCTCCATTATTGGAAGAGTTGAACTTAGTTTTAATCCATTTCCTAAACTCTTGCTCACTCTTAATCAGATGCTCTTGATCATTGCTAACAATTCTGAGATTTGCTCCATTTTTCAGGAGTTGATTGAAGTCGTTAAATGAGTTGGCAACCATTCGATAAGGCGATAGAGTATCATAAAGACCTGCTGACTCAAGTTCCATTTTGAGTTCATCGTTTATGTAGATTCTATGAATGATTGTTCCCATAATTGCTTATCACAGTTACAAATTTCCATCTTCCATCTTTGTCCACCCTGCTCCCCGCGCCTAGCTCCCCGCGATTTTCTCTTCTTCAAATTCTTTCCCTTGTTCATCTAAGCGCCAGGAGGTAACGTCGGCCATTTTGCCTTCGTGGATAGAGTAAATGATATAAGAGAAGTAGGGAACGGCTTGTTTTAGATCGTGCTCCGACGGACGGGCCGGATGGTCGGGGTGGGAGTGGTACACTCCTAGCAGACTCAATCCGTTTTCGGCGGCGTAGCGTTCGGCTTTCATGTAATCCAGCGGAGAAATCTCGAAGCGACGACGCTGGTCACCCTCCTTGCTGTTCTGCACCGGAATGGCTTCAGTCACTGTGCGTTCATCGCTCTCCTGCCCGTAAAAGAATCCACAGCATTCGTTGGGGTAGGTGGCTTCCGCATCCTGCTGCATCACCTGCTGTGCTTCTTCAGAAACTTTCAGTGTCATACTCTTAATCAAAAATCATTTTCATCACCTCACCGTACTTATCGGCTGAATCAGCAAAGGTAGTTACCACTACTCCCTCATCAATCTGATCAGCTACCTGAATAGCTCCCAGCAAATTAGCGGCGGCGGATGGGCTAAGCAGTAGACCTTCTTCCCGAGCTACGCGCTTCAATAAATCGTGTGCTTCCAGTGTATCCACTTCCCGGTTGTCGTCAGCCACTCGTGGATCATAGATATTAGGAACTCGCGCTGTCTCCAGATGCTTCCAACCTTCCAGCCCGTGAAAGGCCGCATTGGGTTGTAGTGAAATACTTTGAATATTGGGGTTGATTTCTTTTAGTCGTCGGGTGGTGCCGACGAACGTACCGGTGGTGCCTAGCCCTGCTACGAAGTGGGTGACTTCGGTGTTGGTTTGGGCGAAGATTTCTTCGGCAGTAGTCTCGTAGTGCGCTCGCCAGTTATTATCGTTAGAATACTGATCGGCGTAATAGTACTGATACGGTTTTTCTGCGGCTAGCTGTCGGGCCCGATCTTGCGCTTCGTTCATCTCGCCGGTGGCCGGAGTGAAGATTACATTCGCCCCGTAAGACTTCAAAATTTGCTTACGCTCGGCCGAAGCATTTTCAGGAATGCAGATGGTAACGGGCACGCCCGCTGCTGAGCCAATGGCTGCGTAGGCTATGGCGGTATTACCACTGGAGGCGTCAATTAAGTGCTTGCCTTCGGTTAGATCGCCCTGCCGAATTGCTTCCCGGATGATATTGTAGGCGGGGCGGGCCTTCACGCTAGCCCCTAGCTGGTACCATTCCAGTTTAGCAAAGATTTTCACCCCTGGTTTTTGGAACACCCGAGAGATCGGAAACAGCGGCGTATTACCCACAAAGCTTCCTAGCTGCTCAATACGCTCTTGTAAAGCTGATGAAGATATGTTAAAGTCAATCATTTAATGTTTGTGTTATAGTGTTTTTGTGTTTGGGTGTTTTGGTATCTAACCTCAACACTAAAACATTTTGTTAGTCCATAAAAAAACCCCTCTTGCGATGCACAAGAAGGGTTCTCTTATTGGAGGATATTTTTTGATTACGTTTGCGTACCAATCCCATCTTGTGCAGTACGTAGTGCACAACAACATGCTTCGAAGCAACTACTGAACAGTGTGTCAGCATATTTTTTCTTTACAATAAAACTACGCATCTTCTTTAGAAAAAGTTGCTTGCTTCTTATTAAATCTTTGTAAAACCAGTTCGGATACCGTTTGACCGATTGAAAGTGAGGAAGTAGCCGCTGGAGACGGGGCATTTAGCACGTGCACAGCATACTCGTCTTCCATAATCTTAAAATCATCCAGCAGCCCACCTTCGCGGTCGCAGGCCTGAGCGCGTACCCCGGCTTCACCGGGGATTAAATCTTCTTCCCGAATATCAGGAATCAAGTGCTGTAACGCTTTGGTGAAAGCCGATTTAGAAAAGGAACGATACATTTCGCCCATACCGGTTTGCCAGTATTTACGAGCTACTTTCTGGAAGCCTGGCCAGCGCAGCGTTTCACTCAGTTCGCTAAAATTTACATCGGTCTTAGTGTATCCTTCCCGGCGGAAAGCCAGCACGGCGTTAGGGCCCGCTTCAATACCGCCCTGAATCATGCGGGTGAAGTGCACGCCTAAAAACGGAAAATTAGGGTCGGGCACCGGGTAAATCAGGTTCTTTACTAAATATTGTTTATCCTCTTTCAACTCGTAGTACTCGCCCCGGAACGGAACGATTTTAACATTAACGTCTTCGCGCATCATGCTGGCAATTTTGTCGGAGTATAATCCAGCGCAATTGACTACGACTCGGGTGGTAAACGTGCCGTGGTTGGTAATGATGGTACTACCGCCAACGTGGGTACGAATATCTAGCACCTTACGGTCCAGAAACAGCTTACCATCCTTCTCCTGCATCAACTTCGCATACTTCTGACTGACCGCTTTGTAGTCTATGATTCCGGTTTGGGGAACGAAGATGGCTTCCAGTCCATTCACGTGCGGTTCGTACTTGGCAATCTCCTCCTTCGCTAATCGCTTAAGCCCGGTTAGCCCATTGGCCTTACCCCGGCTCTGAATAGTATCTAGCTGAGGTTGTTCCTTGGGGTTCGTCGCTACAATCACTTTACCGCAAAGTTCGTAGGAAATTTCGTGCTGATCGCAGAACTCAATTAGCATATCGTAGCCACGCACGCAATTCTTAGCTTTCAGGCTGCCCGGTTTGTAGTAAACCCCCGAATGTATTACCCCACTGTTGTGGCCGGTTTGGTGGGCAGCAACCTGCTTTTCTTTATCCAGCACCGCCAGTTTCAGTTGCGGTTGCTGTTCTTTAATTTTCAAGGCGGTGGCCAACCCTACAATTCCGCCTCCGATGATAACAATATCGTACTCCACACAGATTGTTTTTTAAAATTATTGAACTAAGGTACTCTAGCCATATGCAAGAAACAAAAGAAGGAAGCCAATAGATAAGAGTATTACTCTAACAGACGGTTGCAATACTCAGTCAAAATAATTGATGTTCCACTTCGTACTGTTGCGTAGCTTTTTGTATTTTAGTTTTATATTTATTGATTAATTTAGTCATCTAAGCCCTGCTCCTCGCTTAATAATCCCCATTTACTGCCAATGGCCGACAGAAAACGGCTAAGTAAGGGCTAGTCTATAGTAAAGTAAACTGTTATCTAGCGAATTTGTGCTAGAAAAATTATCCGTAAGCAAAAGAGACAGACCTATGAAACCCAATCATGACTTCGCTAAGCACTTAAAAGAAGACATACCCGCCTCACTCGTTGTATTTTTAGTAGCCCTTCCGCTTTGTTTAGGAATTGCCCTGGCTTCGGGGGCTCCACTGCTTTCAGGCCTGGTTACCGGCATTATCGGTGGAATTGTGGTGGCTTTGCTTAGCGGCTCTAATTTAGCGGTAAGCGGCCCAGCAGCGGGTCTTACGGTGATTGTGCTGGATGGGATAGAAGCCATTGGTTCGTTTGAGGGGTTTCTGTGTGCAGTAATTCTGGCGGGTGCCATACAAATAGCGTTGGGCATGGTGAAAGCCGGGGTCATTGGTCACTATTTTCCTTCAGCGGTTATACGGGGTATGCTGGCCGCTATTGGGCTTATTCTGATACTGAAGCAGATTCCGCATTTCCTGGGTATTGACCAGGACTTCTTCGGGGATATTGCTTTCTTTCAGGCTGATGGACGAAATACGTTCTCAGAAATTGGGTTCGCTTTTGCCAATCTTCGCTGGGGAGCGCTCGTAGTGGGAGTAATATCGCTCGGAGCTATCATTCTCTGGAACCAGCCTTTTATTAAAAAATCGCCGCTTTCTATCGCACCGGGTGCGTTGGTAGCCGTGCTACTGGGCGTGCTGGTTAATCAGGCTTTCTTTGCCTTTGCTCCCGAATTGGCTATTCAGCCCGAGCATCTGGTGCAATTGCCTATTATCCGGGATATGGGTGACATTCAACAGGAACTGGACTTTCCTGATTTCTCTCAGTTTCTAAATCCAATGACACTGCGCACGGCAATCACCATCGCTATTATTGCCAGTATTGAAACCTTACTCAGTATTGAAGCTACCGACAAGCTTGATCCTGAAAAACACCGTACTCCACTTAATAAAGAACTAAGGGCGCAGGGAATTGGTAACATGATTGCTGGATTTATCGGAGGTATTCCTATGACAGCTGTTATCGTACGGAGTTCAGCAAATATCAGTGCCGGCGGAAAAACGAAGATGTCGGCCTTCTATCATGGCATACTTTTACTTTTCTGCACGTTGCTCATCCCAAATGTGCTGAATATGATTCCGCTGGCTGCCCTAGCCGCAGTGCTTTTAAACGTAGGATACAAGCTTACCAAGCCAATACTGTACAAACAGCAGTGGAAACTGGGCTACGATCAGTTTGTGCCTTTTATTGTCACCATACTGGCTATACTATTTACCGACTTATTGGTAGGTATTGCTATCGGTATGGCAGTAGGTTTTTACTACATTCTGCGGGCCAACTACAGTACACCTTTCTCATTTATTACCGAAAGTAAGGACACGCACGATCATTACGAAATTCACCTGAGCGAGCATGTTTCATTTTTGAATAAAGCCAGTCTGGCCAAAGCACTGGATCAGCTTCCCGAAGGATCAGTGGTTGAAATTTACGGTGATAACACTAAGTATATTGACTACGACGTGATTGAAGCGATCTACGAGTTTCAGCATGTTGCCGATGAACGGGGTGTGCACGTGTTCTTGATAAACATGCCTCTGGAAGGAGTACACGGTATGCTGTCTACAGGAAAAAAGAAACTCAAGCGGGAGCCGGTACTAGTGGGACATTAACTTCACAACCGAACCGGTAATGTAAGATTAAGTGGCGAGATAATTTGCTCTCGAGACTAAACACTTCGCCTTTCTGAACGGTACTATTTGTAGCAAAACCTAATCTGTTCATGAAAGTACCCAAGGTCATTGCTAAATACATAGACCTAGTCAACCACCCTGGCTACTACATCCGCCTGGAAGTAGAGCGCATTAAAGCCAGTGCCCAGGAGAAACTAACCGAGATTATCTCTAAAGTAGTTATTCTGTTAGCTATTGGATTGGCAGCCCTATTCGTACTGATGTTTTTGAGTGTTACAATTGGTCTACTACTAAACGATGCACTGGATAGCTCTTATCTGGGCTTTCTGATTGTTACGGGCTTCTACGTGTTAGTTTTGGTATTTTTGTTGCTGATTAAGAATCATTTCGAGCGGCGAATACTTAGTATAGCGAAGAATTCAGTGGTGGTGCCGGTAAAGCACCCTCGGCAGATGGAGCAGAGTAAAAACGAGCAGTATCAGCCCGTACCCCACACCACCGAACCTTTGCAAGAGTCTGGCTCTAATGGCCACAACCGTAAGTCAAAGGCGACCAAATCCGATAGTTAAAATAGGTTTTCTCATCTCGGTGTAAGAAATGCCTGTTTTTTGCTTGTGATTTTCTACCTAACCATCCAATTTGCCAACGTTTTCAATGAATAATGTACAGTGAACAGTTAGCAATGGATAGTGAAAAAGAACACTATGTACTGTGGACTGTCGTCTATGGAAAAGGACTCAGCTATAAAACCATAACACCCTAACACTAGAGAACTAAAACACTCACTACTATCAACTATTAAGCAATCAATTCAGCGTATGTCGCTTGTTATTGAGAATCTGACTAAAACTTACGGAACCCAGGTGGCAGTAAACGACATTTCGTTTGCAGCTCATCCTGGAGAGATTGTGGGTTTTCTCGGCCCCAACGGTGCGGGAAAATCTACGACCATGAAGATTGCAACCGGCTATTTGCCGCCAACGCAGGGTAAAGTGCAGGTGTGCGACCATGACGTAGAAGAAGATTCGGTAGCCGTACGGCGCTGTTTGGGGTACCTACCTGAACACAATCCGCTTTATCTCGACATGTACGTGCACGAATATTTACAGTTCATTGGGTCATTGTACGGACTGAGAGGAGTGAGCCTTATCGAAAGAGTGAAAGAAGTGGTTACTCTTTGCGGTTTGGGATTGGAACAACGAAAGAAAATTGGGGCACTCTCTAAAGGGTACCGACAACGGGTTGGCCTGGCCCAGGCCCTGATCCATAACCCGCAAGTGCTGATTCTGGACGAACCAACCACTGGTTTAGATCCTAACCAACTTTCCGAGATCAGATCGCTGATTAAAGAAATAAGTAAGGAGAAGACAGTAGTTTTTTCTACCCACATTATGCAGGAGGTACAAGCCCTCTGCGACCGGGTGATTATCATTAATCGGGGTAATATTGTGATTGACAGTGCTTTAGCCGACCTACAATCAGGTGAAAACCAGAGTGAGGGCGAAGTACAGCGAGTAGAAGTAGTTTTTATGCAACCGGTAGATGAAGAGCGGCTACGCTCGTTCACCGGGGCTAGCCTGGTAAAACAGAAGTACCAAAACACTTATGAGCTAGAGGCGCCACTGGAGCAGCCCGATATTCGTCCGGAAATTTTCCGCTTTGCCTGCGAGCAGCAGCAGGTGCTTGTTGGTCTACAACGGTTGATTGAAGACCAAAAGAAAGTAGGCGGTACCTCCCTGGAAGAAATTTTCCGAAGTTTAACCGCTACCGAAACTAACCCCTCCTGACGCTATGCTGGCTATCTACCGCAAAGAAGTAAACAGTTACCTCAACTCTCTGATTGCCTACGTGGTAATGGCGGTGTTTCTAACTGGCACCGGGCTGCTGATGTGGGTTTTCCCCGATACTGGCGTGCTCTCCTACGGTTTTGCCGATCTATCGACGTTGTTTACGTTAGGGCCGTACGTATTTATGTTTTTGATCCCAGCTATTACCATGCGCAGCTTTGCTGAAGAACGAAAGGCGGGTACGATGGAGTTGATTCTCACCCAACCGGTTGCCGACTGGCAGCTGGTGCTGGGCAAGTACTTTGCTGCCTGGACCATTGTGGTGTTTACCTTGATTCCTACCTTGGTTTACTATATTTCGGTTTACCAATTGGGCAATCCGGTAGGTAACTTGGATTCGGCGGGTATTGCTGGCTCCTATATCGGGTTGATTTTGCTGGGTGGGGTATTTACAGCAGTAGGTATTTTCGCCTCATCGCTTACTGAAAACCAGGTGATTGCTTTCATACTGGCGGCGTTCCTTTGCTTTTTACTGTATACCGGATTCAGTTCACTGGCCGGACTGGAAGCTTGGGGTGATTCCACACTGCTGATTGAGAAATTCGGTATCCTGTACCATTACGATTCTATGAGCCGGGGCTTGATTGATTCCCGTAACCTGCTATATTTTATCACCGTCACCACACTGATGTTACTACTAACTCAGTTAGTACTCAATAGTAGAAAGTGGTAAAGACAATGAACAATTAGCAATGTGTAATGAGTAATGAATAGCGACAAATGACCAAGGACCATAAAACAATAACACCAAAAAACTAAAACACTCTAATTTTGAGTAAACAGGCAATTCAACGTGAGCGTAAGGTTTTTTGGCGCGATATCTCTAAGCTAGGTATCGGGGTGGTAGCACTATTTTTCCTCAACGTACTGGCTCAGAATTACTTCTTTCGTATTGATCTTACCGAAGAAAACCGCTACAGTCTGAGTAGTGCGACTAAGGGAATGCTGGAAAATCTGGCGCAGCCGGTAGAGGTCACGGTTTACCTGGAAGGAGAACTGCCACCCGAGTTTCAGCGGCTGCAGCGTAGCGTGGAAGAAACGCTGGATGACTTTCAGGCCTACACCGGAGGCAATCTGCGATACCGCTTTGTAGACCCGCTCACTGCGGTAAGTGCGGAGCAGCGGAATAGCTTTTTCTTTACGCTGGATAGCATGGGTATTGAGATTACCCGGGTGTTTGATGAAGAAGACGGAAGTCGTATTCAGCGGCTGATTGTGCCGGGCGCTGTAATTCGCTCCGGAGGTCGGGAAAGAGCAGTGATGCTGCTGAAGGGTGACAAAGGAGCTTCGGCATTGCAGCAACTCAATCAGTCCGTTGAAGGAGTGGAGTACGAACTGGCTTCGGCCATTCAGGGAGTGACCGCCGACCGGCGCAAGCAGGTGGCTATTATGCGAGGGCACGGGGAGTTGCCTTCGGCCGAGATGGGAAGTTTGATTGACGCCCTCTCGCAGACCTACGATGTGTACGAACTGTTTCTACCCCAATCGGAAGAGATTGCTCCGGTAGATGCAGTGATTATTGCCAAGCCGCTACAGCCGTTTAGCCGCGAAGATCAGTACAAGCTAGACCAGTACATTATGCGCGGTGGGAAGGCTTTGTTTTTTCTAGATGCGTTAGGCGTTGATATGGATAGTCTGGGCTCTGATGGGGCTTTTGCCTTTCCGCTGGATGTTGGACTGGATGATATGTTGTTTCGCTACGGAGTACGGATTAATCCTACTTTGGTGCAGGATATTGAATCGGGTCAATACCCGATTGTGGTAGGTAATATGGGTGACCAACCTCAGATTCGATTACTGCCCTGGCCGTTTTTTCCGTTAGTTAACAAATACCCTCCTCACCCGATGGTGCGCAATCTGGATGCTGTCTACCTACGCTTTGTCAACAGTATGGATACCATTGCGGCGACTGGGGTCACCAAAACCCCACTGGCGTTTACTTCTCAGTATTCCAGGGTGCTCAGTACGCCCATTGTCGTAGATCTGGACGAACTGCGGCAAGCCCCCCAACCGGAACGCTATCAGGCGGGGCCGCAGGCGATAGCCTATTTGCTGGAAGGTATGTTCACCTCCGTATTCCGAAACCGCATTTTACCTACCGGATTAAACACTAAGGATTTTCGTGACGAAAGTGTTCCCACCAAGCTACTGGTGGTTTCCGATGGCGATCTGGTCCGCAACGAACTTGATCCTCAGAACAACCGTCCGTTGCCCCTCGGCTTCGATCCCTTTACCGAGCGAACGTTTGCTAACCAGGACTTTGTACTGAACGCTCTAGCTTATCTGGTAGATGAAAACGGACTGATTCGGGCCCGTTCCAAAGAGGTACGCTTACGCCCGTTAGATCAGATAAAAGTAAAAGCCCAGGCCACCCGCTGGCAATTGATCAATCTGTTACTTCCCCTAATTTTTATCGGTTTGTTCGGACTGGTAAAATTCTACATCCGTCGGCGGCGCTACACCCATTTCTAAACTTAGCTCGGTAGCCAAAAAAAGTAATTGCTATATTGCGGGTCAACCGGCCGAGTCGGTTATCAGTAAGCAAGATAAACTAACCTATGAATTTCAAATCCGAGCACCTACTCCAGTCAAAAACTAGAGAAGACTTAATTGCTATTGCTGACAAAGAAGGCATCCCTATCAATAAAACTCTCAAAAAACTAAGATACGAAGCCGAGCTCGCTAAGCTACAATCGGAGATTGTGGACCTTCAGAAGTGGATTGCCCAGAATAAAATGCGGGTAGCCGTCATATTCGAAGGAAGAGACGCTGCTGGGAAAGGGGGTTCCATCAAACGCTTTAAAGAGCACCTCAACCCTCGTACTTCTCGAGTAGTAGCTCTGACCAAACCTACCGAAGTGGAAAAAGGGCAATGGTACTTCCGGCGATACATTAAAGTGCTACCCAATGCGGGTGAGATTGTCTTTTTTGACCGGAGCTGGTACAATCGGGCGGTGGTAGAGCCAGTGATGGGCTTTTGCACCAAAGAGCAGTACGAGAAATTTATGGAGCAGGTGCCCGAGTTTGAACATCTGCTTTACGAAGACAATCTGAAAATCATAAAGTTCTGGTTTTCAATCTCTAAAGATGAGCAAAAGAGAAGGTTTGATGCTCGGTTGAGTAACCCGCTGAAGCGCTGGAAATTTAGTCCGGTAGATATGAAGGGGCAGGAATTGTGGGACAAATACACCTATTATAAGGAGCAGATGTTCAGTAAGACTCACACTAATTTTAGCCCCTGGATTATCGTAAAGACGAACAGTAAAAAGCAAGCCAGGCTGGAGAGCATGCGGTACCTGCTTTCGCAGTTTGACTATAAAGGGAAAGGAAGATCAAAAATCCCCCTCTTTCCCGACCCTAACGTTATTATGCGATACCACCGCAGTGCTTTCCAAATTGATATCTAGCAACCAGCCATGAGTAAAATAAAACTAACCGAAGAAGATGTAGCCCTTCTCAACTCCAAGGAGGGCTTACACGCGCTGCTGAGAAACAAAAAAGTGAATCTGGCTAAGTCATTGGAAGAAGCGGCTAACAGCGTTGAACTGAAGAAGAAGCAGGAGGAGCTGATCAAACTGCAAAACTGGGTGATTGAAAATGACAAGAAAGTGGTAATCATTTTTGAAGGGCGGGATGCTGCGGGAAAAGGTGGAGCCATCCGAAGAATTACCGAATACATTAATCCCCGGCACTTTAGAATTGTAGCCCTGAATGTTCCTACCGACGACGAACGAAAGCAGTGGTTCTTTCAACGCTATATCAACCAGTTGCCCAAGCCCGGCGAGATTGTTTTTTTTGACCGAAGCTGGTATAACCGCGCCATTGTAGAACCAGTAAATGGCTTCTGTACCAATCAGGAATACGAGATTTTCATGTCGCAGGTCAACGACTTTGAAAAGATGCTGATTCAGTCTGATACCTACCTGATTAAGTTTTATTTTTCCATTACCAAAGCAGAGCAGGCCAAACGGTTTAAGGAAATACAGAACAGCCCCATGAAGCGCTGGAAGATGACTGCCGTTGACAAAAAGGCGCAGGAACTGTGGGACGAATACAGCAAGTACAAGGAGCGGATGTTTGAAATAACCAACTCCGACCACGCGCCCTGGCGGATTGTAGACGCCAACCAAAAATCCCAAGCCCGCCTGGAAGCAGTCACCCACGTACTGGAAAATATACCTTACAGTTAAATTGATAGTTTTGGGTTCGGTAATAATAGCAAATGATTATCAAGCACTACTTTAAACCGTTATTAGTAATTCTTATATTGCAAATAGCCCCGCCCTATACAAAGGGAGTATTTTACTGTTAGTAACAAGCTTGAATGACCGAAAGCGAGATAAAACAACTTATCAAAAATAATCATACTGATAAGTTGAATGTATTTCTTTCAGAAATATTTAATAAATCTAAAAACTTAGATAAACGAATAAACCTAACCAGCATAGGTATGTTGGTTCTAATTTTGATTTACTATCTAGGGGAGTTAGACATCAAAGGTGAGATTCAGTTAGGTCCCTTAAAAATTAGTGATACCAAACCACTTCTTTATGTTCTTCCACTGATTTTCAGTTTTCTAATTCTTAGATTTGTGATTTTAAGCTCTCACAAAGCTGAAATTAAGAACCTAGTTAGAAATTTTGCCAGCGACTACTTCGCTTTTAGTGATTCAAAGGATGATATTTTGTTTACTGATGATTTTACAAGACTGGTACTACCATTTTCAATTTACGACGAAATAGGAAAATTCAACTTTAAAACGAAAGTTGGTTGTCTATCGGTTCTTTTAACGTTACCAATGATTTTAATGGCTTTTGCTCCCTATTTTTTTGCAAGTGTCTGGATATACCCCCGAATCTTAGAATTCTCATCTCTTGAATTATATAATAAGGTTTTAGTAGGTAGTACAGTCTGGATCTTAGTATTGTCAGTTTTCTATATTTTCAAAACAATATTATTAGGCTTTAAGGAAAATAAATAGGGATGTATTGACTATATCCTGAATTCTACTTTCTGTCACCTCGCCGCGGTTTTCCCTGCACTTAAATCAGTGTAGTTCCCGAGTTCTAGCGTCCAGTCGTAGTCGTCGAAGGAGAGGGAAGGTTTGGAGTCTGGGGGAATCACATCATACTTTTTTAGATAATCGCGAATGCCGCTTTTGCCACCGAAATCGCCCCGGAACCAGCTAAACAGGGAGGTGACATTTACTCTGTTTTCTTCAGGTGAGTAGGTGCTGTTGCGGTTCAAAAACTGCCGGGAAATTTCGTCCAGTTGCTCGTCCATGAAGGGGGCATCGTAAATGGCAATGTAGGGGCAGCTTTTCGCCCCGCAGTTTAACGCAAAGTGAATGCGCCCGTCGGCCTGACTCATCCGGAAAGTACGTTCGTACTTATCTACAAACGGGTTAGATACTAACCCTAACAGCCACTTAATTTTAGAACCCCGAATAATTCCGTGCTCAATCTTATCCAAACTAATCAACTCGCCCGCTACCCTAATCTGGTCTTTTTTGAAAAAGGCCCCCCGGTCTTCGAACAACTCAGGCCGCTTGGTTAAAATATTCTGAACGTAGCCGTTGTACACGTTAATCCAGAAGGCCTTGCTGGCTTCATCGCTGTCTAGTTCAGTCGATAGTTCCTCTACTGAAACGGTGGCTAGCTTGTCCATAATTTCGGAAGCGTCGGTGCCTTCTCTAGCCGCACGCACTAATTCTTTAGAAAGCGCTACGTTGGGGTATTCCTTCTGGTGGGAAGCTTGCAAACTTTCTTGGGCGGATGAACACATAAGTAGAATAGAAACTGAAAGTAAAAGAAAAATATTGTCGAATATCTGCATGTATTTGTCATTTATTGGCTCGGGAAAAATCCGATGGTGGTACCATTTACGTGGTTTCAAGTACATCGGATCTTGTGATTACACTAATAAAAGTGGGTAACTCGCCAATAGTTTGCTGATTTTGAAGATAAGTGTCATTGTACTGACAGATAATGAGACTGCTTGGATTGGCGAGCTAATAGACTATCTACCATAGCACCACAATGTGAGGCCGCTGGAAATGGTAGTTTTTCGATAGCGATGCTGCCGGTAGCCCAGCCCCGAGCTACCGGAGCCTGAGTATAGCAGTCGCTAAGATGGTATACTATCCTCGCTACATCGAAAAGAGGGCTAGGTTAGAAGGTCAGGAATAGCACTTTTCTTTAGCAATTTTTAACAGATCGTTGGATAATTTTTTAGTATTTGTTCGTTGTAATAACGAAGATACAGCCTTCTTAGCGGCGTTTTTCGCTGATATTTCAGCCCATTCTATACTCATTCACCTTTACTTTGTCGGAAAAACCAAGTTCCTATTACTGGATAGGCGAAAGGCGAGAACGCTGCTAAAGGGCGTATCGGTTTATAAATCACTTAAACGGAATAATTATGAGAGCAATAAAATTATTAGGAATCATCGGAGTTAGTTTGCTGATGGTACGATGTACTACCTCGTATTCGGTGCTGACCGACTACGACCGGGATGCTGAATTTGAAAACTATATTACTTTCTACTGGGCCGATGAGTTTCAGCAAGAGCATAGCCAATCCCCAGCTGACGAACCTCTGTTCTACAATACGCTGATGAAGAAGCGGTTGAAGGAAACTGTACAGCGAGAAATGGAAGGAAGAGGTTACGTACTATCGCGGGAAAATCCGGACTTACTGGTGAACCCCCAGGTAATGGTAGAAGAGCGCATTAGCGGCTCACAGAATTTCAACCCAAGTTTCTACGGCTGGTGGTACGGCGGGCCTACTATGAATAGCAATATTAGCCAGGATAAAGAGGGCGACGTAGTTATTGACCTGATTGACCGGCAGAAGAAGCAGTTAGTATGGCAAGGTTACGCCCCTGGGGTATTAGAAACAAAAATGAAAAACCGGGAAGAAACGCTAAAGAATGCCGTTACGCTGATCTTTTCCGAATATGGCCGTCGGGCCGGAGTAGACCGTACCGCTCAGATAGGCCGGTAAAATTTTTGATGTTAGAGTTGTAAAAGGTCGTACTCTTCGGACTACGGCCTTTTTTCGTGATTACCCCGGCAACATCATGCTGTCCGCTTCTTCGGCCAGTGCCACGCCTGCCAGATGATTAGCACAAAAATGAAAACCTCTACTACGTTGTACAGCACGAAAAACGTTTGCCATTCATTACCGATTCCGGAAACAATAATGAGAATAGAGATACCCGCGTAGAAAAAGGCAACAACAATATTGAGCCACTTATTAAGTTGGGGCTTGAGAAAAACCGAGAGGAAAATCATCAGCGCCGGGACAATCAATAGCACAGAAAAGATAACGAGCAAACCCGGAGTGGCGGGGCCTACGGGCGTTTTGAGGTTCATCATATCTTCCAGTGTACCGGGTGTTTTTAGTTCAAAATAATCGGCGTAGATGTAGAGGAACATCAGCGTCGTCCAAAGTGCCGCCAACTTTATTTTGACGTTAACCTCGTAGTTAGCTAATGAGGCAGATGTGCTTGGTGGTTTCTGAGTCATGGAGGTTCTTTGCCATTTTTAACACTTTCTACAGTTTTTTCCAAAGCGGGCAAACCGGTTAGTATCAGCCACCAATATCCCGGATCTTTAGCAGCCGATAACTAAAGAAAATAAACAGCCCAACGTAGGCTACTACTAGAGCAATATCGCCGAAGGCTACGTAATCCTGTACCTCCTGGAATAGATACTTTCCGAAGGGTACCTGAATTAGGTTGTTAATAGCCCGAATAGGAAAGTACTGATGAAAAGTATATTCGCTGTATTCTATCGATAAAACAAGCGCACCGATAGGTTCAATAAACAGGGTATAAAGTGCTAGGAGCACAATGGCAAAACCGGTTCGCTTAATCAGCATGCCGACTAACAGAGCAAACGTTAAGAACGCAAACACATCTAGAAAATAGCCTAGCAAGAACCCGGCATACTCAAACATGACGTCCATACCCTGTACCGGAGAATAAATCCATCCGAGAATTAATCCCAGAACAAAAACGAAAAGCGTGTTTACTACCGCAATGGCTAGGATGATCAGCAATTTGCTGCCTAAGAATTCCCAACGGGTAAGACCATCAATGATGTGCTGCCGAATAGTTTTGTAGCTGTACTCATTAGTGATGGAAATGACTACAATAAAACCCAGAAAGATTTTCAGGAAAGTTGCCAGATAAGTCATGTTTTGCCAGATGTCAGCAAAATCGTAAAACGGAACGATAGATGGATCTATCCCATTAAATTCGGCCCCTCGGCTCGCCAGATACTCAAAAAAGAGCATTACCCCGCTTAGTACTAGTGACAGTACCAGAAAGTAGAGTGTCATCAGTATCCAGAACGGGCGGTAGCTTTTCAGCTTGAGCCATTCAATAGCGAGTAGTCTAGGCATGGGTAGTAATGTTTTGGTTAGCCAGAGAATGATTTTCGGAAGCAGCAGGCGACTGATCGGCGGCTAGTATCTGCAAAAACTGCTGCTCCAGACTGTTAGTTCGTTGCGATAAGTGCGATACTACGATGCCCCGTTCTACCAGAAAGCGGTTCAGGTCGGCACTGCTTTGGTTATCGGTCAGCCGAACCCGTAAAAATTGCTTTTCAGGACGGACGGATTGGATGTGGGCAAATTGTTTCACAGTTTCTTCCAACCGATTCATATCATCAGCAGCTACTTCTACCGTATCGGTTCCGGTTAGCGCCTCGTCTACACTACCGGAGTAGATCAGCTTGCCTTTTTTTAGCACCGCAAAGTGGGAACAAACCTTCTGCACTTCGTCCAGCAGATGACTGGCCAAAATGATCGTCTTCCCCTGCCGGGCAATCTGGATAATTAGCTGCCGAATCTCGGCAATGCCCTGGGGGTCGAGGCCGTTAGTAGGCTCGTCCAGAATCATTACTTGCGGGTCGGCGAGTAGGGCCGAAGCAATCGCCAGCCGCTGTTTCATACCTAGTGAGTAAGTTTTAAAAGCATCTAGCCTGCGCTCGTGTAAATCTACCGTTTTCAGTACCGTGTCAATCCGGCTTTCGTCTACTCCCTTGATCAGGGCTACGATCTTAAGATTATCTACCGCTGAGAGGTACGGATAAAACACTGGAGTTTCCAGAATAGCTCCTATCTTCTTGCGGCTTTCGGCCGAGGGCAGGTTACCGAACCAATGGTACGCGCCGCTGTTTTTTTTAACCACGTCGAGAACGATGCCTAGCGTGGTAGTTTTTCCGCTGCCGTTCGGGCCTAAAATGCCGAATACCTGCCCCGCTTGTACTTCTAGCGACAGGTCATTCACCGCGTGAATCTTTCCGTAGCGTTTATGCAGATGTTGAATTTGAAGGATGGGAGTCAATGTTGTAATAGTGTTTAGGTGTTAATGTGTTCTAGTGAAGGTGTTCAAGTGTTATGGTGTTATAGTAGTCGTCACGGGGTATTAGTGTGTTATGGTTTTATAAGGTTTGGGTATCCAAAACAGATCATTAATCACAAATGGAATCACCTCTCTAACACCTTAACACCGCGATTTCTATGGTTCATGCAAGTGCTGGTGCATAGTTTTTTTCATAT
>CAKZYJ010000128.1 GCA_937884755.1 uncultured Flammeovirgaceae bacterium
CCGGCCTGAATAGATACGCTTACTTCCTGACTCGCTAGGCCTACCCCGGATACGAGAACCTGATGAGATCCCGAAGCAATATTCAGGATGGTGTAATTGCCTTGCACATCGGTGGCCACTCCCCGGCGGGAGCCCTTGAGTATCACCGAAATTCCGGGTATAGCTTCCCCCTGTACATCGGTGACCTTTCCGGTTAGCTGCCCCTGGTCTTGGGCATAAAGGCCACTCGTTGAAAAAACAGCCGCTAATAATAGGATGGTGGTTGTTCTAATCATACAATTTTAGGATTGAAAAGCCCTTGCTAGTTTGTTTTGCAAATCATAAGTATCAGGAAAATGGGAATCGTCAGTGATACGGACGCGCTGGTCAGAGCCGCTGAGAAAGTACGTTTGGTGGGGCTGCAATGTGAACTCTTGCTCACCGCACGTAAGCTGCTGGGATTGTTGATTCAGACGGTTCCAAACGCTAGCAGTCCCCTCGGAGCAAAGTTCACGGTAGTTAATCGCCTGTTCGGGATAATTTCCGGTATAGGAATAATCCTCGGTAGCTCGCTGGAGATGTTTCTCACGACGAGCTTTATCCCGAAAGTAGTTGATTACCCTAAGCTTAGCCGCCCGGTTCAGGTAGTGCTCGATGGGTTCTTTAATGGTTAAAGAATCCTTCTGTTCCCAGAGCGAGCTGAATATTTGGTGAAGAATTTCCTCGGCAACCTCCTTACTGCCCGTTTGATTACGGACGATACGATAGACTTGTCGGTAGCATTTATAAAAAATGCACTCAAACTCATCGGCAGCTCGGGTGCTGAGTGAGTGTTCTTTAGTGCTACTTGTTGAAAACAATGGTACAGCTAGTTTATGTGTGATTTAGCTCTGTAACATTAAAGGTAACTGAGTTGTTTAGAATTATTCTAAATAACATATTCAAATGTTCCCCGTGGGGAACGCCACGCGAAATTGCAGCAATATTCCGGGACTCTAACAGCAGCTTCAGTGAGAACCGCAGTAGTCAACCACTCAGTTTTCGCGAGCTTGAAAAAGCCGTTGGTCAGTCTTTCGTCAAGAGAGATGACTTCTTTCGGGTGGGCAATTAGGGGTTAGACGTCTATCATCCGCCAAAACTGCTCGACGGTTGCAGCAAAAATCTACGCAAAGTTTGGTTCTTTTTGGCTGTGTCAATGTGACATGCTCCCGGCTAGTGATCTATTACAGACAGTTAGAAAGTAAAAGTAGAAGGCACGTGCGACAAGCACGTGTCTTCTGTCAGCAAAAAAAGATTCAGGTGAAAAATTAATCTCCCCAGAGCTTATCAACCCATTGCGCCGCAGCATCCTGATAAGTGGCGAGCTCGGTATAGCTATCAAAATCATCCTGACGAACAATATGAGAAGTATCGAACGCCTCAACCTGAGTAGTAAAGCAAATAAAATAAGTTAATCCATCGATAACATTATAAGGTATGATGAAATCATATTGATCCAAAGCAGTAAAATTACTCACCTCGCCAGTAGTTATGTCTACCGCTACTGTTCTGGCAGTGGATCTTGCGAAAATATCTCTGTGGTCACTGAAAGCTGGAGCCAACTGGGCATCATTGGAATCAATGTATGTTAGTACAATCTTGTTATCATTAACGAAAAAGGCTTCGTTGATTACTTCAATATCGAGAGCATCGTCCAGTTTCAATTCAAAGTCAGGATCGAAAGAACCGTCATTGTTGAGTCGGAGAATAGTGTGAGGTGGGGGTGCTATATCTCTATCGAAATCGAAGTACTCCACCATAAAGCTGTTCTCTGATTCTGGCTGAACATATAGACTCCCGTTTTCATCAGTTACCATCCTAAACAGGCCAGACATCAATCGGTCGTCTTCATAATACTGAAATGCTTTGGTATTAACATCAAATACCCCTACAACAGCGGCCATAGTAGCTGCATTTGCTTCGCAGCATTCAGGCATTTGTTGGGCTGCAGGCATAATTAACTTGTCATCACTTAAGTAATTGAAAAATACCTGAATAGCCGCACCCTCTTGTTGGGAAACCAACGGCTCAACTTGATGAACCTCGATGATGGTCATATCACGGGGGTTCCACTCAATAATTAATCCTTCGGTAAGATTTGTTACAAAGGCTTGGGTCTCCGAAACAAAAACAGGAAATACACCGGGGGCATCAAAGCCAGTGGAAGCTATACTCAAAACGCCTTCAGGTGATAGTGACAGATCTGTCCTGTCTACTGCCCACTTGGTAAGAGTTCTAGCGTTGCCATCCCAAACATAGGGGTTTTCACCGAAAGAGTAGACTGCTTTATTGAGTCCTAATTCAACGGATTCCTCGATGTTATAATCTTCTGGTACTTCTTCCGAGACATTCATAAACCACAGTCTGCCCTGCGGAGTGTCAATACGAAAGCCAGTCAACCAGGCCGATTCCACCTCTTCTCCTTCCGGATCAGGGGTTACGGTATTGTTATCATCGTTATCGTCATCATCACAGGAAATGGTTCCTAGGGAGAGCATGCCTATCAACAGCATAGTTAGCCATGTCCATCGTTTACTGATTTTAAATTCACTTTTCATGTTTGTCATCGCTTTTAAAAATTGAAATTGTATAGTGGTCTTTGTAAAAAGGCTCTATCGGATCGCTGTATCCAGAAGAAATCAAACTTGGCATTTGAAAAAGGGACGTTGATCCCTAATGTCTACTCTAACCGTAGGATTGAAAATCCACCTGCTAGTTCGCTTTGCAAATCATAAGTATCGGGAAAATGAGAATCATTGGTGATATAGGCTCGCTGGTCGGAACCGCTGAGAAAGTACGTTTGGTAGGACTCCAGTGTGAATTCCTGTCCACCGCATACAATTTGCTTGGGTTGCGGATCTCCATTGTATAGCTTCACCTCCCCCTCAAACTCCAACCTGAATCTATTCCCCGCTACTATACCGTAGGCTCCGTCACCGCCATAGATGTGCAGTAGGTTGGGCAGTGTGACGAGTCGCTTACCTTGCTTCACTGGACTAGCATGGCCAGTACTTACTGATAAACGGCCCGCCATAAAGATTCCGATAATGATACAAGCCACTGCTGCATAGCGAGTTATCCGCCGGTACATTGGAACTACTTTTGTTTCTTTCCAACCTATTTTGTGAGCAATATTTTGCCACACCTGAGTTCGTTCCGCTTCAAGCTTGGCTCGAGGCGAGGTAGTGCTTAGGTTATCGTCGGCGAGCCACTGCTCAACGAGTCGGCGTTCTTCTTCGGTGCAGTTGCCAGTGGCATACTTTTTCAGTAATTCGGGAGAAATATTCATCGGACTGTAGTATTGCTTTCTATACTACTATCCGAATGAGCGTGGGACTAGATGAAGGTCGGAGGTGAAAAAAAATTGAATTTTTTACGAGTACAATCGTAATATATTTATTATCAATGACTTACATAGCCAGTTTCTCTCGTAAAAAAGTGGTGGCCTTGGATAGATGATACGCTACCGCCCGTTCGGAGATTAGCAAAGATGAGGCAATTTCCTTGTTAGATAGTCCCTGCTCGCGGCTCATTTTGTACACCCGTCGGCACTGACAGGGAAGCTGATCCACTAATGCCTGAATGTTACTCTTAAGCTCCTTAAATACAATATCCTGTTCGGTACAGTGGCTGGCATCACAGTAATCAACAGTAGCTTCTTCGTGGTGCTGCCGCTGCTTGGAAGCCTTTCTAAAGTAGTCAATGAGCCGATATTTAAAGAGCCGCAGCAGGTAGTACTCTACCTTTTCTTTAGTAGCCAGCGTCTCTCTCTTTTCCCAGGCTGAGGTAAACAGTTCCTGAATAATCTCCCGTGTAATTTCGGCATCTCCGGTTTGGGCGCAGCCAATTTCGTACATCTTATCGAAGCAGCGCTGGTAGATTTGCTCAAATCCCTCAGGGGTACTTATATCTGGTTCGGAAGACTTTGGCCTCTTTCTGAAGAACAAAGACATATTATATTACTGGCTAGGTGTAGGTAGAATAGATTTCTTATGATAAAATACAATGACCAACAATATTGTTTAGACTAATTATAAATAACAGGAATATCTACCATCAGAGGCAGACTGAGCTAGTTTGAAAAATCCCTCCGGCGTAAATTTTATTCCGTTTAGCGTTAGTCCAGTTTGGAAACCTCTAGGTAAGTTTACTCTAATGTTGTACGCAATCAGCAATAACTGAGGGTTGAGATAAAAAAGAGAATTAGATATGGAGCAAAAAATTAGCATTACCAAAGGAAGCGTACAAGAAACGCTTTTGCTTCCATTATGGGGGCGTGCTTACGAGACCCAGCAGAAAGAACCACGATTAATTGACAATAAAGCGGTAGAAATTGTGGGCAAGGTTGATTATGATTTCTCGACCATTCACGAAACACAGGCAATGTCGCAACATGCATGGGTGGCACGCAGCTTACACACCGATAAATTGGCTTTGGAATTCATAAAAAAACACCCGAAGGCGACCATTGTTAACCTTGGCTGTGGTTTGGACACTACGTTTAGCCGAATTGACAATGGAGAAATAACTTTCTACGAACTTGACTTTTCTGATGTAATCGAGCTTCGCAAGCATTTCTATAAGGATAGCGAAAGGCATATCAGTATCGCTTCTTCTTTTCACGATAAAGACGCATGGTTTGATAAAATAAAAGTCGAAGACGGCTTGCTATTCTTGGCGGGAGGTGTATTTGTATACTCTACCGAAGAACAAATGAAAAAATTCTTTACTGCTGCTGCAGATTATTTTAAAAACTGTGAATTCTACTTTGATGCAATGTCCCCCTTAGGAGTGAAAATTGGAAAAAAGATGGTGCTGAAAAAAGGAGGAATGGACTTCTTTAAAGATTCGGAAGGATGGGCATTAAAGCCAGTAAAATCTCTTGAAAAGTGGAGTAGGAGGTTTAAAGTGATAAGCGCAACTCCAATGTATAAGGGTATGAATAAAGGGCTTCCTTTAAAAATGAAATTTGTGTCCTTCATTACTAATATTCTCAAGGTAGCACCGATGGTTCATTTAAGAATTAAAACTACTGGATAGAAAGAGTAACTAATGACTTTCAACACGGCAACCTATCAATTATAAATAGTATTATGCCTAGTTTACCGAAGTGGATTGCTAACGGTACAGAAGTGCTTTTTCGAAGTATGATGCACCCCGTGGAAGTTAGCCAGATTGAGTACCTAGACGATGAGTTAAAGCGCGTTCGGTTTGCCGGCGATTTACGTTCAACCAGCTATGCTCCTGGGCAAGTCATCGAGTTCAGGGTAAACGATACTGAGTTTCGCCATTATACTCCGGCCTACTACGATCAGGAAGAGGGAATTTGCGATGTGCTCTTCTTCCTACACGACTACGGGCCCGGTAGCCAGTGGGCTGATACGCTGAAAAGTGGGGATACGACTAAGCTGATGGGACCCGGTGGTAAAATGCGGTTTCAGTCCGAACATCAGCACCACTTTATTTTTGGGGATGAGTCTTCGTTAGGTTTGTGCACCATGTTGAAATCGGAAGTGAACGAACAGCAGCGAGAGTATCTCTGCTTACTAGAACTAGACGAAGCTCACCAGCACTGGCCCGAACTGGTGAACCTCCAGGCCGACGTAGTGACTAAATCCGATCAGCACCCTGCCCGAGAAGCCGTTCGGTGGATTCAGGAAATGCAAGGTCGTTTGTGGGATACCTGGCAGCAGGCTGTCTTCTATCTGACCGGACGGGCACAGTCGATCCAGGCCGTGCGGCGTAGGTTGATTGAGCGAGGAGTTGGGGCAAAAAAAATAATCACCTTTCCCTACTGGGCCGACGGAAAAAAAGGACTGTAGAATATGTTTGAACTTTATCCTTTGACCTGCAAATCCATCTTTGTCACCTGCGCTTCGCCAATTTTTTCGGCCGTAGCTCAGGCTACGTCCTCAAAGATTGGCTCACTCAGCTGCCAAATCTTGAATTTTCGGTTTCAAAGACAAAATCCATACATACTCTAACATGGAAAAAAAGAAAAAAGATGGCATCGCTCGTCTACTGGAAATTGCGGGCCGCCGAAAGTATCAACTCGCCTTGTCTGGACTGCTAGCCATACTGCATGCCGCATTAGCTTTGGTGCCCTACATTCTGGTATACTATATCATCAAAGAACTAATAGACCCACCCATTGATACCGAACAGGTGCAAAGTTACCTCCTGTGGGCAGTTGGGGCGGGGGTGGGCAGCTACGCCCTGCTCTATGCTTCGGGTATGGCTTCCCACGTAGCGGCATTCAACATCCTGTACGAACTCCGTAAGCAAACCGCCGCCAAACTAGGACAACTACCGCTGGGGTTTATCACTACTTATTCTTCGGGAGCACTGAAGAAGATTGTGGCCGACGATATTGAGCGGATTGAGAACTTTATCGCCCACCAGATTCCTGATTTCGTGAAGGGCATAGCCTTACCGCTGGTCACGATCATCTATTTATTTTACGTCGACTGGCGGTTAGCGGCTATCAGTTTTGTACCCTTACTGGTACTAGCCATCTGGATACCCTTGATGTTTCGGGCGGATTACACCAAGGAGATGATGAAAAAGTACCATCAGGCGCAGGAGGATATGAACAGTGGGATTGTGGAGTTTGTACGGGCTATGCCTGTGATGAAAATCTTTACGCAGACCGCCGACAGTTTCCGACAGTACAGCAACTCCGTAAATGAGTATGCTGCCATGTCAATCCAGTGGATGCGAAAAAGTTCGCCCCCATTTGCGGTCTTCATGAGTTTTATTAGCAACGCCACCCTTCCGGTACTGGTACTAGGCACCTATCTATATCTGCAAAATGGTATTACCTTCGCCACGCTGATACTGTTTTTGATGCTGGGAGTAGGCTATATTAAGCCAGTATTTGCGCTGGCGAATATGGGAATGCAGATCACCCTAATCAATCGGGGCGTACAGCGCATGGACGATATTTTGCAACAACCCATCCAGACAGGGATTCAGGGATCGGCCCACTTTTCGGAATATACCATCAAGTTCCGCAACGTGAGCTTTTCCTACACCGAAGGATTAAAGGTGTTGGACCAGACTTCCTTTACGATTCCAGCGGGTAGTATTACCGCGCTAGTGGGGCCTTCGGGAGCTGGGAAGTCTACCGCGGCTCAATTGGTGGCTCGATTCTGGGATGTACAGGAAGGTGAGATTCTTATCGGCGGAATCAATATTCAATCGGTGCCCGTGGAGGAACTGATGCGAGAGGTTTCCTTTGTCTTCCAGGATAGCTTTATGTTTCAGGAAACAATCTACGAGAATATCCGCATGGGTATGGATAAAACTGAGAGTGAGATTATGGCGGCGGCAAAGGCGGCCCAGTGTCATACGTTCATCAGCCAGTTACCGAATGGGTACCAAACACGATTTGGAGAGCGAGGCGTACACCTGAGTGGGGGTGAGCAGCAGCGCATTCAACTGGCTCGGGCCATACTGAAAGACGCGCCCATTCTGATCTTAGACGAAGCTACGGCTTTCAGCGATCCCGAAAATGAGTATCTCATTCAGCAGGCTTTTAGCCGTTTGATTCAAGACAAGACCGTCATCATCATTGCCCATCGTCTCAGCACCATCACCGATGCTGACCAGATTGTCGTTTTTGATCAGGGTAGGGTAGTTGCTACCGGCACCCATCCAGAACTACTGAAGCAAAGTCCGCTATATACTCAAATGTGGAAGGCCCATATGCGAGCCAAGGATTTTGAATTGAGCACCTCTACCCAAAAATCAATCAAGGTATGATTAAGAATATTCTATACGCCTTCCGTTATGACCCACCCGGTATTCGTAAAGCCTTGTTCTGGGAGTGGCTGCATGGTTCACTCATTGCGGCGCCCAGTGGTATCTTGCTGCTTATCATCTGGGAACTCTTTAAAGAGTCGCCCGATTTGCGTACAATCTGGACCACCTTGGGGGTGATGGGGGGATTGTTTCTGATGCAGCTCTACGTAGCCCGAAAGGCGATGATGGCGTCCAACCAGTCTACCTATGAAATGAGTCGGCGTCTACGATTAGCCTTAGGCAATAAGCTCCAACGATTATCGCTAGGGTACTACAAAAAGCGCGATCCGGGTGATCTGGCCTCGGTCGTGCTCCAGGACGTAGGCAACTTTGAGAATATCTTTGGGCATAGTGTCACCAACATTGCTAACGCGCTCTTTGGTACGTTCATGATTTCCTTGTTCCTGCTCTGGCTCGACTGGCGGTTGGCGGTCACGCTGATACTAGCCATAGTCATTGGCGTTCCGCTGATTCAATTAAGTAAGCGGCTGGTGGAGAAGTACGGAAAACAACAGATCGCCGCTCGCAACGCTACCGGGTCTCGGTTTCTGGAGTACGTGCAGGGAATCCAGCCTATTAAATCTTACGGTATGACGGGTGAGCGTTTCCAATCCCTAGATCTTGCCCTGGACAGCCTTCGGCGAGAAAGTATCAAAACCGAAGCCATTCCCGGTCCGGTAGTGCTGACGGTCGGCGTCCTCTTTGAGGTCTTTTTTGTACTGATGATTTGGCTAGGACTATACTTATTGGCCGGTGGTACGGTCACCTCAGCTGTACTTATTGCCTTTCTGATCTTAGGCTACCGCCTGTACGAACCGATGAAAATCCTGATGGTAGAGTATCCGGTGCTAAGCTACATGAACGTTAGCCTGAATCGGATGATAGATGTACTAGAGGCCCCCGAGCAGGAGGCGGGTCAAGGGGAACACCCGTCAACCTACGATATTGAATTTGACCAGGTGGGCTTTCGCTACGTGGATGATCAACCGGTGCTCACTGACGTAAGCTTCCGGGCATCAGCTGGCACCATGACTGCTTTGGTCGGTCCTTCAGGATCGGGTAAAACTACGATCACTTCTTTGATTGCCAGGTTCTGGGACGTGCAACAGGGCAAAATAAGTATTGGGGGTATCAATGTGCAGGATATGGCTCCCGCAACGGTCTATAGCTTGATTAGCGAGGTGTTCCAGGAGGTTTATTTGTTTAACGATAGTATCTACCATAACATTCAGATCGGAAATGCTCAGGCAAGCGAAGAGCAGATCATGGCCGCGGCTAAAAAAGCCCAGGTACTGGAGTTTGCCCAGTCACTACCCGAGGGATTGGGTACGTTCGTCGGCGAAGGGGGTAGTAAGCTATCGGGCGGGCAGAAGCAACGCATCAGTATCGCTCGGGCCTTGTTGAAGGATGCACCTATTGTCTTGCTAGATGAAGCCACGGCTAGCCTGGACCCCGAGAATGAGATTTACATTCAGCAGGCGATTGAAGCACTGGTCAAGGATAAAACCGTAATTGTGATTGCCCATAAACTTTCTACGGTGCAGCAGGCCGATCAAATAATTGTCCTCAACAACGGTAAGATCGCAGAATCTGGTCGGCACGAAGTATTACTAAGCCAAGAGGGACTCTACTATCGACTTTGGAACACCCAACAGCGCGCCAGCGGGTGGAAGATTGAAAAAAACCTGAAGACGGCTTAACATCTAATGTATTTGGAATACGTATAATCCATTGTACAAACAATCTTAACTGCAATGAGAAAATTACTCCTGTTTTTTTTGTGCTTGCCTTTTCTCATCTCCTGTGAGGAGGATGAACCTAATGCCACTGAACTCGCCTCCGAGGAACTAGACGATTGGATAACCCTAATTATTCCCAACGGGCGGGAAGCCGAAGCTATTGTAGGTAGTATTGATGACACACTCTTAGTCACCACGATGATGAGTGCCTATTTTACCACCGATGGTGGAGAGACTTGGGAGGAATCACCTGGTTTGGGTGGAACCGTTTTCGATGTTCTAGAGCGCAAAGATACCGTTTTCGCCCTGTGGGCTAGTGGTGACTTACTTGACTACGTAGGTCCACCGTTTATCGCTGATGTAGTATACGCAGGCATTGGTAGCGAATACACTACAGATTACGGTAAAACCTGGCAATACAATAATAGTCGAAGTCAGCACGATATAGTTAGTCCCATAGGAATTGCTGTATCCCCCACTGGGGTTACCTATCGTATCAAAGATGATATTACCCCGCTGAATGCTGATACAACTTCTTACCGGATAAACTATTCAACCGTTGAGATGTATCATCAAGGGTACTGGCAGACCTTAGACTTTCCGTTTGAGTATGAACTGAATAATCTACACGTAGATGATGATAACCGATTGTATGTATCAGCTTCTTCGTGGAAATATGTACAGGATAATCAGATACAAGGACCCGACGAGAACTATCCGGGGTTGGTGTATATTTACAAACAGTCATTACCCTAGATATGAGCAGACAATTAGCTAGAAAAAATTAGGGAGCGCATAATTTAAATGTATCTGTGGCTCGTGCCTCACGGGGTCGCCTAGACAAGTCATTGACGGTCTGTGAGGCCATCCAGGCCGGACACAAACCATGGGTAGGTTATGAATTCAAAGCTTCTTTATATCTTAGTTGCTTGTTGGTAATATAAAAACATGCTTTTCAATAGAGCGAACAGAATCTACTTACTACGGATCAATAGGTATCTGATTTACGGCCTTTCTAAACGGTAAGCTTGAGAGAAGATGGCCTTTCCTACAAAAAAACCTTCTAAATTTTCACGTTTTACCATTTTTTACTGTCATATAGTTACGATCCCCCAGCTAATAGAGTACTGAGGATAGTATCGTATATTATTAGTGATAAAATCAGGAGACCGCGCTGAAGTACCAAACAACTAGTAGATAGTGTGCTTTTGTTTGGGCTGAGGTTAGCTCCATTTAGTAACTATGCGTGCGGTTTCTTTCATAAGTAGTGCTACTTACTGTACGCATGTCCCGTAACCAGCCAAATGAAGATAAGTTATTAGAGAGTTGTTTAAAGGGCAGTCCTTCCCATCAGGCTCAACTTTACTATCGGTACAAAGGGTTGGTCATGGGTATCTGTCTTCGCTACGGTGGAAATGTGCCTGATGCCGAAGATATATATCAGGAAGCGTATGCTCGCATTTTCGCAAATCTGAAACAAGTGAGAGAAGAAAGCCGCTTACCAGGTTGGATTCGTAAAGTAACGGTTAGCACCGCTATTAATTATCTTCAGAAACAGCGCAAGCACCAATTTCAAGTAGTAACTGATTACAGTACTTCGCCCCCAGAAGTTACCGAGCAATTTACGGTAGAAGAACAGATTGAGCAGAAACAGCTAATGCAGTGGGTACAGGAATTACCCGCTGGAAGCAGGGTAGTATTCAATATGTATGTCATAGAAGGATATAGTCATAAAGAAATTGGACAGCGGTTACAGATTAGTGAGTTGAACTCACGCTCTCAGTTGAGTCGGGCTAGGAAATTGTTAAAAGAAAAAATCGCCTTACATTCCTTTAACAGATCAGATTATAAAAGCAATGGACAATCCTTTAGATGAGCTTTTTCGGAAAAATTTATCGTCGTACCAAGGAGCAACCAACCCTGAGTTAGATCAGATAATGCTCAACAAACTGGTAAAGCCCCGAAATAAAACCATAAGAAATACGGCTTGCTTACTCGGGGTTCTACTCTGTTTTGTAACTATTCCCGTTGGGCATTCAATATTTACCAACGAGGTAAGCCCTTCGAGTCAGAATAATGATCTGGATAATCAGTCAGTGGGTTCACAAACCCGACCGTCAACTTCCCCGCAAGAGCAGTTACCCCTGACTGGAGAGGTTACAGTACGCCCCCATCTTAATGATACCAAGAAGGCATCGATTATTTCGGGCCTGACATCTCAGTCAAAAATTCCGGTTACGGATCGGGCTTTTCCAGAACTATGGTCAGGCAGATCCGGGGATACTCCGGATAGACTGCCTCCGGCATCGCTGGCAACTCTTCCGCTATCAATTTCACTAGGAGAAATATCTGTTAATTATATTGATGCAACAGAAGAGGAGAACCCAGTCATTGAGCATAAACCATTGGAATGGTACACCAAGTTAGGTATACTACACAGCTACCATCATTTTTTTCCTAATAACCAGGATGATATTTTTATTAGCCAATTTGATCAGATAACTGGAATAGACGCAAATCGCCTTTCTGCCGAGATTGAAGTAGGGGTAATTCTTAGAACAAAATCTCGGTTTCATCCAATGGCCGGAGTTACTTACCGCTACTACCATTCTTCAGTATCGTATACCGAGGGGTGGGTCGCTGGGTACGAGCAAAAACGAATAAATACTGATTTAAATAGTATCATCTATGAATTCACTCCGAGCATTGAGCCGGGCGATACGCATCTATCTACCGTGCGTATGCATCACTTTGGATTGCTGTTGGGAACATCGTACCGGCTCAATCCAAGACGTCAGATTATTCCCTACCTAAAACCTCAATACGTTCAAATGCGAGCCGCTTCAGGCATTGGCCACACCTACCAACTAACTCTGGGAATAGGCTACCAGAGCCATCTTTTGTTGGGTAAACGTCGGTTGATGGTGGAACCTCGAGTAGAAACTGATGTTCGAGAAATGCAGTTGGATAATCAACCTTACAGTTCTCGGCAGTGGCGCGTAGGAGTATTTATCCAACTTCCCTAATTGCCAAGTCAGAATCAATCGTCACACTGATTACGCGCTGAACCTCTACTACTGTAAAATTAATATTACGCCTTGGCGATCTTACTCAGAAAGCGCACCAATCAACAGATGTTGGTATTAGTTTACATTAACAAAAGAAGTGCTACGACTTTGCAAGTCGTAGCACGGATGGTTACTAGAAAATCTAACTAGCCAATGAGGTTATTCGATAAGAAATCTGGTTACAGCGCGTCCGGTTCTTCCTTCTTCAAAGGTCGCCTTGTAGATCACATCTACGAGACCGGTGTAAGTGTCATTGGCTTGATAAATAATTTCGTTATTGTCGGTAACCGAAGCCGTCCCTTGGGCTGGTGGTACTTCCACTTCTAGCGAAGTAGCTCCCTCGGCATCGTTCGCCAAGACATCAACGACAATACTTTCCCCTGGTTTTAGGATACCACCGCGATCGTATACCGCTCCTTGCTCGGAAATCGGGTAGCCAACCCGACTAACAGTTTCTACCTGAAACTCTCGCTGATAAGTACTAGCTGTTGTTCTGATTTCAGCAGTGAAGCGATCGATTGAGCGATTGTTCCCCCGAGGGGCTTCGTAAGTTGCCAGGCCTTTGTCAATAATATTCAGTTGCCCCTGAGTGGGCTGTTGCCGCACCTCAAATTGGATGGGGGTGGAGACATTCACTCCCTCCAGTAAGTCGAGTACGGTGGGCTGACCAGGAATAGAGAGAACCACCTGAGGAGATAATTCCTCGAGAGTTAGATCCGTCAATAGGTCATCTTCCGCTTGTTCACAGGCTACCATCGCCACTGCGCCAATTAGAAATACTAGGCCAGTGCGTAGCGCCTTCATCTTCATTAGATTCATCTTCATAGCATTTTAGTTTTTGTTTAACAAAAGTTTTACAATCTACTACAAAGACAGAGGCGGATATAAAAACGTTAAAAATAGTGGAGACTACTTATGCCCATTTTAGTAAATTACCTCCACTAAGGGGCGATGCTTTAGATATTAACGTTGCCAAAGAGACAATAATTAATCACCAAACATCGGACTAACTATTATTGCTCACCTTCTTTCCAATTGCCCCACACGGCAGGTAGTACCCTTTGATTGTGGCTCGCCAGGATACTATCTCAAATTGGGGCTACATTTTAGAATATCACTACTAGGACGTAGCAGGTTCCGGAATAATCTGAGCAATCAATTTCTTCAGCGATTCGTCCGTAGCCATTTCTTCGTCCAACATCTGCTGGAGAACAGCAGCGGTTTCAGTATCGTGGTTGGCATTGGCATACATCACACAACTGTTATAGCCCGCTATATCGTGGTGATTAATATGCTGAATAGACATCGCAATTCCAGCATCTTGAACGTTACCGCTGCTGGTATAGCTTAGTAATTCATCAGCCTCGTGGATCAAGCCCTGGGTACCTTCGCATTGTTCTCCTTCAGGCTGTTCGCCCATCTTGTCAAATAACTGAGCGAGTTTATCCAAATGGGATTGATTAGAAGCTATATCGTCCTGAATAATGCTCTTCAGTGTCGGGTCGCTAGCCGCTTGTTCTAACTTAGGATACGTTTCAGCCTGTTGTTTCGCCGCATCGTAGCGGTCTCGTAACTGTTCTAGGTATAAATCTTGGAAGCTTTCAATGGGTTTCATGGTTGTTTAAGTTTAAAGTTGATAAAAAAACAGCGATACTTCGGGTGGTGAAACCAGTAGCAGTGTGCCCTAGTAACCTATCCGAGATCAATCTGAAAGTAGTATTATTTAGGAAGAAAGACTATGATCGAAGTCATGGCAAAAAGTGATTTTTGGAGGACAAAGTAAGCGTATAGACGAGGATACATTTCCTAAAAAATAATATCGCTCATCAGGTTGATCGGCTTATTATGTGTTGGGGTCATTTTAACTTAGACAGTATTTGTACATCGAGACACATAGTAGGAAAAATGGCTGCAGACACTGCGAGTTGATTTGAAATAAATGCAGGGTTGCCAATTTTCATCATGCTTGCATGTAAGAGTGTAGTATTCGTACATTTAGCCAACCTGAAATCTTATAATCATTATTATTAACCACTACGCGATGAATCTAACCAGCGCAACTTGTAGCCGAATTAACAAAGCCGGCCTATACTTCATGCTTTCGTCCATCTTTTGGTCGGCACTAGCTTCTCTAGCTTTAGGCCAGGAACTTTCTCCGGGTACTTACTATACCTTTCCCGAACGAATAGCCCTGGCCGATGGCCGCTACGTTACGGGCGAACGCGGGTTACTGTCGGTACCCATCAATCGAGCTAAGCAGGATAATTCTGCCAGCATTATCATTGAGTTCTTTCGGTTTAAAGGTACCAATGAAGAAGCCCGCCGCCATTCCCCGATCTTCCGACTCTACGGGGGACCAGGATTTTCAGGTTTAGATAATCGACTATCTGACCCCGAATTCTACGCTCGCGAAATTGAGCCTTTCCTGTCTGTAGCCGATTTTGTAGTGGTAGGCCAGCGGGGCATTGGTACTTCGCTACCAAACACGCTTTGTGGATCGATTGACTACTCATCGTCGGAACTCACCGAGGATGCCGTACGCCAAGCGATTCAGGATGCCTGCCGGGAGTGTAAAGCATTTTGGGAAGGTCAAAGCCTGGATCTTTCTTCTTTCAACATTATAGAGGCTGCGGCCGATGTGGATGATGTTCGTCAGGCATTGGGTTACGATCAAATCATGCTCTGGGGTGGTAGCTTCGGCTCACACTGGTCGATGGCAGTGATGCGCTACCACCCTGAGGTCATTGAACGGGCCTTGCTCTGGGGACTGGAAGGCCCAAACCACACCTATGATGTACCCAGTTACGTACTTAACTCCGTAAAGCGAGTTGCTGCTGCTGCTGACACCGCCGCTGCCCTGCAAGACTATATTCCTGAAGGTGGGTTGATTGCTGCGCTGGAAACGGTTATTGAGCGAGTAGAGCAGGAATCGGTGACTATCACGTTTAACCCCGAGAGTGAAGACGGACAAGTTGTGATCAATGCTGATGTGGTGCGGGATGTTGCATTGGGCTACAGCGGACAGATATCAAGCCGCAGGAACATGCCTACCTGGCCATCGGATATTCTGCATTTATACGCGGAAGATTACGAACCCTTAGCCCGAGCCGTTTACTATTATCGGCAAAACAGCCAACTGCCTACTGCCAGTTTTTTTATGCTCGATTGTGCTTCCGGCATCACTCCGGAGCGACACCAGCAAATTGCCGATGATCCCGCCCAGAAGATACTGGGAAATACCGGAGGCTTTTATGATGCGGCTTGTCCGGTGTGGGATACCGATCTGGGCGATGACTTCCGAGCTAATTTTGATACGAATATTCCGACTTTGCTGGCTAACGGCACCTGGGACACCTCCACTCCCATAGAAAACGTCAGGGAACTGAAACCCTATTTCAAAAATAGTCACCTCCTTGTTATTGAGGGTGGTTCTCACAGTGCATTTAACGAGGCGATGGCCGAGTCTGAAGCGTTGCAAATGGAAGTGAAGGAGTTTCTTTCTTCCGGTGATTTTACCGGGCTACCGGAAACAGTAACACTGCCGCCAATCGATTGGAAAGTTCCGAATCTACCTACCGCCAAAGCTGATGAATAATTCCATGCGAAACTTGGTTAGCCAACTTTATCTACAGATTAAGACCCTCGTGACCTACGCGGCAGTTGCCTTCTTAACTCTTACGGTTGATACTCTTTGGGCGCAATCGGTGACCACCTTACTGGAAGAAAACCCCCGAGTTTTTCGCTGGCAAAATATTGGGCCCAACCGGGGTGGACGCTCCATTGCCGTGGCGGGCAGCACTCAGCGTCCTTACGAGTATTACTTTGGAGCAACCGGGGGTGGTCTTTGGAAAACTACCGACGGCGGTAATGAGTGGTCTCCAGTAACCGACGGGCAAATCAATAGTTCATCGGTGGGCGCAGTCGCAGTAGCTCCATCCGACCCTGATCGGGTCTACCTTGGCATGGGCGAAGCTCAACTGCGCTCTAATGTGATGCAGGGCGACGGAGTATACGTATCTCAGGATGGGGGAGCCAACTGGCAGCACAGCGGACTAGCCCAAACCCGTACGATTAGTCGGCTGCGAGTACATCCTCGGAACCCCGACGTGGTGTACGCAGCCGCTTTGGGTGATCCTTTCCGACCCAACCCGGAACGGGGCGTTTACCGCAGCCGGGACGGAGGGCAATCCTGGGACAAGATTTTATTTAAAAACGACAGCACCGGTGCTTGCGACCTAGTGATTGATCCCAACAACCCTGAAGTACTATACGCTACCCTCTGGCAAGTGTACCGTAAACCCTGGGTGCTCTGGAGTGGCGGTGCCGGATCGGGGCTTTATAAATCGACCGACGGAGGTGATACCTGGCAGGAAATTAGCCGCAACCCTGGGCTGCCCGCTGGCGTGTGGGGGAAAGCAACGGTGACCGTATCTCCGGTCAATTCCCAACGGGTGTACGCCAATGTGGAAGCGCAGGACGGTGGACTCTACCGTTCGGACGATGGCGGGGCAACCTGGCAACTGATGAATAACCACCGTGACCTGTGGCAACGGGCTTTCTATTTCCTCCGAATTCAGGCCGATCCGATGGATGCCGAGACCATCTACGTGATGAATTTCATTCTGATGAAGTCCACCGATGGGGGCAGGAACTTTAGCACCATCGGTACGCCTCACGCTGACCACCATGATTTGTGGATAGATCCCGCTAATAACCAACGGATGATCGTGGCCAACGACGGGGGCGGTACGCTTTCGGTGAATGGCGGAAAAAGCTGGACAGAACAAGACTATCCCACTGCTCAAATCTACCGTTTAGAGCTAACCAACGAATTTATGAGCGATGCTTGTGGAGCGCAACAGGACAATACCACTGTCTGTGTTCCCACGATGAATGCCCGATACGATAACCCTCTGGCTGATCCTGATCTACTATCACCCGCTTACACCGTGGGGGGAGGCGAGAGTGCTTCTATTGCTAATCATCCCAAGCAGCTGAATATTTTTATGGCCGGGTCGACCAACTTGCTTACTCGCTACGATCGCGCTACTGGCAAGGTACAGGATGTGCAACCCTATCCCTATTTAGTGATGGGGCAGCCCGCCCGTAGTATGAAGGAGCGCTGGAACTGGGTATATCCCGTTGGGTACTCACCTTTGCCTCCGTACCGACTGTACGCGGGTTCCCAGCATCTGTGGGAGAGCGAAGATGAAGGAAAAACCTGGCAAAAAATCAGTCCTGATCTAACCCGTGCGGATGCTTTAACCTTGGGAGACTCGGGTGGTCCCCTGGTGAAAGATCAGGATGGCCCGGAGATTTACGGCACCTTGTACTCCATCGCCCCTTCTCACCACAGTGACTCTACGATCTGGACCGGTTCCGATGATGGTCTAGTGCATCTGACCCGCAACCGGGGAAAGACCTGGCAGCAGGTTACTCCCTCAGATCTTCCGGCCCACAGCCGGATCGGAGCTATTGCTACCTCCCGGCATACACCCGGCACAGCCTATGTCGCCGCTCGTCGTTATGAACTAGGAGACCGTCAGCCGTACCTGTACCGCACCACTAACTACGGGCAACAGTGGGAGAAAATTACCACTGGAATAGCCGATGAGCACTTCGTGCACGTGGTGGCCGAGGACATCCGACAGCCCAATCTGCTGTACGCTGGTACTGAGCACGGAGTGTATGTTTCAGTAGACCAAGGGCAGCAGTGGGTTCCGTTTCAGCAAAACTTACCCGACGTACACATATCCGGAATACAGTCCACTAATCATCAGCTAATTATTGCTACCCACGGTCGTTCCTTCTGGAAGATGGACAACGTAGGCTTACTACGGCAACTCGCTGGGAATACCGACCTAACGAGTTCTCGACTACTGGTTCCTGACTATGCCGTGCGTCGAGTCGTTCCCGCTCAGATGGCCTACTACCTAGACCGTCCGGTGGATAGCTTATCGATTACGGTGAAAGATGTCAACGGGGCCTTAGTGCGTCGCATCCGGGCTTCCCGGAAGAGTCCAGGCCTTCATTCTTTCCGATGGGACTTACGTACCGAAGGGGCTACGGTGTTTCCTAATATGATCCTGGAAGGCCCCAGTCCGGCTACAGGACCCTACGTAGCTCCTGGTCGTTTTCAGATTGTGCTTGCCACGGAGCACAGTGAGCAGACCGCGGTATTGAATGTACGATCCGATCCCCGACAGCCGGAGGTGACCCTGGCTGATTTACAAAAGCAATATGAACTGGCGATCAAGGTTCGGGATTTGACCAGCCGGGCTAACGAAACGGTGAGCAGCATTCGCGAGATTAGAGAGCAGATGAGCGAAAAGCTTAGACAGCTAGAGGAAAGTGCGGTGCTTCAGGAACAAATTCAGCAATTGTTGCAAACGATGAGCAGCATTGAGGGGGAACTATACCAAGTAAATAATCAAAGTCCTAAGGATAAAATTGCCCTGCCAATTAAGCTAAACAATCGTTTATCGGGCTTGCTCGCCATACTGCAATTGGGAGATCAGGCCCCAACCGAGGGACAATACCAAGTTTATGAGGAGCTGAAAAGTGAACTAGCGGTACAGACTGCCAAGTTTGACCAAGCCCTGGTTGAGCTAAAGGCTTTTAACGAAGCGTTTCAAGAAAAGGGCATTGGCCGAGAAGAGTAGTATGGATTTTCATTAGAACGATCCTCCTTTTTAAAACTACTCTACTAACAAGCATCTTATTAGTGAGTCAAAAAAGAGAAATATGAAATTTAGTAAACCGACGACTATATTGAGGATTTTTGATGAAGCGAAAGCAAAGGAGTTTTACATTGATTACTTAGGTTTTACTGTGGATTGGGAACATCGGTTTGCCGATGACATGCCGCTGTACGTACAAATAGCGAGGGGAGAATGCGCCATTCACTTGTCTGCACACCACGGGGACGGGACACCAGGCACAAAACTACGCATTGCGTGTGATGATGTAAAAGCGTACCACCGGGAGCTTACATCCAAGAATTACAAGTCCCTAAATCCTGGCGTTGAGCAGCAACCTTGGGCGGAACAGGAAATGCAGCTCATTGATCCCTTTGGAAATACCCTGATCTTTTTCAAACCAAAAAAATAATGCCAGCAACTCGTAAGAGCTAAACAGCCCTATGCTAGGTCAATTAAAGGGACAATTATTACACGAAGTAAAACATTGATCCGAGCAGCAGAGGGATAAAGCGAACCCTACCGTTTAGCCGAGTTCAGTACAATTAAATCGATTCGATTAATATGGCACTTACTCAAACGCCTACCCATCAAGACATCACAGAAGCGTGCCGGCGCATTGCCCCTCATATTCACCAAACACCGATCTTGACTTCTAAAACCCTTGATCGGCTTTCGGGAGCAGAGCTGTACTTTAAGTGTGAAAATTTTCAGAAAGCCGGTTCATTCAAAGCTCGCGGAGCAACTAATGTGTTGTTGCAGCTCAAGCAGGAAGACCAACTCAACAGCGTCGCTACTCACTCTTCGGGTAATCACGGACAAGCTCTCGCGATGGCAGCCCGAAGTATCGGTATTCCGGCAACCGTCGTCATGCCCGAGAATGCCCCAACCATTAAGGTGGCCGCCGTTCGGGATTACGGCGCGGAGGTGATCTTTTGTGAGGCCACTCAGGAAGCTCGGGAAAGTACCCTGCAAGAAATAGTGGAACGTAGCGGAGCACAGTTTGTCCCTCCCTTTGACGATTACGATATTATTGCCGGACAATCTACTTGTGCTCAGGAGTTACTGGCTCAGCAACCCAGACTAGATACAATTGTCACTCCCGTAGGCGGGGGAGGTTTACTGGCTGGTACCGCCCTGGCAGTACATTATCAGGCGACAGGTACAAAAGTTATCGGTGCTGAACCGGCACTTGCTGACGACGCAGCCCAATCGTTCCGAACGGGCGAGTACCAGCCGCGCTACGGGGGGCAAACCGTGGCTGATGGGGTTCGGGTGGCGCTAGGCAGGAAGCCGTTTGAGATTATCAAAAACCAGGTGGATGACATTTTTACCGCTACTGATGAAGAGATCATTGCGGCCATGCGTTTGGTTTGGGAAAGAATGAAGATTATCGTTGAGCCCTCCTGTGTAATACCGCTGGCCGTAGTACTAAAAAACCGGGATCGCTTTCAAAACCAACGCATTGGCATTATCCTGACCGGGGGTAACGTAGATTTGGAAAAATTACCTTTTAAATAACTATGAGTCAAGTTCATCAACCCGCTGGCATTCGGGTATTTACTGATGCTGAGATAGCTCAAGTCCTATCCCTGACTGAATGTATATCCGAAGTGGAAAAAGCCTTCAACCTACTGGCCGAAGGAAAGGTGCTCGATAGTAATCTGATGCATCTGGAGGCAGAAGAGGGCGAGTTTCACGTCAAAGGAGGAGTAATGAAGTACGGCAAAGAGGAAGCCTACTTTGGACTCAAGGCCAACGGCCGCTTCGTTCATAACCAAGCCCGATACGGGTTGCCCAACATCAGTGGCCTGATCTACCTTAGCGATGCTACCAAGGGACAGCCCCTGGCAGTATTTGATTCGGCGCACATCACCCGAGTGCGTACCGGAGCGGCTACGGCCGTGGCGGTGAAGTGCCTCACCTTGCCCGATGCTAGCAGGGTGACAATTTGCGGGGCCGGGGTGCAGGGAAAAATCCAGCTTGGGGCCATTACCAAAGTGCGTCCTATTGAGCAAGCGTATTACTACGATCATCGTCCCGAGGCGGCGGTTGAAGCAGCTCAAGCCATGCAAACGCAATTAGGTATTGAAGTCACTGCGATTGGTCGCCCTGAATTGGGAACGCGAGAAAGTGACATTATCGTGACTTGTACTCCCGCCCGTCAGGCCTACATTACTCGCGAAATGATTCCCGATAGGGCGTTTGTAGCCGCTGTGGGGACTGATAGTCCGGGTAAGCAGGAGCTAGTTCCCGACTTAGTGGCGAATTCCCACGTAGTGGCGGATTTACGGTCGCAGGTGGTTCAGGTAGGCGAGCTACAGTATCAGTCTCCCGAAAAGGTTGGTGAAATTCTTCTTGGTGAACTGCACGAATTCGTATCGGGACGAAAGCAGTGGCCCACTACTAACGTTCCCCTCATTTTCGATTCTACCGGAACCGCTATTCAGGATATTGCCGCCGCAGTGACCGTTTGGAGGAAGACACTGAATGATGATAAATGAGCTGTTTCTTCAAATCAGTCTATATTCCTGTCGACCTTACTAATTGCCAACTGAGGACTGGCAATCTTTGGTTTCGGCTGGGCTACTGTTGCTGCTTTCGATTTAGGCTTAGCAGCGGTGACTTCCTCATTGGGCTTATCAGAAAGGCTTGGTGATTTTAATACCCAGTCTACGAGGTAAAGTGAAACTAATCCAGCCACTAGCCAGAATACATCTACGAAGGCTACCCGAGGGAGGGTATTCCATACCTGCCAGAACCAATCACCAGTGACTACCCCATTGACTACTGGAATCCCGAGGGACAAAACCCCGCCGATGAATAGATAATTACGGTTCAGTCGGGCATAGTTATTCCAACGTAATCCCACCAAGGTAAGCATTAACCAACCGATAAAGAAGGTACCGTTGACCCAACTTACACGGCCAGCTAAGTCCATGGGAACGAACTTGTTCGCCAGAAAGATTAGTGCGAAAGCGGGAAACATACTCAGGCAAATGGCTAGATACCACTTGGTCACCCTATGGTGGAATAGCTTTTGTTTGAAGGTGTACTTATTATTATCCCGGGCAGTTCGCCAGATCAGTACCCCGCTGATAATCATAAAGCAGGTAATCAAAGAAAGGACAAAATAAATTACACGCAGAGTCGCTCCTCCGAAACTTCCGAAGTGGAGCTTGGTGATGAAGTTGATTACACTGTAGCTATAGGTACGCTCTTCAGGCAGGATGCTGTATTCTTTCAGTACTTTACCATCTTTCATTCGCATAGCCAACACCCCGGAAGAATGAATGCCTTTATGGCTATCAATGTTCCAAAGAGCTAGCGCATCTTCCTTACCGTAGTTGCGAAGCCGTATATTCCTAATATGAAAATCTGGATACTGCTGTTCTACCCGATGAGCCAGTTCGGTCAGTGAGTAATGGTCGTAGTTGGGGGCACCTTCCTCGACCG
>CAKZYJ010000129.1 GCA_937884755.1 uncultured Flammeovirgaceae bacterium
CAGCCAGAAAAGTCACCCACTTTCTTATGCAAGAGAAATTCTTCACCTCGGGCTATTCCTGTTCCCTCAAAGAATAGCTGACCTTCTGTTGGGTCTCTTCCAGAGTTACCAAACCGGAGTGAAAACTCGGACAGTCCTTCCATATCTTTTTCGTAGTACTCCACATCAAACAGGTAGCTATCCGTTTCGTAACTCAGTCCGGCAATGTAGTGGGTGGCACTACTCACTGGGTTAGTCTGGTCATTGGCCAGCAGCCAGAAATCGCGACTGCCCTGGGTCACATCTTCGCGCACTACCCGGTTTGCAAACTGATAGTAATTTCCCCAGGCGCCCTTCAGCTTCAGTCGGTCGGTTAGTTGCAGCGTAGCTGAAGCGCGGGGTTCGTAGTAAAACTGATCCGTTACGTCGTAGTAGGTAGCTCGCAGTCCACCGGTAAGGGTGAGTCGGTCGGTAACTGACCAGGTATCTTGGAGGTAAAAAGCAGCTTGGGTGCCTTCATCAGCCCGGTTTAAAATATTGAGCGTGTCGTTAAACTGGAGGTCGTAGGTAATCTCGTTATAGGTGATCTGAGTTCCGAATCCTACCCGGTGTTGTTGGCTGAGTACCCATTCGTTATCAATGCGGGCGGTGTAATCCAGCAGATTATTGTTTTCTACTGTACCAAACCGACGATTGAGCACCGTATCCTCGGTGGTGGTGGTGATATCGGTAATTCGGTCGCGCTCGCTGAAGTAATTGGAGTAGGCCACCACTGCATTGCTGTAAAAGCGGGGCGACCACTGCCGAGCCCAGCGTAGGCTACTTCCCCAGTTGCCCCAGTTGAGCAAGTCGCTGGTATTGTTATTGATCGTACGACCTCCATTTCCGTTGCGACCTTCAAAGGTGTTTTCTGATTCGCGGGAGTTATCCAGGTTATCGGCTCCGTTGTAGAAAGACACGGCTAGCACATCTTTGGGGGAGGGCTTGTAAGTGAGCTTAGCGTTCAGATCGTAGAAGTAAAACGTAGGCTCTACCGTGTTTTGCTGACGATTACGGGCGAAGCGACCTCCCCCGGGTCCTTGATTTTGTCCTCCGATTTGCGGAGCGCCCCCTTGTGGAGTAGCCGGTTGATCGTTATATAGATCAAAAATATCGTTATACAGTCCGTTTTGAATAATATCAGTGTAGGAACGGCGTCCGGCTACTAAGATAGAACCTTTCCCGCCCAGTGGCACTTCTAGCACCGCATTCGCATTGACGGCACTTACCCCAATCTTCCCTGAGAATTCATTCATATTCCCCGCCTTCCCAGTAAGATCAACCACACTAGAAATACGTCCGCCGTACTGAGATTCAAAACCGCCTTTGTAGAGCTGCACATCTTTGATGGCATCGGCATTGAAGGCACTGAAAAAGCCGTAGAAATGATCTACGTGGTAGACGGTGAAGCCATCCAGCAGAATCAGGTTCTGGTCGGGAGTGCCACCCCGCACGTACAGCCCAGCGGAGGCTTCATTGCTACCACTCACGCCCGGCAGCAGTTGCAGCGAACGGAATATATCCTTCTCTCCCAAACTGGGTAATCCGGCCATTTGCGCCGGAGAGATAGAAATCTGGCTAATGTTCTGACTAGCCCGCATCATCTGTCCGCTACCCGGTGCAGTAACCACCACCTCGCTTAATTCACTGGTGGTTTCGCTCATATAAATGGTAATCGGCTCGCTAACCGTCTCGGGAGTAAGTTTGATTCTTTGGCTTTGGTAACCCACATAACGAATCAGCAGGGTTGTTGTGTCACTAGGGATGTTCAGCAACGTAAAGTAACCGTCCTGGTTAGTCACCGTACCCTGACCAGTGCTTTCAATAAGTACCGTGGCATTGGGCAAAGTCTCTTCGGTAGATTGTTCTTTCACGCTGCCGCTCAGGCTAATAGAATTAGGACTTTGTTGAGCTTTCGTTGGGTGGGAAGTAAAAACAATAAGCAGCAAGATAGGCAGGAGTAGTCGTGCAATCATAAAATATCGGTTAGGTAGTCTTAGAACTCTCGAGATACAAAAGGTTTAACCGAGACTGATTTTAATTCAAAAATGCACTACTACTTGAACACAGTATGTCTGGTTTTATCAGTTATTTTAATACTTCGGCTAGTTGCCTTTCCAGCTTCTGTACCACTTCAGCTAGCCCTTCGTGATTGATTATATTCTCTGTCTCTAGCATCCATTGCGATTGGTCATCTCGATGATCGTAAAGCTCCTGTTCAACAATGAGTCCATCCTTGTCGCGCCATTCAGTGTAGCGAAAGTCAGTCGTTCGTAAACTTTTCCCCATGTAGCCATTGAGCCGCTTTTCACTACAGGCAAATCCTTTATGCGACTGATCAGGGTCGTCGAACAGTGCAGCAAAGCTGGTTCCTTCGGCGTGTGAGGGAATGGGAAGTCCTGCGGATTTACAAAGCGTAGGGAAAAGATCAAGAAACTCCACAATTTCATTGACTTTCTTTCCACTTGTCTTCATACCCGGTACATGAACGATCAACGGGGCGCGGGTAGAAATCTCAAAGTTGGTCTGCTTGTGCCCCCAGGAATTATACTCTCCCATCTGATAACCGTGGTCGCCCAGTAAAACTACCATCGTATTGTGGGCGTTTCCGGTTTCTTCCAGGGCTTTCATTAGGCGGCCAACACAAGCATCTACGTAACTAATACAAGCCAGATAGGCCTGAATATAGCGTTGCAGAAAGGCTTCGTCAATGTTCTCAAATTCAGGCATATTGTAGTAGTTTTTAACAATACCTTGCCAGACTGACCACGAAGGAGCATTCTTCGGGAGTTCGCGGAATTCTGGCAGGGAAATATCCTGAGCTGGGTACAAATCTCAATACTTTTTAGGAGCGTTAAAGGGTAAGTGAGGGCGCAAAAAACCAACGGCCAGAAAGAAAGGGGGAGCATCAGATTCTCGGGTCTGTAGAAATTCAATAGCCATAGCCGTAGTATTCCCATCCTGCATTTTGTCATCGGGAACATCACTGTCGTCCCAGGTCTCGGCCCGAGGCCAGTCATGAGGATGCTTGAAGACTTTACCTGATGACCGAGCTTCTTCAATTAGTTTTTCCCGCAGGGCGTTTTGCTCTGGCCCCCAGACGGGTACGGTGGGTAGGCGAAGCGGCTGGCTCCAGGATGCAGGATCGTCTTCGCTACCTAGCATAGATTCAGCGTAGATATGAAAGATTTTACCAAAACCTCGAGCCTCGTATCCATTCTGCTTAAAATGCTGCGGTAAGGTGATGACATCCGTTACAGCATCTCGAATATTTTTACCAAACCCATGCAGCCCAGTGGTGTGTGGCCGTAAGCCGCTGAGCATAGAATTACGGGAGGGGCTACACACCGCAGACTGACAATAAGCCTGATTAAATAGTAGCGAACGCTCAGCCAGTGCATCAATGTGCGGTGACTTAACTGTTTGATCACCGTAACAACCTAGCTGAGGACGTAGATCGTCTACCATGATCCAGAGAATATTTAGCGGTTTACCCGGTGGATCCGATCCATACGACACCAAGCAAGTACCAACGATGCATGAGCATGTAAAGCTGAAAATACTAAGGGCATTTTTTCTGAGGGCTAGGAAATGACTCTTATTGCTCATGGTTGTCGTAGGAAGGGTAGAACTAAAACTACAAATTTTCGCTCAAGGCTAGAAGTAGTGTCAGTGTAGGTACCCCTTTATTTTTCCACTGAGATGAATATCTTGCGGTTTAATCACAATTTCATGCTACGAACTACTTACTCGTTATCTCTCTCCATCTGTATATTGCTTTTGACGTTTGCCCAACGCGCGGAAGCGCAGCAATACCAACCGGATAAATTCCAGAACCTAGCTATCCGCAACGTAGGTCCAGCCAATATGAGCGGGCGCATCACAGCCATCGATGTGGTGCCGGATGACCCTAAAACGATCTACGTGGGAGCGGCTTCGGGCGGAGTCTGGAAATCGGAGAACGGAGGAACGGCTTGGACGAGTATTTTTGATGATGCCCTCACCCAAAATGTGGGAGCTGTGGCGGTGCAGCCGGATAATCCTAACGTAGTTTGGGTAGGCACTGGAGAGGGGAATCCACGCAACTCTATGAACCTGGGACAAGGGTTATTTAAAAGCCGTGATGCCGGAAAGACCTGGGAGCTGATTGGACTAGAGGAAACCAAAACCATCCACCGCATCCTGATTGACCCTACTGACGGAAACGTAGTCTACGTGGGGGCGATGGGTGATCCATTTAGTCCGAATGAGTATCGGGGAGTGTACAAAACTACCGACGGTGGGCAGACCTGGACCCAGATTCTGTTTACCAATAAGCAGTCAGGAGTGGGAGATATGGTGATGGACCCGGGTGATTCTCAGAAGATGTTTGCCGCGATGTACGAACATCGCCGAACGCCCTACAGCTTTACCTCGGGCGGATCGGGTTCGGGATTGTTTGTGACGATGGATGGAGGCAAGAACTGGCAGCAATTGGGTGAAGAAAACGGCTTGCCTGCCGGAGAGCTGGGGCGTATCGGGGTTGCGATTGCCCCGAGTAATCCTAATCGGGTATACGCTAAAGTGGAAGCCAAGAAAAACGCGCTGTATCGTAGCGAGGATGGTGGCTTCACCTGGGAGATGATTAACGATAATTCCAAATTTACCAACAACCGACCGTTCTACTTTCAGGAACTGGCGGTGGACCCTGCTAATGAGAATCGGCTGTATAACATCTATCAACCGCTCAGTGTGAGCTACGACGGAGGCGAGAGTTTTGACCCAGTTCCGATGATTCCGGCGGATGAAACTAAAGGCATTCACGCCGACTTTCACGCCTTTTGGGTTGACCCCAACGATCCTGAGTTCTTCATCATCGGTGGAGATGGTGGACTGGGTATTACCCACGATCACGGTAAGAGTTGGTACTTTCCTGAAACCATTCCGGTGGCGCAGTTTTACCATATCGCGGTAGATAACGAGCTGCCCTACAATGTGTACGGTGGGATGCAGGATAATGGTAATTGGTCGGGACCGGGCTACGTCTGGAAGCGAGGGGGCATTCGCACGCTGTACTGGCAATACCTGGTGGGTGGAGATGGTTTCTACATTTCACCTGATTCTGCCAATGCTCGCTTCGGCTACGGCACTTCCCAGAACGGTGATCTGTACCGCTACGATAAGCTGACGGGCTACTACCAAAGCATCAAGCCGCCTGCTCCTGATCTGAATACTCGCCTACGATTTAATTGGAATGCCGGATTCGCCCGTGATCTTCACAACCAAGACATCGTCTACTACGGTAGTCAGTTTGTGCATAAGACTACTGATAGGGGAGCAACCTGGGAGATTATTTCGCCTGACTTGACCACGAACAATCCCGATCAGCAGAAGCAAGACTACGGAGGTCTGACGATTGATGCTTCGGGAGCTGAGTTTTACAACGCTATTCTGACTATCGCCCCTAGTCCACTAGAAGAAGAAACAATCTGGGTCGGTACGGATGATGGGCAAGTGCAACTCACCCGCAATGGGGGGCAAGACTGGCAGAACATCACCGCGAACATAAGCGGACTCCCTGATCAGGCCTGGATTGCCCAGATTCAAGCCTCTCGCTACGATGCCGGAACCGCCTGGATGGTAGTGAATAATTATCGTCAGGGCGATTATGCTCCCTATTTGTTCATGACCCGGGACTATGGAGAGACTTGGGAAAGAATGGCGGGTGCCAACGATGTGAAAGGATATGCCTTAGCGGTTATTCAAGATCCGGTGGAGCCGAACCTGGTTTTTCTGGGAACCGAAAACGGGTTGTGGATTAGCATGGACGAAGGAAGTAGCTGGACGCAGATGAAAAACGGCTTTCCTTCAGTTTCTACCATGGACTTAGCCATTCAGGAGCGAGAGTCAGCTTTGATTATTGGGACGTTTGGTCGGGCAATTTGGGTACTGGATGATCTGCTGACATTACGGGAGGCGGCTGCCGGAAGGTTAGACCAGCGACTTACTGCGCTGCCGATGAACGATGCAGTGCAGGTTAAAGGGTTGTTCATCGCCCCACCCGGCAATATCTGGACGGGTTTCCATACCACCTTTGAAGGCGAAAACCGACCCTTTCAGAAAACCAAGATTCCTTTCTTTGTGACTGAACTATCTGATTCGGCTAAAGCTACTGCACAGATTCTTAATGCGGCTGGCGAGGAAATTCAGACAGTTACGGCGGATAGTGTGGTGGCTGGACTCAATTATCTTACCTGGAAATTAAATGAAAAGAATACTGAACTACCCGGAGCCTATGTAACGGAGGAAACTCGCCGAATTCCGGTGCTGCCTGGTAACTACACCGTCGTGATTGAATACG
>CAKZYJ010000130.1 GCA_937884755.1 uncultured Flammeovirgaceae bacterium
ACGCGCCGCTGCGTCGCATAAACGGATTAATGAGTTTCTAAACACCACAACGGATATCATCTCGGAAGAAAACATCCGACGGGAGATACAGGGAGATATTACGCTACAGAATGTAGATTTTATTTATTCTGATTCGGGTATTCACGCGCTGAGAGATGTGTCGTTTAGCGTGGAAGCCGGACAGTCACTCGCTATTGTGGGAACCACTGGCTCGGGCAAAAGCACCATTGCCAATATTATTCCCCGGATGTACGACGTAAGCTCCGGCACAGAACTGATTGACGGCATCGATATTAAAAAGTACGACCTGGAATCGTTGCGCAGCCAGATTGGGTACGTACCCCAGGATGTGTTCCTGTTTTCAGATACTATTTATAGTAATATTGCCTTCGGTGCCCAAGAAGGTATTAGCGAAGAGCAGGTGAAGGAGTCGGCCTACATTGCCGACCTGAAAAAGACCTTAGAAGAATTTCCCGAAGGGTTTGGTACGCGCCTCGGAGAACGAGGCATCACCTTGTCGGGCGGGCAGAAGCAGCGGGTGTCTATTGCCCGGGCCATTGCTCTTGACCCCAAAATTCTGATTCTGGACGACTGCCTTTCGGCGGTAGATACCAAAACTGAAAACACCATTCTGAACGGCTTGAAGGATGTGATGAAAGGTCGGACCACTGTCATTATTTCCCACCGGGTTTCCTCGGCTAAACTAGCTGATAAAATCATTGTGCTGGACGATGGCTGTATTGTTGAACAGGGCACTAACGAATCGCTGCTAGCCCAAAACGGAGTGTATAAGGAACTCTACGATAAGCAGCTACAGGCCGACGAAGCCGAAGTTACTTCTCGTTAACTAATCTAATCTTACGTACCGCTTATACTTTCGTAGCAGACAAAGATTTATATCTTTGAACGATAAAACAATTCAGAAGGTAGCAAGTCATGAGTAAACGAGGCGCGAATAGTTCTTACTTTGGCAATATTGGGGAAGCGATTAGTTCATTACTGACCGGGCTGAAACTGTCTTTCCGCCATCTGTGGCAAGCTCGTAAGAAGCGGGAGCCGATGGGTGTGGGGGAGGATAACTACTTTGAGCGGCAAAACGGGATTGTGACTCTACAGTATCCGCACGAGACATTTCCGGTACCCGATAACGGCCGCTACCAACTACACAACGAAATTGATGACTGCATTGTCTGCGATAAGTGTGCCAAGATCTGTCCGGTAAACTGCATTGATATTGAACCAGTACGAGCGGTAGGTGAGATTGGCAAGACCTCCGATGGATCGTCTAAACGGATTTATGCCGCTACGTTTGATATTGATATGGCCAAGTGCTGCTTCTGCGGTTTATGCACAGCCGTATGCCCCACCGAGTGCCTCACTATGACCAAAGAGTACGACTTCAGTGTTTTCGATATCCAGAAGCACACCTTTGCCTTCTCCGAAATGAGTGATACCGAGATTACCGAAAAGAAGCAGGAATTTGAAGCGTACCAGAAACAGAAAGCCGCCGCTAAAGCTAGTTCTAGTGCCGCCAAGCCCAAAGCTGCGGTTCGGCCTAAAGTAGGAGCACGCCCCGCCTTTAAACCCAAGATGCCCGTCATTAAGAAGCCTGCCAACCCTAAACGCCCTCCTCAGGAATGACTGTATCATTAGAAGTAGTAGCGTTCTACGGATTTGCTGGTCTGATTGTACTGTCAACGCTGGTGATACTGTTCACTCGCAACGTTTTGTACGCGGCCTTTTCTCTGTTGCTTACCTTTCTGGGTATTGCTGCGGTATACGTGCTGGCCGGAGCCGATTTTCTGGCGGTAACTCAGATTCTGGTATACGTTGGCGGAGTACTGGTGCTGATGATCTTCGGAGTAATGCTGACCAACAAAATTGCGGGGCAACCGGTACATACGCAACATCATAATCAGTTTTGGGGAATAGTAGTAGGGGGAGCTTTGTTTTACTTGCTAGCTAAGAGTATACTCACCGCAAATCTAGGCAGTAGTTCGTGGATGAAGAATCAGGAATTGGTACAAAGTTCAACGGTACAGCCACTGGGCATACAACTCATGAGTGATTTTATCTTTCCCTTTGAGCTGACCGGCATTCTATTGCTGGTAGCTCTGATCGGAGCCGCCTACGTCGCTCAACGACAGTTATGAGTTGAGTGTTATAGTGTTTGTGTGTTTAGGCCGCCGTGGAACGGTGTTATGATTAAACTTAAGCCCGTCTGCTAAGTGCATAAACACGATAAACTCTAATACTAAAACACTTATAAAAAAGATTAAAATACGTCACGCCATACCCGACGGCGTTGTAGTTTCAGATCGCTGAGCATAGATGATTTTACGTTGATCTGTACGTAGTAGGAAGTAAACCGCCCGAAGGGTACCCAATCGAAACGGAAATCGAAGCAGTTGAGGTCGCGGAAGATCGTGATGTTGGTCTGAGTGATTTCTTCCCGATCAAAATCATAACCTGATTGAAACCGTACCTTCCACTTGGGAGTCAGGTTGGCATCGCCCGAGAACTGTAGCGATTGAGTAAAAGGGCTGGTGGTAGGCGGAGGATAAAAATCGTTGCGTGGTCGGGGGGGTACAATGAGTTTACGCCGTAAGTCTCTTCGGTAGTTAAACGAATAACGTAGCTGAAGACTCCAAGCTACATCAAAGTCAGCATAATCGTCGTAAGCAGGTCCCACTAGTTCCAGCTCATTTACGTCATCTATATTTGGGTTTACATCGTCTTCGGGATTATCACTTCCGTTTTCCTCTTTTTTAGATTTAGGCTGCAATCGAGTACTGATGTTAAAGTTAGCCCGCGAGAGGGTTCCAAGGCTGAAATCAGGTTTGTAGAATTCACCATCTCCAATAGGTATGGGGTCTGTATTCCAAGCAAATTGGTCGTACTTCACAAATTGTTCAAATACGGCTCCGGATGAGACGATAGTATCTCTAGGCTGGATAGGGTCAGGAATATAAGTGTAAGGATCTACAGTAGCTCCCCCATTAATAGATACTTTTCCGTCTAATAACCGGGTACGGGCGGAAATATTTATCGGTGCTAACCTGAATGAGTCAGCCGCGAAATTATAGCTGGTGCTAAACTGTAAGCTTTCAAAAATGGGTATCTTCTTGGTAGCATTTTCTGCATCGGTAGTATCATTCTTATCCCGCACCTTCATCTCAATGTTATTACCCAGCGAGAAGCCTACGGAGCCCGCCTGCCCGGCGTTAGGGGCGCGGTAAACCCGTTCGTCGAACAGTGGCACCGTCACTAGGTTCCGATCACGTCCCTGAGAAAGCGGATCATCTTCAGGGTCTAATTGTGGTCCAATTCGTACATCTTGGTAATAGCGGCCTTGGTAGTCAGGAGTGTAGCCGATACTGATGGAGGGAATAATGGTATGGCGAATGGCCTGAATGCGTTCGCTGCGGAAGTTAAACGTGCCGTACACCCGGGTACTAAAACTCATACTGGTACTCCAGGATGATACCCGGTGAAATCCCGTAATGGTGTCGATGACGATATTATTAAAATCATCACTATTGTAGGAGAATTTATTCAGGTACCAAATCTCTTCGTAGTTAAACGAAGGTGAGGCGGTAATAAAGTTAAGTACATTAAATGAAGTAGAGATAGGAATGGTGTGTCGCATGCCGGTCTTGGTACGCTTTAGTATTTCGCTTAAGTTATCAGCATTGATAGCCAGTACGCTATCTGCCAAAAATGGGTCATAGCCAGCAATCTGATCTTCGGGGATGCCCCGGGGCGGTCGTACCCGGTCATTAGTAAACTCGTTGCGGCCCTGCATTCGGTAACCAACATTCACTTTAGCCAGCCAACCAGTACGCCGTTTAGCTAGGTTCTGAAAGGGATAAATACGATTCATGTTCACCGAAATATCCGGCAGTATCACATTAAATACTCCCGTTAAAAGGTTTTGGTTGTGGCGGGCACTCAGGGCCATATTAAAGGGAGTGTTCCGGAACGAGGTAGAATACTGCACGCTAGAGTTTAGGGTAGTATTCAGGTTCTGCTGGACGTTGGCTGTGGGGTTATTAACGTTGTAGGTGCTAGTGGCCGCATTAATAGAAGCTGAAAACCGGCTCAGCCCCCTTGATTGCGGCGAATGCCGGAAGTTAATCCTAAAGTCGCGGGCTATCTCGGAGTCTTCGCTATCGGGGTCTACCCGTTGCTGATTAAACCGAAAGTCTAATCCACCATTGTACGCGTACCGCTTGCGGTACTGCGTATTGACCGTAAATCCGTAGCTTCCCTTAGAGTAAATTTCCCCAAGTAGTGTGAGATTCACCTTATCGCTAATATCGAAAAAATATCCCCCGTCTCGCAGGAAAAACCCGCGCCGCTGTTCCTCACCGTACTGCGGAATAATAATACCTGAGTTCTGCTCACGGGGCATCGGGAATATGCCGAAGGGCAGTCCTAGCGGAGTAGGAATATCAGTAATTACGATATTGAATGGCCCCGAAACCACTACGTTGCCAGGCACCACTTTCATTTTGCTTGACTGAATGTAGAAATCCGGTATCTCTCCCGGTTCACAGTCACAGGTGGTGTACCAGCCTTTGTTGATGAACACTTCATTGCGTTCATTTTTCTTCACTGTTTCGCCGTATACGTAGCCGGCTCCCTGCCCCTGGGGTTGGGTAAGCACCCCCGAAATATACGCCCGTTGGGTGTCGAAATTATAGCGAATTACTTCTGTTTGGTATTCACCATCTCCGTCTTTAAAAATTGGTTTGCCGACCACCTGTCCGGTAGAATCCTCTCGTCCCCGGGCGGTGAGCATATTATTAATCCAGTCGAGTTCAATGTAGTCGGCCTGAAGGGAAGTTTCTCCGTAGTCGATAGTGGCATTACCGTAGAGGTAGATAATCTGATTTACCACGTCGAAGTTAATAGAGTCTTCCGCATCATAAGCAATTGTAGTTTCTATATCTCCCTGCGGCTCTACGGTAATGCTATCGGTGACCAGCGAGTCAGCCTGAGCACTAATGGTATCGGGAGGAGGCAAAGTAGGCGGAATGGTGTCGTTGGGGCCGAGAATTCCCAGGGTATCAGCATTAGGAAGTGGGTCTTCCGGCACCTGGGCCATTGAATTTATGGCCGAAGCAAATACTAGCCAAACAATACATACGTATTGTAAATAATGCAATGTATTTTTACGTTTTAAAGAAAATATAGCAAGTTTACGCAAAAGTAGGCTTTGTTACCTAAACAACCGAAGCATGGTGAGAAATATTATATGCACCGCATGTTTTTCGCTCCTGCTACTGATGGCCTCCTTTAGTACAGTAGGAGTAGAGCAATATCAGGTCCAAAAAATAGTGATCGATGCTGGCCACGGTGGAAAAGATCCGGGTACGCACGGCGTGTTCTCGGAGGAGAAAGATGTGGCTTTGAGTGTAGCTAAAAAGCTGGGAGACATCCTCAATAAATACCTTCCAGAAGTAGAAGTAATTTACACTCGCACCGACGATACATTTATTCCACTAGAGGGCCGAGCCGACATTGCTAATAAGAATGGGGCAGATTTATTTGTCTCTATTCATGCCAACGCAATGCCTCCGGGTAATGAATCCATATACGGAACCGAAACGTACGTGATGGGAACTCATAAGGTAGAAGCTAACCTAAACGTAGCCCGACGGGAGAATTCCGTAATTTTAATGGAAGAAAATTTTGAGGAGCGCTACGCCGGCTACGATCCTAATGCCCCCGGCTCCCATATTTTGTTTGCTCTTTACCAGAATGCTTACCTGGGCAATAGCCTGATGCTGGCCGATAAAGTAGAGTCGCAGTTTAAGCATCGGGTGGGACGTCGCAGCCGGGGAGTGAAACAGGCCGGGTTTCTGGTACTGTGGCGCACCTCCATGCCCAGTGTGCTGATCGAGTTGGGGTATCTTACCAATCCGAAAGAAGAAAAGTACTTGAACGACGAGCTGGGTCAGACGTATATTGCCTCCGGTATTTTCCGGGCCATCCGCGACTACAAGAATGATATAGAAACGTATTAGTCGGATATTTTTGGTTTACCTAAACCTATTTAGCCTCTATACAGTATGTATGTAGAAACGGTTAGCCAAGTTTTGTGTAACATTATTTTTTATTTGTGAAATTATCCAAGGAAGTAAAAGTGTCTTTGCTGGCCATTGTGGCCGCGGTAATCCTGTTCTTCGGAGTCCGGTTTTTAAAAGGCACAGAAGTCTTTTCCCGCAACAACACCTATTACGTCGTTTACGATCATATAGAGGGACTAACTCCCTCTAATCCAGTACTGATTAATGGATACAAAGTGGGGCAGGTAATGAGCATCAAACTCTTGCAAGAGCAAGGCAATCAATTACTGGTGACACTTAAAATCAGCAAGGAAATTCTGTTGGGTGAAGGGGCTACTACGGTATTGGTATCTAGTGATTTATTGGGCAGCAAAGCCCTTAACCTGAATGTAGGTAATCTAAGCCAGCCTCTAGGTGAAGGTGATACATTAGAGTCAGCAATTGAACAAGGAATTGTAGAACGTGTACAGGCCCAAGCCCTACCGATTACCGAAAAGCTGGATTCCACCCTGGCCCGGTTCAACGAAATACTCGGTGCGGATGATCAGCAAGAGATGTCCAATATTATTGGTACACTAGTCGGTGATACCTCCTCAATATCAGCCACTGTTAATAACTTGGAGGGAACTACCCGAAGCTTGAACGGTATTCTTCAGCAAAATGAACGCCGCCTGAATGCCATACTGACTAATTTTGAATTGCTCTCCCAGCAGTTGAGCGACCAGCGCGTTGGATTGGGTCCGTTACTGACCAAGTTGAATCGCCTGATGGATAGTGTAAACAACTTACAGCTACAGCCTACGGTAGAGAAGCTAGATCAGATTGCTCAAAACCTAGATGCCATTACCGCTAAAATAAATGAAGGTGAAGGCTCTATGGGCAAACTTATTAATAATGATTCGCTGTATGATAACCTCAATAGCACCGCTGAAGATCTGGATCGGCTACTGGTTGACTTGCGCGAAAACCCTAAGCGTTACGTTAGATTCTCGGTATTTGGCGGGGGAAAGGATAAAGATAAAAACAAAGAACAGGAGGAAGGCGAAGACTCTGAGCAATAGCACCATAGCTAATAATTTGGGTAAAATCCCGTATTTACTGGTAGGGATTAATTCGTCATTGTGTATCTTTAGGGAATCGCTCTGAAGTAAACAATGCTCTCTATGAACGACCGGGAACTCAAAGCCTTGGTAGCCCTGCTTGACGACGAAGACTACGAAATCCTTAATCACGTTGAGGAACGACTCATCTCCTACGGAAATCCCATTATTCCTTTTCTGGAGCAGGAATGGGAGAAAAACTTTAATCCCAATGTGCAGCGACGTATTGAAGACCTTATTCATACACTCCAATTCGACTCGCTCAAGGAACGCTTAGATAAGTGGTACCATAGTGATGAACAGGACTTGCTGGAAGGTATGTGGATTATTGCCACCTATCAGTACCCTGACCTCGCGCTAAATAGTATTCAGAAGGAGATAGAGCAGATTTACTACGACACTTGGCTAGAGTTTAAGACTGATGTTCATCCCTATGATCAGGTACGTATTCTGAATAGCGTACTATTTAACAAACTGAAATTTAGGGCTAATACCAAAAACTTTCATTCACCGGCTAACTCTATGATTAATCGGGTGCTAGAAACCAAGAAGGGCAACCCAATTTCGCTGTGTGTGGTGTATATGCTGGTAGCCCAACGTCTAAAGCTACCGGTGTACGGAGTAAACTTACCTAGCTTATTTATTTATACCTACAAACATGATGACATCCAATTCTATATTAAAGCCTTTAGCCGCGTGCTCTTCTTTGCTAAGCAGGATATTGATAATTATATCAAACAGTTGAAGCTACCGTCCGATGATATGTTTTATCAGCCCTGCCAAACCATCGATATTATTCGCCGGGTGCTGCGCAGCTTAATCCTTTCGTTTGAGAAACTGGATGAGTTTGAGAAGGCCGATGAGGTGAAGCAGTTGCTTGAGATTGTATCTAAGGATGATCTGGGGCTACTCTGAGTTTGCAACTTGATTGGCCACTACTTCGCCCCACTGCTGAAAGCGCTCGTACTGCTCCTGATACGCCGAGCGAAGCGCTACATTTGGGGTAAATTCCCGCTTTTTTTCAGTATTCTTTACTACTTCTTCCAGCGAGTCCACCAGCCCTAAAGCAACACTTCCCAGCATAATGGCTCCTTCGGCTACTCCGTGGTGGCTCTCTGCTACATACACCGGTTTGTTAAATACATCGGCAATTAACTGCACCATAAAATCGGAACGAGTTACCCCGCCATCGGCCCAGATAGCGTCAAAGCCTCCGGCAGTATCTTCCAAACCCTGACCGATGCTGTACATATTATATACTACTCCTTCCAGTGCGGCTCGGGCGAAGTAATCCAGTGTATGATCATTACCAACACCAAAAAACCCTCCCGTCATGCGTTCATTCCAGAAAGGAGCCCGCTCACCGTGGAAGTAAGGAAGGCAAACCAGCTTGTCCGCTCCCGCTTCTACTTTAGCGGCTTTTGCTAGAATAGCTTCGGGTGGGCAGTGGTTATCGTACAAGTTCTTCTGCAACCAGTTCAGGATAATTCCCCCGTTATTGGTAGGTCCACCGATTACGTGATATTTTTCTGTAAGTAGGTAATTAAATATCCGCATTTGTTCGTCCGGCGTGGTTTCCGGAGCGATTAGCCGGATGGCACCGCTGGTTCCTAAGGACAAGGTCGCTTCCCGGGGGTTCATACCGCTAGCGTAAAGGTTAGCCAGGCAGCCGTCACTAGCGCCTACTACTACAGGGGTTCTTCTGGATAAACCGGTTGCGTTAGCGGCTTCTTCAGAAAGGCCTTCCAGTACGTGAGTGGTAGGGACTGGTTTCGATAATTGTTCTGCATCAATACTGGCAAAAGCCAGTGCTTCTTCGTACCAGCCCAGGCTTTCCTGCTTGAATAGCCCGGTAGCGGTAGCCATAGAGTAGTCTATCACGTACTTGCCAAACCACTGGTACAGCAACCATTCCTTAAACGAAAGAAACTTATGGGCCTGCTGAAAGATTTCTGCTTCATGATCGCGCAGCCAGGCAATTTTGCAGAGCGGCAGCATAGCATGGATGGGAGCACCACTACGCTGGTATATTTTACTGCCCAAGGGAGTACCTCGTAATTCTTCAGCGTATTTTTGGCTACGGGTATCCGCCCAGATAAGCATCGGAGTAATTGGTTTTCCAGCTTCGTTTACCGCCAACAAACTGTGCATTGCGGTACTGAAACTAACCCCCACGATAGGCTGATTTATTTGACCTAGAACGGTTTGTACTGCATGGTGTAGAGCCTCAAGTATCTCCTGAGGGTTTTGTTCGCGGTAACCTTCCTGGGGCTGATACAATGGGTAGGAAGCATCTTCGGCACAAATGTTTTTTCCTTCAATGTCAGCCGCCAATACTTTTACACTGGTAGTACCTACGTCAATTCCCAGCATAACGGGAGCCTGGCTCATAGGGTTAATTTAAGTTATGCGTGCAGTACGCCTTCCATTTCCAGCGAGTCAATGTACTGAAAATTTTCTTCGGTAATGCTTTCGGGCATGAATACGAATTTTTTATCGTATACCTCCTTACCTCGGTAGTAGCTTACCCAAAACTGGTTGACCAGTGAAAACAGATCGGGGTTAATCAACTCAATTTTAGCGGTGCTTTTGGGTTCCATTGTTTCCAGATAGTGTCGTAATACGGAAGTTTTCTGCTCCTTCTTTTTACTGTAGCCAGATGAATTTACCAGTACATTCTCTAAAGAGAAATCATTATCGTTGATCAGGTACACATGAAACTCATAGTCGCCTGAATCTTCGTTCTTCCGGCGGCCAATTACCATCTGCACTCCTTCCACTTTCGGAAAATCAATATCTTTTTTCATAGAAATTTACACTAATAACCTGCTTTGGCCGTCGCTGAAACCACATCCATACCGAACTGACCGGACAGATGCTTCAGTAAAATGGCAGTGACTTCTTCCAAATCCTGCTGGCCTCCTAATTCCTTTTCCAGTGAGGTGACGGCTTTATCCTTAATCCCGCAGGGAACAATGTGATCGAAGTAACTAAGATCAGTATTTACGTTCAGGGCGAAGCCGTGCATGGTGACCCAGCGACTGGACTTTACACCCATCGCACAAATCTTTCGAGGATTTTTCTGCTGCTCGTAATCAATCCATACTCCGGTTAATCCGGGAATACGCCCGGCGTCAATTCCGTAATTAGCCAGGGTGAGGATGACTGCTTCCTCCAGGGTGCGCAGGTAACGATGAATATCGGTGAAAAAATGATCCAAATCTAAGATCGGATAGCCTACAATCTGCCCCGGTCCGTGAAAGGTAATATCGCCCCCCCGGTTAATTGGGTAGTACTGAATTCCTTTTTCGGCTAGTTCTTTAACGGAGAGTAGCAGGTGATCTTCCTGACCACTTTTACCTAGCGTGTACACCGGGGGATGCTGACAGAAGAGCAAGTAATTCTGCGTAGTTTGCTGCTGGTCGGGCTGCTTGCGATTAGCAATTTTGGTTTGAACGGTTTCCGAAAAGATTTTTTCCTGATAGTCCCAAGCCTGGGCATAATCTATCAATCCCAAGTGCTGTACATTTACCTGTTTGTTCTTCTCAGAAACTTGCAACCTGTAATTTTTAATTTGTAATTATTATTACTCCGGTACGTAAGATTCTAACAGCGTAAAACCCGCAGAGGTTACCAACTCTATCTGCTCAACGCTAGCCGGCAATAAATACGCCTCACCCTTCTTGATGGGATAACGTACTTCGTTAGAAAAAATATCCACTTCGCCGTCTACACAGACATAGATCGTAAATGAGTCGCGGCTTCGGTAGTCTCGGGTAGTACTTTCGGTATACTCTAAGCGTGAGGTAACAAAGTAGGGTGACTTGACTATCTCTACTACCTCATTTTCTTTGGTCTCGTACAGTGTTTTGTACTCGTCGTACTCCTGGTAGTCGATGGCATCCAGTGCCTGCTCTACGTGCAGTTCGCGGGTATTGCCCTTATCATCTCGGCGGTCAAAGTCGTAGATGCGGTAGGTGACGTCGGAAGTCTGCTGGATTTCGGCCAGTAGAATTCCCTTACCAATACTGTGCACCCGCCCGGCGGGCAGAAAGTATACATCTCCCGCCTGTACATCCTCTTCATTTAGTATACTCATCAACTTTCCGTCTTCAAAGGCATCCAGGTATTTCTCCCGGCTCATGGGTAGATTGAAACCTACGGTCAACTGAGCTTCATCGTCGGCCTGCATAATATACCACATCTCGGTTTTTCCAAAGGAGTTGTGCCGCTTCTGGGCCAATTCATCGTCGGGATGGACCTGGATAGAAAGATCATCGTTGGCATCAATAAATTTTATCAGCAGTGGAAACTCGTTGCCGTATTTTTGATACACTCGCTCACCCACCAGTTTTCCCCGATAGGTTTCTAAAAGTTCCTGTAGATTCTTTCCAGCTAAAGCTCCTTCAGCTACTTCTGACACATTACCGGTCACTCCCGAGATTTCCCAGGTTTCGCCGCAATTGGGTAGGGGAGCGAAGTCTTTTCCTAATACTGTCTTGATTTTCTCGCCGCCCCAAATCTTGTCTTTAAAAATGGTGCGGAAATTTAGTGGGTATAGTTCAGTCATTGTTCTTTACAGTTTAGGGAAAATATCAGCAAAAGAGATGCTAAGATTGAGCGGTTCAATTAATATTTCCCCCTCTTTATAGATAGTGCTTACTGTGTATCGTCCGTTTCGCCAATGGCTAAACATATGAATCTGTTGCTTAGGCAAGTTGATCACCCAATAGATAGGTACACCAACAGATTCATACAAATCTTTCTTAGTACTTAAATCAAACTGAAGTGAACTATCGGCTACCTCTATCAGTAGCTCTACATCGCTTACTTTTATATGCTCATCTTCCCAAAGGGCAGGACGTTGGCGAGCAACAATAAGGTCTGGCTCAGGTACAGTTTTTTTTGAAATATCCAACGGAACTTCTTTATCAACAAGATAAGACTCTTCTGAAAGATGTGAGTTAAAGAAACTCATCAGTTTACGCAGCACAATAACGTGCGGAGGATTCTTTGGGCTCATACGATACAGTTGTCCGTCAATTAGTTCCAGGCGTTCATCGGGAGGTAAAATACCGTGCTCGTACATTTTATACACTTCATCTACGGTGAATGAATGAGTTTGAGGTAAATCAGGTATTTGGTAATCAATCATGACAAACCGCTAGTTAAATTTTCTTTTTACACTGATGACTATGCTTCTCAATTCTTAATCCTTTTTCTCTTCGGTATTTTTACTTTTAATGCTCTGAACTTCTGTTCTGCTTTAGGTACGGCACTGGAAACAATGATTCCTTCAAAACGCTCTGGTGATAACTCTAACTTTCTGTTCACAAAGTCAAATGTGCTAATAATTTGCTCAACTGCTTTACTAACATCTGTACCTTTCAACTCTACCAAAAAATGCTGCTCCGTTTCGCATATTTTAAACCAATAGTCACAACGTTTGGTACGCTGATTATCAATTAGGCATCCATCGACTTTCACCCGACAGATCGTTTTCTTAGATTTATTTTCTAGGTGAAACTTCTTCCCATTTTCTTCCGCTACCGTTGAATTATCAAAACATTCGCTCTTCTTGCTTGCCTTCAGTGCCTCAATCAATTGCTTACGACACATGAGCGTACTTGAGTTCTAGCAACTGATCGAAGGTTTTTCCTAACTCTTCGGATACATCGTCAATATTGGAAGCGCCGATGGTTTGGTTTTCGGTATCTAGGGTAGAACGACAGGTACCCTCTTCAAAGTAGTAACAAGCCACCCGATCAAAATCTACCCACTTTTCTTCCGGCACAATCTCTACTACTTTCTCTTTCTGCTCGGGGTTCACCTTCGCCGCGTTACTCGCCTGAATCAAATTATCCAACGAAGTAAGCACATACGGACTATGCGTAGTGATAATTAGCTTGTCTTTTGACTTATTGATTCGCTCAACGATAAATTCTATCAGTTCCTTTTGAACCGTTGGATACAAATTGAGTTCAGGTTCTTCAAGTACAAAACATTTCTTGGTTACACTTTCATCAATAGTATTAGACTCAACAACTAGCAAAAGGGGAATAATAGATTGTAAGCCGCTAGAAGCTTGTTCGAGCTTAACTTTTGCTCCATCGGAAAAAGTTATAAAATTAGATTTATCAGAATAATTATATTTCGAATCTAAAAAAGGGATAGAGAGTTGATTGATCTTCCTTCGGGCTGATTCAAAATGAGCACCAAAGTCTTTAATACACTCAGCAATAGAGACATCGTTACTCATTAATCCGAAGATTGACTCAGCCACCATTGATAATAGAATTCTTTCAGCAGGTATATAATAAATAAGATTTAATTTAGCACTGTCAAATAATGTATTTAAAAGATCATTAACACTAGCAACCTTTTCTGTAAAGCTATATCTATTGTCTGATTCCTGAGTTCTGCTAGTATATAAATTTCTAATTACTGGAAGAGTTTCCCTTAGCATCTTTGAATCAAATCTATTTTTGTTTTCTTCTAAGAATTTTAAAAGATCAGCTAAGGCAGCCCAATTAGCAGTGCGGTTAGCTACCTCATCCTTTAACGATGTCATCTTTTCTTTAGACTGAATAAAAGCATCAGTTAGTTTTTCGAACAAAGCAAAAAGTGAATTAACTATTGGTTCAAGCTCTTTATTAGGATGATTACTACTAACTATCCTCTCTTCTAATTTCCAAGAATAATTTCTAGCTTCAAATTCTATATATGTATTATCATTGACAGAAAAATCAATATTATATTTCTTTAAATCACTTATAAAATCATTTATATCTCCATCTGCTTTCGAGAAAATATCTTTAAAAATAGCTATCAACTTCGCTACCGTACTTTTTCCGCTAGAAGTACTGCCAATGAAGACGTTGATGTCTTTGATTTCCAGCTCAACATCCTTAATTGGACCGAAATTTTTAATGATAATCTTTTCCATAGGCGATAGCCTTATTCGTAGTATACAATAACGTCTTCGGGCGGTTTTCGTTGGATGTCGGGCACCTCGGCATCGGCGGCGGGGTAGCCTACCGGAATGAGTAAAAAAGGGCGTTCGTTAACCGGGCGATCCAGTACTTTCGTCAGGAAATTCATGGGGCTGGGCGTGTGGGTCAACGCCACTAGACCGGCATGGTGAATGGCGGTTAACAGAAACCCGGTAGCAATGCCTACTGATTCGGTGACGTAGTAATTGTTCTTTTTCTCACCCGCTTCCTCTTCGTAAGCGCGTTTGCAAACTACAATTAGCCAGGGAGCAATTTCCAGAAAGGGTTTATGCTCATCGGTACCGAACAACTTGAGGTCGTCTAACCAGCTATCCGACATGCGGCCGTGGTAGTTCACATATTCTTCCTGCTCAGCGGCTTCCCGAATCTTAGCTTTCATCTCCGGGCTGGAGATGGCGCAGAACGTCCAGGGCTGTTTGTGCGCTCCGGAAGGAGCCGAAGAAGCAGTCATAATGATATGCTGGATTACCTGTTTGGGTACCGGCTTATCAGAAAACATACGGAGGGAGCGGCGGCGGTCCATAAAGTGGCAAAACTCTTCGGCTCGCTGGCGCAGGGCCTCTCCTTCGTAAGTAGGGTTCTGGTAGGGAATAAATTGATGGGCTGGCATACTTTGGCTGTTACAATACCACAAAGGTAGCGGATTACTGCGTAAAGTGCAGTTTCATGCCCTTGTGGGTAGCGACAAACCCTAATTTCTCGTAAAACTTGATAGCTTCGGGACGTTGCTTGTCAGTGGTTAGCTGTAAGAGGTGCGCCCCTCGCTCCCTTGTCCGGTCAATTGCCCACCGGAACATTTGTTCGCCTAATCCCTGGCCTCGTCGGTCACGCTTAATGCGTACCGCTTCAATCTGGGCCCGGATACCGCCCTGATACGTGAGATACTGAATAAAACTTAGCTGAAGCGTCCCGATAATCTCTCCCTGATCTTCTACCACAATGAGTTCCTGATTGGGATCACGACTGATGTTTTCAAAAGCAGAGTAGTAGCTATCGGGTAGCGGGTCGGTAAAGTTTTCGCGTTGGCTACCCAATTCATCATCAGCTAACATACCGACGATTGCTTTTACATCTTTTCGGGTAGCTGCTCTGAACTCCATCGGTGATCCGGTTAAAATAGAGACAGTGTAGGTTTCGGAGACGTCGATGTTCGCAGGACTTGACGTTGGTTGAAAGACGAGGAAGACGAAATATGGTGGAAGTTAAGCATTGGTTTTATTTAGTATTGTGCGCTATTTTCTTTAAATATCGTAAGGCTTGTTCAACAACTTCTTCTGCTATTTCAGATTCAGTTGGATTTTCAGCAATGCTTTTAATCTTAGCAACAATAGTTGGATCGAGAGGCTTGTCGGAGTAAAGTCCGAAAACATCGATGCACCAGTATTTCCAAACTTCGTCATTCCCGTTTAATATCTTCATTAAGTCCTTAGTAAGATATTCCGACATTGAAACTAAATAGTCTGCCATAGGCCTTGAGACAGGCCAATTCATATCCTGAATCCATGCCAACAGTTCAGGAATAATACTTCTTACTTCTTCATATGAATATTCAAATAGTTTCTCAGCTGTTTCTGTATCGTCTTTATGCTTCGGTATAAGGTTTTTCAGACTCATGCTGAGGACATACATCGTAGGAACATCATCAATAATATTCTTACCGCATATTCTTAAATGCGTTAATCAGGCCATTGGTAGAAGCATCGTGAGAAGAGATAGTACCATCACTTTCCAGTTCGGGTAAAATCTTTTTAGCCAGTTGCTTTCCTAGTTCTACCCCCCACTGATCGAAGGAGAAAATATTCCAGATGACGCCTTGTACAAAAATTTTGTGCTCGTACATCGCAATCAGGGCTCCTAAGGTGTGCGGAGTCAGCTTTTCAAATAGGATTGAATTGGTTGGTTTATTCCCTTGGAAAGTTTTGAACGAGGCTAAACGTTTGATTTCTTCCTCGGATTTTTCCTGATCGCGTAGCTCCTGAGCGGCTTCTTCCTCGGATTTTCCCATCATTAGTGCCTCAGTTTGGGCGAAGAAATTCGCCAGCAACTTAGCGTGATGATCCCCAATTGGGTTCTGACTCTGGGCTGGAGCGAGAAAATCGGCTGGAATAAGCTTGGTACCCTGATGGATCAGTTGGTAGAAAGCGTGCTGCCCATTGGTACCAGGTTCTCCCCATATAATAGGGCCACTCTGGTAGTCTACCGGGTTGCCGTCGCGGTCGACGTACTTACCATTACTTTCCATATTGCCCTGCTGGAAGTAGGCCGGGAAGCGGTGCATATACTGATCGTAGGGTAAGATCACTTCAGTTTCGGCCCCAAAGAAATTATTGTACCAAATGCCAATTAGCGCCAATGTGATCGGGATATTTTTCTCGGCAACGGTATCCCGGAAGTGCTGATCCATGGCGTGTCCACCGGCCAGTAGTGCTTCAAAATTCTCAAAGCCAACGGAGCAGGCAATGGTAAGACCGATAGCTGACCACAGTGAATAACGGCCGCCTACCCAATCCCAAAAGCCAAACATATTCTCCGGATCAATCCCAAATTTCTCTACCTCTTCTCGGTTGGTAGAAAGGGCGACAAAGTGCTTTTTCACTGCATCCTCATCATTGGCTTGCTTAAGAAACCAGTCCTTGGCCGAGTTGGCGTTAGTCATGGTTTCCTGCGTAGTAAAAGTTTTGGAAGCAATCACGAAGAGTGTGGTTTCCGGATTGAGTGGCTTCAGGATTTCGCTAATATGCGTGCCGTCTACGTTGGAGACATAGTGCACATTGATGTGCTCCTTTTTATACGGTTTGAGGGCTTCGGTAACCATCACCGGACCCAGATCGGAGCCGCCGATACCGATGTTCACAATATCGCGGATGGGTTTGCCCCGGAAGCCTTTCCATTCGCCGCTAATGATTTTCTGGGAAAAGCTTTTCATCTTATCCAACACTTCGTTCACCTCGGGCATCACGTCTTCCCCATCTACATGGATAGGATCGTTAGAGCGATTTCGTAGTGCTACGTGTAGTACTGCCCGGCCTTCGGTTTCGTTAATGGCGTCACCACTGAACATGGCTTTAATGGCATTCGAAAGTTTACATTCTTGGGCCAAATCCAGTAGCAGCTTATGCGTTTCTTCGGTCATCCGGTTTTTGGAAAAATCAACCAGAATATCCTCAAATTTGAGGGAGAAGCGCGAAAAGCGTTGATTATCTTCCTGAAAGAGCGTTTGCATATGTACGTCTTTCATCTGCTGAAAATGATCGCTCAGCGCCGACCAGGCACTGGTTTGGGTGGGGTTTATGGTGGGTAGCATAGGGTTCGTTTTTGTGAGATTGAACCTACTAAAATTGTAAGTATATTAAAAAGACGAATGAAGAAAACTTCCCAACAGAAAACCGGGCGTCGGGGCGAGGACATTGCCGTTGATTATCTGGCGCACAAAGGGTTTAAGCTCGTAGCCCGAAACTTCCGCTACCGCCGGGCGGAAGTTGACCTGATTGTGCAGAAAAATAAGCTGCTAGTATTTGTGGAGGTGAAAACCCGTCGCGATACCGATTTTGGATTTCCTGAAACCTTCGTCAGCCCCGAACAAGCCGAACTGATTATCGCTGCGGCTGACCACTACGTTCGTGAACACAACTGGGAAGGGCTTATCCGCTTTGATATTGTGGCGATTACATTGGAGCCTGATTTGAAGATTGAGCACTTTGAGGATGCTTTTTACTAAAATTCTATGTGTCCTACTGTGCCTATGTGGTATAATTCAGTGAACCACATAGAAACATAGAGGACATAGATTAGTCAGGTAAATGACGAAATAAATCGTTTACTAACGTTTTTTGACCCTCTCTGAAAATGTTAGTGACATTGAAATTGATCAAAATTCCTTTGGGCACCTGTAACAGTTTCATGTAAGTTAGCAGTTGAGCTTCAAAAATTGGTGTCATGGCGTTTACCGATTTTAACTCAACTACAATGCAATTAGCAAATAGAAAGTCACAGCGTAATTGAGTATCCAATGTAAGCCCTTTATACTCAACTGGCACCAGCAATTCACTCTTAAACACATAATTCCGAAGCTTCATTTCGTGCATCATACACCGATGGTAAACACTTTCCAAAAGCCCTGGCCCCAACTGTTTATGCACTTCTATCGCTACGCTGATGATATTATAGGTATGTTCTTTGAGATCAGATTTAGTCAACACCCAATCGTAAATCCAACTACTGTGCCCTCTGTGCCTATGTGGTTTATCTTTTTACCACAATAGGTACAGAGGGCACATAGCCTACTTTATAGTACAAACTTTAGTATAAACAAACCTGCTAAGAGGTAAAGCACTAATGGAATCTCGTCGAATCTTCGTTTCACCAGTTTAATCAGTACGTAGAAGATAATACCCGCCGCAATACCGTTGGCAATACTGTAGGTAAAGGGCATCAGCACCATTGTCAGGAACGCCGGAAGAGCCTCGTCAAAATCATTAAAATTTACTTTTTGGATGGATTGCAACATAAGCATTCCAACTAGAATCAGAGCGGGTGCAGTAGCCGCTGCCGGAACCATACCGGCTAGGGGTGCTAGAAAGATAGAAAGCAGAAAGAGAATGGCCACTACCAGTGCAGTAAGACCGGTTCTACCCCCGGCAGCTACTCCGGCGTTGCTTTCAATATAAGTAGTAACCGTAGAGGTACCTAACAGAGCGCCTACGCTAGTAGCTATGGCATCAGCCAGTAACGATCGCTTCATGCGGGGTAAGTGTCCTCGCTCATCCAAAAAGCCTGCCTTATCCGCAGTGCCAATCAGCGTACCAATGGTATCGAACAAGTCCACCATAGAAAAAGAGATAATTACCACCAGCAGCGTAGCGATTACCTGACCCATGCTTCGGGTTTCAGTACTTAATAAGCCAACAAAATCTAGCTTAAGCCAGGTGCTTTCTAAACTCAATCCGGCCAGGCTTAAGTCGTCGGGAATTTGAGTAATACCGAATAGCAGCCCGACAATGGTAGTGAGAATGATACTGAACAAAATACCCCCCGGAACTCGTAGCGCATACAGCATACCAATAATGATTAACCCAATGCAAGCCACCAGCACTGATGGTGAGCCCAAGTTTCCCATTTCCAGAATTTGGGGCGGAGCCTGCTGAATCTGCTCAATCAAGGCTCCGGCCTCCAGCGTTTCAGCCCCCAGAACGATATCAATGATCGGCCCCTGGTTCATGTGAACAATACCCGCGTTATTCAATCCAATCAGGGTAATAAACAGTCCGATACCTGCTGGAATAGCGTAGCGTACTGCTGCCGGAAGTGCTTTTACAATAGCTGACCTAGCTCCAGTAGCAGTCAAAACGATAAATAATATTCCCGAAATGAACACAATCGCTAGTCCCTGCTGCCAGGTGTAGCCATTTTGCAACACTACCGTGAAGGCGAAAAAGGCATTCAACCCCATACCTGGAGCCTGGGCAAACGGATACCTGGCAACAACCGCCATCATGAACGTGCCTATGGCTGCGGCCACACAGGTAGCCATCAATACGGCGTTGTAATCCATGCCCGCTTTCGCTAAAATGCTGGGATTCACGAAGATAATGTAGGCCATGGTGAAGAAAGTTGTCAGTCCGGCGACTACTTCAGTGCGCACCGTGGTGTTATTTTCCCGTAGTTTGAAATAATCCATATAGAGGTGGCAGTTGGTTAGGTTTAGTTGCCCCAAAAATAGAGCTTCCTACAAGTATTGCCAGAGAACCTTCGGGAATTGCTAAGGGCAGGGCTTGGTTGTACGATTATTGTGCTGTAAAATTAACTTACAACAATTAACAATGTACAGTGTACAATGTGCAATTAAAATAGCTCGATTTTTCTGATCTTTGCTAGAGATGCATCCTGCTCACTATTAATTGTTTACTGTCCACTATTCACTACTCATCATTTGTTTATGAACGTTCGCCTTTTTTCACTGCTAATCCTTTTTTTTGCGACTTTGCTCAACGGCTACGCCCAGGAAAAATTTGAGAAACTAGCGGGTAACCTAAACTCGTCAGCTAACGAAGCAGCTCCCGTGTTAAGCCCTGATAGTCGGACGCTGTATTTCGTACGGCAGTATCATCCTCAGAACGTAGGTGGTATTTCCGATCCGGGCGATGTTTGGTACAGCGAACGAAAGGAAGATGGGCATTGGGGCGAAGCTAAACATGCCGGAAAAACAATCAATAATCGTTTTTATAATGCTATCATCGGCTTTTCAGGCGAGCAGTCGGTTTACATGCACGGACACTATCTGAAGCAAGGGAAGAAGCCCACTACCCAAGGAGTTTCTATGACCCAAGGGCAACACAGCCAGTGGAGTTTCCCTAAAGCTGTGGAGATTCCGTACTTCTACACTAAGTCCGGCCACCGCAGTGGATCATTGCACGCCAGTAACAGTATTATGATTGTCACGCTGCAATCGTACGATACCCGAGGCGCCGAAGATTTATACGTTTTATTCCGCCAAAGCGATGGTTCCTGGTCGGAACCCAAGAATCTGGGGAATGATGTGAACACTCCCTATCAGGAGATGACTCCCTTCCTAGCTCCCGACGGCAAAACGCTCTTTTTTGCCAGTAACGGCTACGAAGGCTTTGGTAGCCGGGATATTTTTATGTCGGTGCGGCTGGACGACTCTTGGAGAAGCTGGTCAAACCCTAAAAACTTAGGAGCTACCGTAAACACCATGGGCACGGAGCTGTACTACACCATCCCGCAGAATAGCGAATACGCCTACCTCACTTCTACCCAAAACAGCGACGGTATGGCCGATCTGGTTCGTATCCGGATCAGTCCGGAAGAGGAAGAAACCTTGGAGGAAGCCGATTCTTTGGATATTCCTGAGGAAGTACCCATCGCCGTAGCCCAATCGTCTAATGAAATCACGCCTGCTCCCGAATCAACAGTAGTAGTAGAGCCTGCAGTACCGATGATGACCATTCGGGGAACCGTAGCCAGAGAACACGATCAGCAACCACTAACAGCCGAGGTGATAGTCCAGTCTATCCGCAACGATACTACGCAGGTAGAAACGGTGCAGACGGAGGCGGACGGTACGTTTAGCGTATCCTTGCCCCAGGATGATAACTACGAACTGCTAGTTCAGGCGGAAGGCTTTATTCGCGAGCGAGACAAAGTACTGATAACTGAAACCGAAAGCATCGATGCCATTGAGCGTAACTATTTATTAACTCCTATTGAGGTAGGGTCTACTGTTAACCTGGAAACCGTACTCTTTGATCGAGGCACTTCCAGTATGCTGCCCGGCTCCGACGAGCGTCTGGACGAGGTAGTAGAATTTTTACAGGAAAATCCCGAAGTAGCCATTGAAGTAGGCGGCCACACCGATAATCGGGGTCGGGCCGACCTAAACCTGGAGCTTTCTCAAAAACGGGCCGAAGCCGTTCGGGAGTATCTCATTCAGCAAGGAGCCGACGCCGACCGAATTACCGCTAAAGGCTACGGCGGTACCCAGCCCATTTCCAGCAATGCCATTGAAGAAGAGCGTCGCAAAAACCGCCGCGTAGCTTTTACGATTGTGAAAAAATAGTACTTGCCTTGTTAAAAGAAAGAAGCAAGCCAATCAAGCTTACTTCTTGCGGATGATGATATCGCCATTGTGGCTTTTGAAGTACATTTCGGGGCCACCGCCGTTTACTGTACCGGTAACTTCTTTATCAATCTTTACTCGATAAACACCCCCTTCGTTAGAGGACTCCCGCTTATCCGTTGCTTTTACGTCCATATCAAAGTCGGTGTAGATTTCACCGTTGAGGGTTTTCATCTTTGCTAGCATAGGCGTAGCTGTAGGCATGGTTACTTCAATATCGCCATTAAGCGTGGTAAACGACATAGGAGTATCGGGGGTCACCTCATCAAAAACTACGGTCACCTCCCCGTTCACGGTATTCACCACTGCCGAGCCGGAGATGTTTTGCAGTTCAATGTCGTCGTTTACGTTAGAAGCTTCAATTTCTCCGATAATGTTCTCAATCAGCAGACGGCCATCGTTTACCGTTTTAGCCTTTACCGAAAAGTTACGGGGTACTTGGATATCCAGGTTTACTGTGCTTTGAGGCGACCTAGACTTAATCGTTACGCGGTTATTTTCTTCAATGGCTTCCATCGAGAGATTTCCTCCGCTACTAATCTTTCGCAAGCCATTCCGCTCCCGCTCATCGTCTTCGTAATAATCCTCATCGGCTGAGGTTTGCACAATTACCTCCTGTCCGTCGTATCCCCGAATAGTGATACCTCCTCGGACTAACTGAACCCGAATTTCGCCGGGTTCACCAGGATTACTCAGCGGAATAGCTAACAATTCATCGGATTGCGCGACGGCCATGCCAAAGGCGAGCAGGTACACAATCAGGACGATAAAAATGATACGGATTAGTTTCATGACATCGTTGGATATCTGAGGCAAAACATTCATGATTTTTTGGGTTAATTATGTTTCAAATAAACTTCTCCATTGAGGGTCTCGGTCTCAACGGTGGTGCCGCCCTGACCAATGCGAATCTTCGTAGCGCGGTCGATGCGGTAAGTGGTACGGGTTCGGCTACCAGCCTTAGTCGATGAGACTTCGGCGGGTAGGTAATTAATCTCATCAAAGTTGGTGTAAAAGTCGCCGTTCATGCTTTTGAAGGATACATCGGCGGATAAATCATCGGGTACGATGAGCGTGATATCGCCATTGATGGTCTTAAAACGGCTATACTCTGAGGGGGCTTCGGTGAAAGAAACGTCCACATTGCCATTCACGGTAGTGGCTGAAGTTTGCCCGCTGACATCCGTAGCCCGGATACCCCCGTTCACGTTGCGGGCTTCCAGCCGCTGAGGCTGCACGTTCTCAATGGAAACTATCCCGCCATTAATGGTAGATACCTTCAGGTTAACAGTCCGGGGTACCTTCACCGTGAAATCCAGACGGTAAGAGTAATCATCGTCGTGACGATTAGAATTGTAGTGGAAATGGGCTCCTTTGCGGCGAGCATCCACAAAGGGGGCATCCATATACACCAGTATCACGTTGCCATCTAGTTCGGTGGCCAATTGGATTTCCTCAATACCCTGTTGAAGCCATTCCTGGCGGCGAGCATCAATAGTTTTTTCTACACTAATCTCCACTGTTTCGCCATCGTAGCCCGTCACGGTTACGTCGCCCTGAATGTTGTGAATCCACAATTCATTATTAGCACTGGTTTCGGCAAATTGTAGGCTTCGGGTAATGGTTTCTCGGTGGGGGGGCGCATCCTGCCAAAAAGCAGTAATGAGCATAAGAACAGAAAATAGTGTCATGGTGAATAGGTTTTACGGTCTTATGAAATTTGGCTTAGATCAATACTTTCAGGCTGTTTTCAATGGTCTGCTTGGCATCCTGGTTCAGGTTTTCCTGTTCCAACAGATCTTCCAATGGTTCTACTGCCTTCTTTTCTTGCAACTCTACCATAGCCTGGGCCAGAGCAATCTGCATCAATGGATCATCTTGTTGAGCAATAGACTGGACCAGTCCTTGCCGTACCAGCGAATCTTGGGCGTAGGGTAGTAGCGCTTCCAGTGCGGCCAGCCTAACGTTCACTTGAGCGTCTTCATTCAGTGTGCGCAGCAGAGCGTGATGCACTTTATCGGTAGCGGAAGAAAGGTCGGTGCTGATGCTAACTGCCTTTAGCCGCTGCATGGCTGAGGGCTGTTCCAGTAGGGTAAGCACCATGGCTTCCCGCATTTGCTGTACTTCGGAAGACAGATGCACGATCTGCGACTCGTAACGCTGGGCCGGACTTAGCCAGAAACCTAAGGCGATACCTACCGCTAGCACTAGCGCTCCAGCTATCAGTTGCGACACCCGTACTGAGCCATTCAGCGAATTACTGAATCGCTGCCACCAGCTAAGTTTAGGAGCTGTATCCCACTCGCCCAGCATGGTGTAAAAATTTTCCCGCATCCGGGCTGAGGGAGCTGGAGTGGGCAACCCGCCGCTTTGCTGGTAAATCTGCTGCCAGTCCGTTAACTCGTTGGTGTTAATTTCGCCGCTAGCGATCAATTGTTGAAGTTGGGCTTCTTTCGCCGGATTCCAGTTTCCTTCCAGATAGTCCATGATAAGTAGGGTATGTTGCTCCTTCATAGCTGTTGTTTTTCCAGTTGACGAAAAATTTTGCGTAAATCCTGTATCGCTCGAAATACTCGTATCTTCACATTGGCCTCTGAGCAGTTCAGCAGCTCGGCAATCTCCCGGTAGCGAAGACCCTGATAGCGGCTCAGCAGCAGCACTTCTTTTCGTTCCGGGTTTAGAAAGCGGATCGCTTTCCGCAGTTGTGCTAGCTGATCGTCAGCCGTTTCCCCGCCCCTCTCCTCTACCGTAGTACTCTCTGACACCTCTTCCGTAGGCAAGCGCTTCTGCTTTTTGTAATGGTCGGCCCATACGTTACGAGCTAGGTGAAACATCCAGGTAATAAACTCCCCTTCGCCTTTATAGGTGTTAGCGTATTTGAGCATGCGATAAAAGGTGGTCTGCACCAGATCTTCGCTAGGCTCGGCCTGTCCCGATAGTTGGTAGAAGAAACCAAACAGGCGGCGATGGTAGCGTTCAAATAACAACCCCATCGCGTCGCGTTGGCCGGCTTTTACTTTGAGCATTAGAGCGTTGTCGGAATAAGAATCCAAGCTAGGCTAGTTTATTTGAGCGGGGAAACTTCGGAAAATCAGAAAGGTTACACTTGGCCGAAAAATTTCTTAAAATTCTTTTAAGGGAAGATAGAGAAAAGAAAAATAGGTAAAAATAATCTACTTTGGAATCAGCGGTCACAGGTTAGTCTGCTGACTTCCGGTTTTGCTGACGGGTTACTTCGGCTACTTCGGGCAGCCAGTCAGCACTGTGCTCCAGGCTATCCAGTACCAGCAGGTCAGCTCCGGCTTCGTAGGCGCGGGTGGCTTTGTATCGATTATTAATACCGCCTCCCACAATCAGCGGTACGTCTACTGCCTTACGAACGGCGCTAATCATTTTTGAATCGATAGAGCGCTCGGCTTCGGGACCAGCATCCAGATAGATAAGTTTAAGCCCCAGCATTTCGCCGGCCATGGCAGTGCAGGCGGCTACTGAAGCTTTATCGGCCGGAATAGGAGTAGTGTGGCTCAAGTAAGTTGCCGAAGCCACCTGCCCGGTGTTCACCAGAATGTAGCCAGTAGCCATAATCTCTAATGGACTGCGTTTCAGGATGGGGGCCGCCACCACGTGCTGACCGATAAGCAAATCAGGATTACGACCTGAGATAATGGAAAGTAATAGAATAGCATCAGCACCCGCCTCAATATATAAGTTACTGCCCGGAAACAGAATAACCGGAATGGTACATTCTTCTTTAATGGTACGAATCACTTCACCTAGGTTGTTAGTGGTGATGAGACTACCGCCTACCAGGAAGTAATCAATCTGCTGTTGCACGCTGAAGCTAATCAGGCGTAGTGTATCGGCTACCTGATCCAGTTGGTCAGGGTTAATGAGCACCGCCAGTGACTTTTGTTTCTGATGCTGACGTTTTACTAAATCAGTATATAGTCCGGGCATAGTTAGCCAGGAATAGTGTTAACGGAAAAGCCGCATAATCTGACGGCGAGCTAGTGATATGGCAAATAATGCTGCCTGCTTTTTAAGCATTTCTATGAAAGCCGAGGTACGATCGGCGTAATCCGATATTTCTTCCTCGATCTCTTCCCGGTAATCCCGGTCGTCATCGGAGCCGAACATTCGCTGAAAGAGTTGATAAATAATGTACACTGAAACGCCAGTTACCAGCAGGGCGATGCCCCATTCTTTAATGGTAGTAAGATCGTCTTCGTCGAGATCAAACTGGGCGGCCAGTTTTTGAATAATTTCTTCGATTTTCTCGCGTTGGGCATCAAAAGTCTCGGTTGCGGAATGCTTGGCCATGCGTGGTTTATTAAAAAATGGATGGAAAGCTTTCAAGATAGTCAGCCTACTACACATTCGCAATGATTGATGAGTAATGACTGATGATTAGTGATGAATGAGGAATGTCTAATACTTACTCCTTGTCAACTATCCCTTATCAATTATTCATCATTTCTTGCCGTTAGGCAATCAAGAGGGCTGCTGATTGAAGTAGATCAGCAGAAATGGGATAATGAAGAACATAAAAACAATGTATAAGAACCCGTAGAAACGATTACGCAGCGTAAGGCGTCCGAAATAGGCAGCAATAGTAATGGGAACCTGCCTGACTTTTGAGAAGGGTAAGAATATTAATACCCCCAACAGATTAAAGAGCAAATGAACAATAGCAATGCTGATGGCCACTTCAGTAGCAAAGAACGAGGCTACCAGTGCCGTGATGGTAGTACCAATATTAGCTCCAATAATGAAGGGAAAAGACTTTTCCAGTGAGACTTTGTTAGTAGCCACCAGTGGGATAATCAGCGATGTGGTAATGGAACTGGATTGCACTGCCGCAGTGACGGTCCCACCCCAGGCGAAGGATTTGTAGGGACTACGGAAAATATACTGCTTCATTCTGTCCTTAGACTCACCGATTAGCGTCTTGGAAATAATGGCAGAAATATACTTAATCGAAAGAAAGAGCATGGCGAAGGCTACCAACAGCATCATCCAGCTATTACCGATGGTTTCCGAAACGACTCCGCCCAGCGTGCCTTCTGGAAAAATGGCTTGATAAGCCGTACTAGGCGCAGTTTTTATGCTAAGCACCCCCAAGCTACCTACTAACCATAAGCTGGCGCGAGATAGTAACTGATAGTGATACTCCAGGGGAAACAGCAGCATCACTAGCATGATGTTGTAGATGTCGTGTACCACTCCGGCACTGATTGCCTTCCGGAAGGCCCGTTTGCTGGTGATGAAGCTTAGCGAAACTACCGTACTGGTTAGGGTGGTACCTACATTCGCGCCCATTACAATTGGCACTGCCGCCGAGAGACTAATCGTCCCTGAACCTACTAGGGCTACAATGATGGAGGTACTAATGGAACTACTTTGGATGACCGCCGTTAGCAACAGGCCGATAAACAGGCCAATGAAGGGGTTTAGAGTTACTGACAGTACCGAAGCGGTAAGGTCTTCTCGCAAGCCCTGGAATGAGTAACTCAGTAGATCGATAGACAGCACAAATACTGCAATGGCACCTAGTACCAAAAAATACTTGCTTACTGAATGTAACCGTTCTGCTGCTTGGGGCTTTTCTAAAACATTCACTTTGCTCACTTCTTAAACAACGAAAAAATTGCAACTACCCTATAAAGTCAATTACCTATCGAGCAATTGATACAAAATTAGGATAGAAAAAACAAAATAGTGCGTTACTATGATGAAGCAATTGTTAAATTTCAATCAAAAAGCTTCATGTAATGATTAAATAGAAGATGTGTAAAAATTTGAATATCAAATACTTACATAGGTGGGCTTTCCGCTATTTTCTCAATATACTTAACAATTACGTAACCTGCTATTCTGCAATAACTTATTTTTACTGTTTTTAACCACTCCTATGCGCTATTTCATCACGCTGATGTACCACGGTGCTACCTACCACGGTTGGCAAATTCAGAAGAATGCGTTATCGGTACAACAGCTAGTCAACGAGTCTCTATCCAAAATCTTGCGCGAGCCGATTGTCACCACTGGCAGCGGTAGAACTGATACCGGAGTGCACGCACAGGGGCAGGTAGTGCACTTTAATACCTCTCAGCAATTAACCAAACATGAACACTTGCATAAGTTTAACGCGGTACTACCGTACGATATTAGTATCACAAAACTGGTTCGGGTTGCCGACGATGCCCACGCTCGCTTTGATGCTACTACCCGTAGCTATCAGTACTTCATTCATCAGAGGAAAAACCCGTTTCTGCGCGGACAAAGCTACTTCTTTACACCTCAACTCAATCTGG
>CAKZYJ010000131.1 GCA_937884755.1 uncultured Flammeovirgaceae bacterium
TTGCTAAACAATCTAGCGAGCTTATACAAGTCCATGGGCCGCTATGGGGAATCCGAACCGCTCTACCGAGAGACGATGCAGATCTATAAAATGCAATTGGGTGAAGACCATCCTTCCTATGCTAATTCGCTGAACAACCTTGCGTACTTGTATCAAGATATGGGTCACTTTGAGAAGGCTGAAACCTTCTACCTACAAGCTTTGCAGATCCGAGAAGAACAGTTAGGCAAAGACAGCCCCTTGTATGCTAATTCCTTGAACAACTTGGCTAACTTGTACCAAGTAATAGGGCGCTATGACGAGGCCGAACTGCTCTACGAGCAGGCTTTGGAGATTAGAAAAGAGCACCTGGGAGAAGGTCATCCTGACTATGCTACTTCGTTAGGCAGCATAGCGATTTTGTATGAGTCCATGGGTCGCTATGGGAAAGCCGAACCGCTCTTTCTTAAGGCATTGAAAATTAATGAAGAGCAACTGGGAGAAAATCATCCTCGCTATGCTGATTTGCTGAATAACTTGGCTGCCTTATACGAGTCTGTGGGACGCTACACTGAAGCTGAATCCTTTTACCTGCAAGCTATTAAAATTATTAAAGAGCAATTGGGTGAAAGCCATCCTAAATACGCTGGTTTATTGAACAATTTGGCTCACTTATATGAGTCTATAAGTCGTTATGCTGAAGCTGTGTCCCTTAATCTACATGCTCTACAAATTAAGAAAGACCAATTAGGCGAAGATCACCCTGACTATGCCACTTCATTAGGCAACCTAGCGACTTCGTACATGGCCATGGGCTACTATGATAAGGTTGAACCCCTCTTGCTACAGGCTATGAATATATATAAAGTACAACTAGGTGAAAAACATCCTCTTTATGCGCAATTATTAAACAACTTAGCAATTCTGCACGAAACTATGGGGCGTTATGCTGAGGCTTTGGGCCTTCATCTTCAGGCCTTACAAATTAGAAAAGAGCAACTAGGCGAAGCCCATCCTCACTATGCTACTTCGTTAAATAGTTTAGCCCAACTATTCCTAAATATGGGTTACTATGATAAAGCCGAACCACTGTATCTTCAGACATTGAAAATTAACGAAGAGCAACTCGGTGAAGACCATCCTGACTATGCTCAATCACTGAATAATCTGGCCGTATCATACGAGTTTATGGATCAATATGAGAAGGCTGAACCTTTGTATCTTCGGGCATTAAAGGTTAGTGAAGAGCAACTGGGTACAGACCACCCGCACTATGCCAGTTCTCTGAACAATCTGGCTGGCTTATACCTAGATATGGGTCGTTACACTGAAGCTGAACAGCTCTTTCAGCAAGCTATGAAGATCCGTAAAGACCAATTGGGTGAGGATCACCCTACTTATGCCACTTCATTAGACAATCTATCAGTCTTATACCAGGCGATGGGTCACTATGAGAAGGCCGAACCGCTCTTACTAATATCTAATGATATTCTGAAAAAGACTCTACAAACTGGCTTTATCGGACTTTCTGAAAAAGAAAAACAGAAGTACCTACAAACGGCACTTAATAATTTTTGGTTCTATCACTCCTTTGTTCTCCGGAGAATGGCAGCCAACCCCGCTGTAGTCTCCATGAGCTATAATAACAGTTTGATCGTCAAAGGTCTACTGCTACGTTCATCTCAAGATATACAACTCGCCATTGCCAAGAGCCAAGATAGCACTCTCCTGGACACCTATGATACTTGGCTAGACTGTAAGCGGCAACTTGCCTATCTCTATACTAAACCCATCTCCCAGCGCTACGCCGATACAGATTCTATTGAAAAACTCACCAATAATCTAGAGAAAACCCTCAATCGTCAAGCTTCCGCCTTCCAAGAACAAACTGAGGCCCTGCAGGTGCAGTGGCCGGAAGTGCGGCAGGAGTTGAAAAAGGGCGAAGCCGCCGTGGAGTTTATTCACTTTCGCTACTGTAACAACGCGGCCTTGACCGATACTACCTACTACGCGGCTTTGGTACTTCGCCCTCAAGACGAATACCCCCATATGGTCAAGCTTGGTACTCAATCCCAATTAGATGGTTTGCTTTCCGATACCAGCAGTACCCAGCTAGCCCAGCGACTCTACTCCAGTCGGGGAGTTATAAATGCAAATCAAAGCGTAAGTCAAGGACAAGCCCTGTACGAACTGATCTGGCAACCGCTAGATAGCTTGCTTTCGGATGTAGAAACTGTCTACTTCTCGCCTTCAGGTCGTTTACACCAGGTAGCATTTGCTGCTTTGCCCTACGGAAAAGACTCGCTGCTGATGGATCGCTACCGGTTGCACCAACTTAGCAGCACTCGCTTGCTCGCGTTAGATGATACTGAAGATGATACGTCCAATATAAGTGCTACGCTCTTCGGAGGTATTCACTACGATACCGATACCACCGAATTACTGGCGATGGCGAGCAACAGAGGTTTCCGTAGCACCACTTCCACCTACGTACCCGAAGAAGCACTGCGTAGTCAGAAATTAGATTATCTTCCCGGCTCCGCTTCTGAAGTCCGCTTTATTGCTGAGCAGTTGGAGCAGCAAGGTATTCCTACCGAATTGTATACCGGAAGTGAAGCCCTGGAAGAGCAGTTCAAACAATTAGGAAAAGGTAGTCCTTCACCAACCATCCTGCACATTGCCACCCATGGTTTCTTCTTTCCGGATGTCAAGGATACCCTTCGCGACCAACTGATGGCTTCGCTCAACGAGCAGCAGCAGGTTTACCGTATCACCGATGACCCCCTACGCCGGGCGGGTCTGCTGATGGCCGGAGCCAACCACGCCTGGCTGGGAGAAAAGATTCCCGAAGGGCTGGATGATGGTATCCTCACCGCCTACGAAGTCTCTCAAATGAACCTATCCAACACCGAGCTAGTCGTCCTTTCCGCCTGCGAGACTGGCCTAGGGCAAATTCAGGGTAGTGAGGGAGTCTACGGCTTACAACGGGCCTTCAAAATGGCAGGAGCCAAAAACCTGATCATGAGCCTGTGGCAGGTACCCGATCAGGAGACCCAGGAAATGATGCAGCTTTTCTACCGGTTTTATCTGCAAGAGAAGCTATCCATCCGGCAGGCCTTCCGTAATGCCCAACAGCAGATGCGAGAAAAGTATGACCCTTACTACTGGGCCGCCTTTACGCTGGTGGAATAAAAAATCTTGTTTATATTAGTAACCATAATCACCAAGTATTCGCCAACTCTCAACTATTTAGTACAACCACTGTTGCTATGAGAAGATACCTTTTCACGCTAGTCGCGCTTATTGTTTTAGTACCCACCTACGGACAAGCTTTTAAGGAAAATGCTCCGTACGCTCTAATCAAAAGTAAATCACTCATTGAACGGCAAATATACGATAGTGCCCTGATCTGGGCCGATGAAGGTATGAGTCGAGCTGCGTTAGAATTCGGACGCAAAACCGAAGGCTTCGTTTTCTTTATTCGAAACATGGAGCTAGCCTACGAAGCTGCCGGTCAGAGCGAGAAAGTAGAGCCTATGTATGAAGCCTACTACGAAGAGCTAAAAGTAGCCCCTACCGATTCCGCCCTTATGAACCATCTTAGACTCAAAAGCCTGATTGAGACCCTCAGCAAAGTAGGTTTTGAAGAAATGGGAAAAACCATGAACATTATGCAGGGTAAACTGGGAGCAGGCATACAAGATGCTGCCATGAGTGCCTATAGCAATCCGGACTCGAGCAGTCGGCGCTGGACTACCGTTTTGGCAATGATTGAGTTGGGAGATGATTTTAAAAAGATAGACGAGCAAACGGAAGAGAACAAAGAAATATTTGAGGATACTCCTCTGGAAGGTACCGCTAACAACGTTTTTGGTTCAATAGGATTATTTAAGAAAGCCAAGAAAACTGAAGAAAAACTAGACGAATATAACAGTCCGGAAGATAGCGTTGAAGGACCTAAAATCGGTGTCAGAGCACTATTGGGGATGAAGCGAAAAGATAAAAAACAGAAGGAGAAACAAAAAAAGGAAGAACCCCTTCAATCAGTGTTTACTCTTAGCGAACAAGACTTAGCCTCAATGAGTAAGGAGAAGCTCGATTCGGTAGAAGCAGTTGTCATTGACGAGTATACTAAGAAGAAACATCAACGAGACACTTCACAGTCTATGTTCAGTAACGTTATGTTTGCTACTACTGCCCTGAGTGCGGGCGTATTTTATGAGATGATTGGCCGCATTCAGCAGGCAGATACTTTTTTTGCTAATGCCAATGATGGGTTTCATAATTATATGGAAAATATGTCTTTATTAGCGGGCAGTGAAGACCAGATGAGCTCCATATCGGATTTCTACTCCTTTTCTAACTATGCTAACAGTTTCGTTTTGCGAAATTATCGCGAACACCCTTCTATCACCGGACTGGCCTACAATAATATTCTACTGGAAAAAGGGCAGTTGCTGGAGAAGAATCGCATCATACAGCGGGCTGTTACTACTTCCGAAGAGGACTATTTGTTTCGGTTATACGATTTATGGATAGAGGCCAAAAACATTATGGCTGCTAACCAAATCAATCAGACTGAAGATGGTGACACCCGCGAATACCTGGATTCAGTAAATTATGCCATGCAGGAACTGAAAAAAGAACTCAACCGCCAAACCCGGACCGATGAGCGGCAGCAATGGCAAGCTATCCAGACCGGACTATCTCCAGGAGAAGCAGTAGTAGAATTTCTTCATTTTCCCTACTACGGCAAGCAAAACCCACTGAAAGAAGAAGAAATTGACGAAGACGAACCGGTCACACTCTATGATTCTATCTACTATACCGCCCTCGTGATGCGGGCTGGTGACGAGTATCCATTGTTTGTACCACTGTGTAAAGAGGCTGATTTCAGTCAACTATTAGAGGGGGAGACATCGGGTGGCGTTGCGGGGCAACTATATCGGGGAGCAGGAGCCGTTAAAAGTAGTGTGAGTAAAGGTGATCAATAGTACGAGTTATTCTGTCAGCTCTTAGACCCCCTTTTGAAGGACACTGAAAAAGTATCCTTTTCTCCGGCAGGTTTGCTTCACCAAGTAGCATTCGCTGGTTTACCCTACGGGAACGGGTATTTGGTTGATCGCTATCAATTACATCATATAAGCAGCACTCGCTTACTGGCCTATCAGGGTGAGCTTCCCGAAGCGAGTATTGAATCAGCCGCTTTATTTGGGGGGGTAGACTATAATGCTGACCTTAACGAGCTGCTGGCTATGGCGCAGAACGACAGTCTCGTCAGTTACGGTAGTCTGTTTGTAAAAGGCAGCAAACAGTTACCAAAGGCATGGAACGAATTGGAGGCAACGCTCAGTGAAGTTGATGCAATCGCTAATTTGCTGCGAGATCAGCAAATACCAACCAATTACTATACCGGCAGCAGTGCGATGGAAGAACGGTTTAAAATGTTAGGAAACCGGTACGCAACATCCCCTTCAGTAATTCACGTAGCCACTCACGGTTTCTTTTACCAAGATGATACTGATCCAGAACCTTCCGAAGAAGATGAGGATGAAGACCTCTACGATCCTAACGAAGCTCTGCGGCGTTCGGGTCTGATCTTCGCTGGGGGAAATCATGCCTGGCAGGGAAAAAAGATACCCAAAGACATTGATGACGGCATACTACTAGCGGTTGAAGCCGCTCCTATGAATTTGCAAAAAACCGATTTAGTAGTCCCCACCGCTTGCGAACCCTGGTTAGGGGAAAGCCAGAACCGCGAAGGAGGTTACGGCCTACAACGAGCCATTCGGGAGGCCGGTGCCCGCTACCTGATTATGAGCCTTTGGACCGTGCCGGACGAGCCCACTAAAGAGATGATGCAGATGTTTTATCAATATTATCTTCAGGATAAATTACCAATTAGAGAAGCATTTATAAAAACGCAGCAACAAATGCGTCAACGGTACGAACCCTACAGCTGGGCAGCCTTCACTCTGGTAGAATAAAAGATAGAGTTCGTGGGAACAGGAAGCTCCTTGATGAGCTTCTTGTCTAATATTGGTAACTAATTCCGCATTATATCATCAATAGTCAGAAAAGAATCACTTTTAGTTCTAACTATTATGAAAACGTCTGTTTTATACCTGGCTATTCCGGCTCTATACGGATTATACTATGACACTTTCGAGTATCATTTGAAGCTAAAGTATGTTATCCTCTACCTGTTTGCCTTACTGGCTATTTGGTTTCATTGCCACCGGGCCTGGCTATGGCTGCTAGCGCCAATCTAAATTGTAACCGCCTTATCACATTAAAAAATATCTCTTCTTTTGAAAGGTGAGCGGTTTTTCCTAGTTTGAAGTGTTGCTTTAAAATACTACAACTAACCACCGTGACCGAACAAGAACTAATAGAATTACTCAAAAAGGGCGACCCTCGCGCTTTTCGAGAGGCCTTAAAATGTTATCCCAGATGTCGAGGAGTTCTTTTAAAAATGGGTATCCCCGAGGAGGTAATAGAAGATATCTTTCAGGAAAGCCTCATGGTGCTATACGAAAAGTCGCAGGAAGAAGACTTTGAACTCACTTCTAACCTATGTACTTATTTATGTGCGATTTGTAAATACAAAGGGTTAGCCTGGCTTCGGAAAAATGGTAAAGGCCAGAATCGAGAAGATATAGAAAATATTGCAGATGCTAATGAGGATGAAGAGTTCGTCTATAATGAAGAGACTGAAGGAGAAGCGCCAATGTTATTTGAAGAAGATTCCGGCCTACCTTCTGAAGAAGAGATACGTGAGGCAATTGATAGTCTAGGCTTCCCCTGCAAAGATTTAATACTGGCAGTGTATTATCATAAAACCCGGATGGATGAGCTTAAAGAAGAGTTTGGCTATAAAAATGTGAACTCAGTAAAAGTGGCTAAGCATAAGTGTATGGAGCGATTGAAAAAATTATTAAACTCAAAGGAGTCATGATTAACGAAGAAGATAAAACCGATATAATTGATCAGTATTTAGCCGGCACCTTAGATGGAGAGCTGCAATTAGAGGTAGAAGACCGAATAAATACCGATGCTGAATTTCGCCGGGAAGTAGCCCTACAGCAAAAAATTATCCGTACCGTTCGGAACCGGGAACGAGAATCAATACGTAACGAGTTAGCTGAATTATTTACGGCAGAATACGGGAAGCAAAAAAAAAGCGAAACAGAAGAGGCTACAATCGAGGATGAAGCCAAGGTGATACCTTTTTATCGACGCCAATGGTTTTCTGCCATCGCTGCCAGCGTAGCTTTTGCTTTAATTGCCGGCCTCACTATTTGGTATACCACTGAAACTGATGATACTGTACTCTACGCAGGAAAAATAGAAGTCCAAAAACCCCGCTCGGGTGATATTCCACCTTCCGTTCCCGATAGCCTGCAGGTACAGATTATTACTGATAACGACCAGTACAACTTTCACTACCAATTTGAAGGTCAGTTGATACTTTACGGTGATTTTCGCCTGGATAGTGTTAAACTACTTTATGACTCAAAAAAACAACAGTATCTACTAGAGGTGGAGCGTGTATATTATCCATTAGAAGAAACAGAGGAAATTACCGAGCTTTCAGCGGAAGTGCAATAAGAGACAAATTTTATAAGTATCCCAAGAGGGTAACCTTTTCGGGAAAAGGACATATACTACTGAAAATATAGCTAAAAGAAAGCTTAACGGCTTAAATTACCAGTGTCATGAATCCAAAGAAAAACATACGTAAGAATGCCAACCGTATAAGGTTGATTCGTCACTCCCGGTCTAGGGAACAATACCTCCAACTGCGTTATCAAAATACTGAAGAGTACTTTGATTGTTGGAATAGGGATTATGAGGACATAGACCTGGAAGATGATCTATTCATCTGCTGCGACAGGTGTACCCGATCTTTAGTATATGGTGATTATTCAGATGCTGTGGATATTGCCATCTATCCGGTATATAGCCTTATTCGTCAGCGAAGTGAACCGACTCTGCTTCAAATACTACTTACTAAAGAGAATATATCTTCGTCTGAGCTGGATGGTAATGCACTGCTACCTTCCTCTACTGAGATTGAAGAATATCCGGTTTATGAAAATCTTGAAGAAGTACTAGCCCTACATCGGCAGCGTGAATACCAGACAGAAGTCTTGAAAGAACTTAAGGCTATACCGGAAGAAGTTGACTTTTTAGCTGGCCTATTAGGTAGCTTCCAAGAAAATACTTACACAATAGTCTACATTGCTTATCTGGCTCCCTTTTGGATTAGAAAGCCTAGTACTTGGAAACCCATTCATCAAAATATCCACTCACTTATTGAACATGTCTTTGTGAAATACCCGGTCGCCCCTAGCCTATACGCTGAATGGGAAAGCTTAATGGATGACGACAGTATCCGATGGATTTATTGGTTCATCATATTAGGGCAGGGCGGAAGCTTGTATCGTGCATCAAATCACTTTAACTGGAAAGTCTCCAAAAAATTTCAGCATCATTTTCTTCAAGCTCCTGCTCATCTAACTCCTGAAGAAGCCTGCTTTTATGCTGAAGTTGTAAGATTGGGAGGCTCCTACCGCGAATACGTGATTCTTAGTGAAAATCCTGTATTTAGGATTGATCCCACTAATACTTGTTTAGTAACGAATCAGCGATTCTGGAGAGAAACACTGCAGTGGCTTATTCAGCATCGGGATGCCATTACTGATGACCAGGCCCGTATGACCCTTCAGTGGGCTACCCATCAGCGAACCGAAAGAGAGCGGGTGAACGCCACTCCTTTTTCGTGGAAAGGACGAAGCGTAGCCTGAGTACTGCAAGCAGTTGCCCAGTACCAGCGAGAAATTTCTCGCCCTTACTCTAAGGCTAGTTGGAAAAGCTGGGGTTGGGACTGGACTCCCGCGGAATCAGATGGTTGGGTATTTGCTGAATTGACTACCGGTGAACAACTATACCGGGAAGGGCAAGCCATGAGTCACTGTGTTAATACTTACGCCCAAAATTGTATTTCCGGTCGGTCAGCTATTGTCTCGCTGCGGTTTGAGGTAGAAAGGCGAATTACAATTGAGATTCACCCTCCTACCAAACGCATTGTACAGGCCCGGGGTCGCTTCAATCGTCTGCCTGCGCCTAATGAGCAAAAAATCATTGATATGTGGTTTTCCCAGGTGGTGAAAAGTAAAACTATATCATCTTCTAATGAATAAACGAGTCAGGATCAGGTACTCTAAGAGCTACAATATAAAATAAACTTGTCGCCTTGGGGTAACCTATTTTTCATACAGTCATAGAGAGGTAAACTAAACCTCTCGTGATTATGAAAGCTCTTTACATTTCTCTTATAATATTGGTACTATTCACCAAAATGGCATCAACTCAGTCATTCTCAGCCAACACTTTTCAGGGTGTAGGTTGGACGTACCTGTACACTAGGGAGGATAGTTGCCTATCAACTCAGGCAGTTATGGAGGCTGAAGGCATAAGTGATAACTTCGAGTATTCATCGAGGGTTGTCGGCAGAACGAAGGTAGAATGGCGGTTTTCCGAAACTGTTTACGGAAAGCCACCTTCGCTTACTCGCTTTTTTTCTCTGTTTTACCTATCAGGGACGATGAGATAGAAACATCTTAGAAGTCTCAGCCTTCATGCTGGTAAAGATTGAGAGGCTAAATTTAGTGGGCGTAAACCTACGCTATTCATTTATTCAGCTTATTTATTATAGTGCTCACTAATCCATCTGACTGCTTGACTTATGATATTTTGAGCGAGTATTTCTAACTCTTCGGATTTGCCCTGAATGGTGAATGAGTGGATAGGCAGGGCGTTTTTTAGAATGTTAACTTTGCAGGAAATAATGCCAGTCTGTCGGGAAGCAAGACCCGAAATTTGATAGCCGTTGGGATTGCTGGCCGCAAAAGAAAAATTACTTTCGCTACCCCGGGAGGCGATCTGAGATAGTTGGTCGTTGATCAGTCCGGTTAATTCGCTGGGCAGTCCGGTAGTAGCATCCAGAAAGTTGGCTGAAGCAATCACTGGTTTCTCATTCGCTATTATGATGGCATTCCGTACTTCCTCATCTACTTTACCAATGGTGATGTTACCGCTACCAAAGGGCTGAGCATCCTGCTCTCGGTTTAATTCTCTCGTGAGCTGTTGCACTTCATCTTCTACCACACTAAACCAGCGGGAGACATTCAGAAAGTCTCCCTCTTCCAGCACTTCGGGATGTTGCTTCAGGGTCTTTAGCAAGGCATACGTCAGCAGCCCTTGTTCTAGCTGCGGAAACTCGTAGGCATTTTGATCGGGAGCCGAGGCCGAGAGGATGAACAGCCCCGACTTATCTTTCAAATCTTCTACCTGCCGCAACCGCCGGGTTTCATCATCAGTACGGGCTAGGGTTAATAGCTCTTTGTTGGCTTGCCCACTATTGCAGGCATCCAGGATTAGTACCCGCTTTTGGGCCAGCAATTTATTGGACCCGGTGGGATTGAGCCATTCCTTGAGGTCGCTGGTACTGATACCTACCTGATTGTACTGCGAGGCTTCGGCGGTCAGCAGGGCAAACTCTTTCTCTGCACTGCCCCGCATCACCCCGTGCCCGGCAAAGAACAGCAGCACCATATCTTCGGCTTTACTTTGCTTACCAATCTCCGCTAAGGTGGCTCGCACATTTTCTCGCAAGGGCTCGGCATTCGTCTTGCCCGAGACCAGTTGGTAGAGATGCACCCGGTCAATACTATCGTTGAGTAACTTTTCGGCACTCAGTTCCAGCACCCGGCTCAGGTCAGTAGCATCTTTGGCACTGTAGTTTAAGTCCAGGGCATCGTCTTTGTAGTCGCTCACCCCGATCATCACGGCGTAAAGGTTCGGGGTTTGCTTGCTACTTTCTTCGGTAACCACCACCTCCACCCCGCGGGACTTCAGGGTACTGCCATCTGCGGCAGGTTCAGTGAGACCAATGACCCGGATGGGATTCTCGCTGCCACTGACCAAGTAGGGTTGCAGTTGAGGGGCAGTCAGGGTTAGCTCGTAAGTGGAATCTGTCCAACTGAGTTCTTGAGGGGAATAGATGAACGTACGCTGCTCATTGATATAGACCTCTACCGAGCTGATGCCTCCGGTGCGAGGGGTGATACGATAGCGGTAGTGGCCGGTGGTATCAGTAGGTAGTTCCTCAATTTGGGGGGTAACCCCGCAAATGTCTAGTTCAGAAAGTTTGGGAAAGCCCGCTAAGGAGTCTCCCGCCATAATCTTTTCTACCAAGCCCGGTACGTAGAGTTGGTCTTTTACTTGGTTGAGTTCAATGACTTCTGGACCACAAGTAAGGTAGAGCATCTCACGAGCGCGTTCTGTACCATCAAAGCGGTAGTGTTCATCGTATACCAGCCAATCCCCATCAGATAGTTGTAAAAAGGAATATAGGGCCTTTTCTGAAGCACTGTCCCAGTAACGTAAAGAAGTGTCTTCCAATTCAGTAACGACTACCTTACCATTTGGACTGAAGACTACGGACTTAACACTATTAGTATGTCCTTTCAAATATTCTACTTCCTTTCCTGTGGTTATATCCCATATTCTAGGAGAGGGCCCCCACAAATCCGTTATTATCCATTGACCATCCGGACTAAATGCTACAGATCTCAAAAAACCTGTATCTACACTCAGAATCTCTTCTCCTGAAGAGACTTCCCATATCTTGGCTATGCCAAACGACGATCCAGTTACCACTAGCCTGCTATCTGGACTGAAGGCTAAGGATTCTATATGCCAATTATGCCCTTTTAGATGCTGTATTTCTTTTCCGCTAGCTACCTCCCATATCCTAGCAGAATTATCCCACGAATCAGTTATTACAAATTTATTATTCGGGCTGAAAGCTATGGAATATATACCTTCAGTTTGCCCTACTAAACGCTGTATTTTTCTTTTGGTAGCCACCTCCCATATCTCCACCAAATTGTCTAACTTGGTCGCTACTAGCTTACCATCTGGACTGAAGCCTTCTAATCCGTATAGAATCTGAACTTCCTTTCCCGTAGCTACCTCCCATATTCTAATACTACTCAACGAATTAGTGATAATCCATTGACCATCCGGACTAAAGGTTACCGAAAGTATACCCTCGATATTTCCTTTCAAACTCAATACTTCTTTTCCAGTAACTACCTCCCAAATCTTTACTTCGCTTTCAGTAACTATAAACCAACTCTTTCTTTTGTAATCCCCCCTTGAAGCAGTTACTACCAGCTTGCCGTTCGGACTGAAACTTGCTGAAGTAACACTACTTGTATGCCCTTCCAGCGTGTGAATTTCTTTTCCGATAGCTACCCCCCAGAGCCTAGCAGTATTGTCCTTTGATCCAATCAATGCTAGTTTACCATCTGGACTGAATGCTAAGGGATATACCTGACTAGTATGCCCTTTTAAATGCTGTATTTTTTTTCCAGTAGCAACCTCCCAAACAATAGCAGTACTATCCGACGACCCATCTACCACCAATTTACTATTTGGACTGAAAGCTACGGAAGTAATATTTCTTTTATTTCCTTCCGTGTGCTGTATCTTTTTACCCGTTGCAATATCCCAAATTCTAGGGGACTTACTCAATAATTTATAAGTTACTACACTTTTTCCGTTTGGGCTGAAGGCTAATGAAGCAACACTACCTTTATGCCCCTCCAAGCGGTGTAATTCTCTCCCTGTGGCTACCTCCCAAATCCTAGCGGTACTATCACTAGATCCCGTAATCACCAACATACTATCTGGGCTGAAAGCTAAGGAAGTGATATCACGTGTATGACCTTCCAAGCCTAATACTTCTTTTCCAGTGGTTACCTCCCAGAGCTTAGCTGTGTTGTCATACTCTGATCCGGTTATCACTAGCTTGCCATCTAGACTAAAATCTACAGAAGAGACGTTCATTGTATGTCCTTCCAACTGTTGTACTACTTTTCCTGTAGCTACTTCCCAGACTCTAGCAGTTCCATCACTCGCCCCTGTCATCACCAACTTACTGTCTGGGCTAAATGCCACGGATGCGATATTCCCCGTATGTCCTTTCAAGCTCAATACTTCGTTTCCGGTAGCTACCTCCCAGAGCTTAGCTGTGTTGTCATACTCTGATCCGGTTATCGCTAGTTTGCCATTTGGGCTAAAGGCTATTGTATTTATACCATCAGTATATCCTCTCAGGCGTAGGTTTTCTTTTCCCGTAGCTGCTTCCCATACTCTCACACTTCCGCCCCACGACTTAGTAATAATCCATTGACCATCCGGGCTGAAGGCTACTGAAGTAGTGAAACTATTTGTAAAACCTTCTAGAGTCAGTAGTTCTTTACCCGTAGACACTTCCCAAAGCTTCACCGAGTTTTTTGATCCGGTTATTAGTAGTTTGCTGTCTGGATCAAAGGCTAGAAGATATACCCAATTAAATCCTTCTAGGCTCAGAACTTCTTTCCCTGTAGCTGACTCCCAGATTCTGACAGTACTATCCTTAGATCCGGTTGCCAGCCATCGCCCGTCCGGACTGTAAGCTAAGGAAAGTATTTTCTCTGAATGCCCCTCTAAGCTTAGCACTTCGTTTCCTGTAGCTACTTCCAAAAGCACGGCTGTGTTTTCATCCTCTGACCTATTCAGTATAAGTTTACCATCTGGACTAAAGGCTACTGACCCTTCTAGACTCAGTACTTCTCTTCCTGTATCCAACGTCCAGAGCTTAGTGAGGGTGCTGTAGTCAGATTTGGTAATTACCCATTGCCCATTTTTGCTGAAGGCTACAGAGTTTATCTGCTTTGTGTGTCCTAAGTTTAGTATTTCGTTCCCCGTAGTCACCCCCCAAATCTTCACCTCATTATCGCCCTTTGATACAGTTGCTACTAGCGTGCTATTCGGGCTGAAAGCTACGGGAGTAACGTTCGTTTTATGCCCTTCCAAACGCTGCACTTCGTTTCCGGTAGCCACCTCCCAAACCCGAGCTGTTTTATCCCTTGAACCGGTTACAACTAGCTTATTATCCGGGCTAAAGGCTACAGAATTTACCCAACTAGTGTGTCCTTCCAGATGCCGTATCTCTTTCCCTGTAGATACTTCCCAGATCTTAGCTGTTTTATCTCTTAGTCCAGCTACCACCAACTTACTATCTGAGCTAAAGGCTACAGGATTTGTAAGATCAGTAAGCCCTTCAATACTTAGTATTTCATTTCCGGTAGCTACTTCTAATATTCTAATAATATTATCCCACGAATCAGTAACTACCCATCTGCCATCTGGACTGAAGGTTGCAGATTTAATATTAGCTGTATGCCCTTCCAAACTTAAGACTTCGTTACCAGTAGCTATCTCCCAAAGCTTGGTCTTATTGTTATATCCTGATTTGATTATTACCCATTTACCATCCGGACTAAAGGTTGCGGAGTTTATACCTTCAGCATGTTCTAAACTCAAAACTTCCTTTCCAGTGGCTACCTCCCAAATCTTAGCGGTACCATCCCCTGATGTGGTTAACATTAGTTTGCTATTCGGGCTAAAGGCTACTGAGTTTATCTGCCAATTATGCCCTTCTAAGCTTAGTACTTCTTTGCCCGTAGCTATCTCCCAAAGTTTAGCAGTGTAGTCACTCGACCCAGTTAATACCATCTTTCCATCTGAACTAAAGGCAACTGACTGAACCACATTCGTATGTCCAAGAGGAAGCACCAAACGTGGAGATTGTGAATATCCTGCTAGACAAATATTGAATAGAAAAACTGAACAAAATATCTTGCCTAAACAATGCATGAAATCTCTAGGTTACTCTTCTTCTATCCTATACACCAAAGTCTCAATATGTCCTGATGAAGGAGGCACACTCACACTTTCAGGACCCCGACTGCCAGAACCTTTCGTTTTGTAACTTTCCCTTAGTAACTCTTCCAAGGGGGAGTCTTTTCCTTCTTGGGAAGGATCTCTACCTCGGCTAGTTACAATCGGTCGGATATCTATTGGGGTTTCTGTGGCAATCAGCTTAAAATTTTCGGTACCGTAAGGAGGGACAATTCTGAAAATATTTCGAAGTTCCAGCGTATCTCTCGCCGAAACACGATATTCTTCGGGGGGTGAACCTCCGTTAGGTATTAGTGCATTGATCACATTATCGGGCTGAATATCCAATAAGGCAATGTAAGCCGGCTTCCGTCCGTGGTTGATAAAGCGTAATTTAAAGAAGTCGCCCTCGTTAAACACCAGTATACCCTGATCGTTCATTTTACTCTCAATCGGTATTCTTCTAGTTTCTTTATAGTGAATACTTCTTCCCCTTTGTTGCTCTTCGGCTTCAATAGGAATAATTTCAAAAGTAACCTGAATATCTTCATTCTTTAAATCTAGTTTTCTTAAAAAGGCTGCCTGAGCGTACGAAATCACTAATTCCGTTATTTTTTCTACTGAGTCCTGAATTCCCGTATCCGATATTTTAGTTTCATAATACCTGTAGTCATTAGAAGTTACTATTTGTAGCACGCCCTTTCCTCGGTTTCGAGTGGAGTCGGTATTCATTTCAATCAGCAACTCTGGGCTTTTATCATCGATCTGTATGAGGGAAACTTCGGCAAACTCTTTTCGTAATGCCTCAGCAAATTCCTCGTTGTCCCGGATATCTAATTTCACCTTTACTCGCATGGTACCGAAGTTTTTACTCCTGATAAATACCCAAGAGTTCTCCATCTCCTTTTTACTCAATCCTTTACTCAGTACTACATCGCTTTCCTGCAAATAGGAATCGATCACCTGCCCGGTCGCTTTGGGAGCTACGCCGGTGGTGTCTTGGGTATCAATATCATACAGCGCTACTTCGGCATCAGTAAAAATCCCGTAGAGCTGGCCGCCATTAATAGTGATATTCTTATCATCGTACCGATGCTTTACGGTGTAGTAATCCAGTCGGGGTACGGCCTGTCCACCCAGAATTTGCCGGTCCAGATCACCCTCAATCTGAGGTGTCTGGCGAGGGGCTAACGCACTCATTTCTACAATTACCTTATCAAACAAACCCCGGTAGGAAGTATTGGCTTCGGCATTGCTCAGCGTACGGCTCATGGCTAATGTCAGTGAGCCTACCCAATTGTCGTTTTCGTCCTGAGCTTCGTAATTCAGTTGGTCAGCACCTGCTCCGCTAATTACGACCATCGGGGATAGCTGGGCTCCTTCACCCATTTCATTCCAGTCTTCACTTTTCCCTCGGGATGGTGATGGCTGATAGCCCTTCGGGGCAATTTTTACTTTGGTGCCTCGGGCGTGGGTTAGCTCCCCACGAGTGGCCGTACCCGAGTGGCAGGCATCCAGTACTACAATCAGATCGCCCGATGGGCCAATCTTTTGCCGAACCTCCTTCAGTAACGAGCCCAGTTCATCATCCCGTAGGTGTTTTCCACCCGTATAACTAGCATTGGAGCCTTCTACTCTTTCGGGAGCATCGTAAGGAACTATGGCTTCATCAAAACCATCCAATTCATCGGCATTATCATCAAATACCTGCTGGCCGTGGCCGGAGTAATGAAGCACCGCAATACTTCCCGGCTGCGCTTTCTCCACCAACTGCTGCTGGATAGCCTGAGTGATTCCCGCCCGGGTAGCTTGCTTGTCCCGTAGCACCGCAACGTTATTAACGGTATCAAAGCCCTGAGCAGCCAGGGTTGCCATTACCAGAGGCACATCGTACTTAGATCCCAGACTATTCCATCCGGTGCTTGGGTCATAATCACCAATGGCGATAATGAGGGCAATTTTATTGGGAGCAACTGTGGTCTGAGCAGTAGAGGTTACTGGGGTAACAACTTCTGATAGTGTTACCGCAGATTGGTTATCAGTAGTTTCAGTGCTTTCCGGGGAGGAGGTTGTAGCAATGAGACAGCTTAATGTAAGTACGGCCAATCCCAGAGTTAGCCAGGTATGATAAGGTTGCATAGAATAGATAATTGTTTTAGTACCACAATGTATTTTGAATAATATCTTCAGAGTTGCTTAAGTATTTTCTAAAAGGAACAACCTGCTTCCCGCCACTTTGAGCATCCAAGGCGTAGAAGTCCAGCACTCCCCCCATGCCCGATAGTTTAAGGGCTGCGGCCAAATCACTCAGGGAGGTGGTAAGCCACATTCGTTCGTGATCCTGATCGCGAATACCGGCGGCCATCATAATATATTCCTGCGTTCGGCTGTTCGCTGGTTGTCGTTGCATCTTCTGATACTGTCGTCCCTGCTGCTCGTAGAAGGCATTGGGAGTTGAGGTAAACGACACGTAGGGGGCGTTATAATCTACTGTAATTTCGTCAATACTTTCCAAGAAGTGCTGCGCGATTTGCTCTAGTTCTTGGGTAGCTAGCAAGGTAGCGCTGATGGTCTGAGTTTCTTGGCTACCATTGGCTTCTACCGTTACCTGAACATCCGTATTGGGTTTTAACCCCTCCAGGCCCCCCAGGGCTTCTTCCAGGTTGTTCACTTCCTGATCGTTAATCTGCACTACTGTACCACCCACTAAATTACTGCAGCAGCGGGATGCGGGCGAGCGGGGAATGATACCGGATATAATCGGGCGTTCGTCTATTTCATTTAAGGTATAGCTACCCCGGTACCCCACCATCCGGTAGCGTTGGGCCAGTTCCAGTCCTAAGTAAGCCCGCTGCACCCGGCCTTCGTTTTCAATGATATCGCTAACCAGTCTTTCTGACAGTACTGCTTCTAGCGCAAAGTTAATCTGCGACAGCCAGATGGCATCTCCATTGGGAGCCGAGGTAAAGGCAATCTGAGAGTTGATGCCGATGACATCACCCCGTTCGTCTACCAGGGGGCCACCGCTATTGCCCCAGATCACCGTGGCGGTGGTTTGCAAAAAGCCAAACTTACCAGTGAGCCCTCCTCGCACCCGGTTCTTGGCACTGATAATGCCATTAGTAACAGTGTAGGGGTACTCCCCCCCCGGATTACCAATGGCGTATACTCGCTCGCCGATACGCGGTTCGGCCTCTCGGAATTTTAGTGTATTCAGTTCATCCGAAGGCTGATCGACAAACGCTAGTACGGCAATATCGTAGAACGAGTCTCCGCCTACCACCTGAACGTTGTATTTGTTTCGGTCAAAGGTAAATACCGCAACGCTGCCGTCTTCATCCGAAGCATTTTCTACAACGTGGGCGTTGGTTACTACGTAGGGACGCCCATTGTGCTCAATGATGAACCCTGAGCCCGAACCGGTTGCCCCGGTTAAGTCCAGGGCTTTACGGTAAGCTTCTTCCGAGATGGAGGACCCGCCCCGGTAGCCTAGTTGCCGATTAGCCGGTAAGGTTTCGTATACGGCTACGGTGACTACAGCTCCCAGTGCATTTTCCAGCATCTCGGAGACATCACTGCTGCCGAGGCCAGTCCGTTCTACGGTGTAGGCCTGATCGGTAGCCAACGGGGCGGTAGTAGTGGTAGCCTGATCCTGACTACAGGACAGGAAGGTAAGGTGAAGTAAGGTAGCAATCGCTAGAAGTTTTTTCATGGTTCGGTGGTTGGTTGGTAGCCGCATTCTTGTTCTAAAAAGGGAAGGGCCATCTTCAGCCCCAGTTGGTAAGCCCGTTGCATATTCTGACAGGCGGCATCGTACTGCCCCAGATGATACTGAGCCACACCTTTGTTGAGCAACGCCTGAGCGTAGGTAGAATCCAGGGCTAGTGCCGCATCGTAATTCTGAATAGCCTTCTGCATTTGGTCCCGGATGGCTAAATTGATGCCGCGATTATTGTAGTATAGCGGTTGGGGGCTAAGGGCAATGGCCGTGCTATAATCTTCGTAGGCTGACTCCAGGGCATTGAGTTTGGATTTAACCTTCGCCCGGCGGAAGTACGCCTGGTGGAAGTTAGGATCCAACGTTACTGCTCGGTCGAAATAATGCAAGGAGGAGTCGAATTGCCTCGCTTGGTAGTATTCCATGCCTCGTTCAAAATACTGCTGAGGCGTTTCCGATGGTAACTGAAACGCCAGTAATAGGGGCAGGCCGATTACAGTTTTCATAGTCAGTACTATTAACTTTTTCCCTCAGAAAGGTAGAAGAAACTACTCTACCTTATGGCTGTAGTGATCTTTGTGCAGAGTAACCGTAAAGATATCGTTAGAGCAGTAGCGGGTTTTAGGACCGTAGGTGATCTCACTGCCGTCGGTAAACTCAGCTACTGCGTAGATTTGGGTATTTCCTCCCGCTACGTATACATATCCTTTGCCGTAAGGAGCTACGTCGCCCCGGTACCTGCGGTCTACGTAGCAGTCAATATACCAGTCGGTCCAGTTGTCAAAGACTACCGCGCAGGTAGTGCCCCGGGTACGCCCGCCTTTTTCCAGGGGTTGTACTAGTTCGTCGTCTACGGCATCCGGATTATTCTTGGCTCGGGGCTGATCGATGTTGGGATCTTCGCCCCGGCTCCGGCCGCGCGTAACATCCTCACTACCATCAGGTTCCTCTACGGGTTGCTCCTGAGCCAGAATTTCGGGGGTGCATAGAAGGCTAAGCATGGCGACGGCGAGCGTCAGTAAGAATGGTTTAAACATAGTTGTGAAAGGTTATAGATAAACGATAATTTTTAGCGTTAAAGAGATACCACCAGTAGTGCAAGTCAAGAGAGTGGTTATTAGCGGTTAAAGATGAAATAATAAGATGTTTATAATGCTACGGGTTTTTGGTCATTTATTCAAAATATTGTGCATTTATTTTCGGTTTGCCCCCTACATCATTTAGGGCATTACCAGTGTATGACCAACAAACCAAAAGTTACCCTCGATTAGGAAATTTTTTTCAGAAAGCTGACTCAAAAATAAGTGTGACAATTGGTGAAAACAGTCTTTTTCTCTCACCAACCCCTGATTCTTTCTCACAAAATGGCAATCAGATTCTGTGAACTGACCTTTATATTCAAACTAGTCTGTATTCATTCTATTAGTTTAAGGATAAATAGTCTTGCTAGCAATCTATTTAATTACTATAATAGCATAGGTTCTACCATTTGCCCCATAACAATGAAAAACACCTTTCTAACTTTGTTTTCTGTAGCTATTCTGAGTATTTATTTTCTTTGTACAGAAACTAGAGCCCAAAACTCAAGAGTTGGAGTTACACCAGTTGAAAGTACACCTAAGAGTAACAAAAACATCGTTGCTCTTATTATTGGAATTTCAGAATACCAAAATATTTCTGATCTTAGCTTTGCAGATGATGACGCTGAGTTGTTTCGTGCATTCCTTGTTAGTTCATTCAAAGATCGCCTTGAGGAAGAAAATATACGTTTCCTTACCAATCAAGAGGCTACCGGAGCCGCTATCATTAGAAGTTTGATTTGGCTTAAACAAGTAGCTAAGAAAGGCGATCAGGTAGTTATTTATTTTGCTGGGCATGGAGGGTATGAAAATTTAACTGATTTCAAATTAGGGTATCTGCTTGCTCATGACGTATTTGAGGATACTTACAGTGCCGGTGGTGCGGTATCGCTAGACTTTTTAGAGAAAACGTTAAAATCATTTGCGGCTAAAGGTATAAGTACATTATTTATTGCCGATGCTTGCCACTCAGGCAAATCGAATGGTTCTGGGGAAGAGTATGTCTATATCAACAATCAATTAGCATTAGAGTCTCAGGGAATTACCAAAATATTGTCGGCAAGAGGTAATGAAGTAGCACTAGAAGATGAAAGATGGGGGGGCGGTCACGGAATATTTACTTATTATTTAGTGAGGGGACTAATCGGTGATGCTGATCAGATTCCAGAAGACGGCTATGTCAATATCCGCGAGATTGATAATTACCTCAGTACAAGCGTTGCTCGGGAAACTGAATACAACCAAAATCCTAAGATAATTGGGGATACACGGAATTTGGCAATTACTAGTGTAGATATATCTGTTTATAAGAATTTTCAGGAGTTATATGAAACCGACAATCTTTCCGATTTAGGAGTAGCTAAAAAAAAACCTAATAAACTCGAGTCAGATCCACTCTATATTTCATTTAAGGAAAGTATTAAACATAAAAACTTTTTAGTGCCGAATGATGCGAGTTCTATATACTACTATAAAGAACTTAATAATAGGTATACACAAAAGGAGCAACTGGTAATTCAAGAAGAATTAGTTACTTCGTTCTTAGATTATGCTCAGTCTTTGATAAATAATTACTTGGCAGGTTTAACTATTGCTTCTTCCCAAGAATATCTTAAGGCTTCAAAAATGCTAGCTAAGCTGTTTGAGCTAGATTTACTTGAAGAAGAGTTAATTGATTATACCAGATCTAAGCAGTTATTTCTTGAAAGCTATGCCTTTCATAACGATGTTAGAACCGATAAGATTAAACTGAGCAAAAGAGAAGAAGAGCAGCGATTTAATGAAGAAATTGATAAGCTTGAATTAGCAATAGAATTAGATAAGAATGCTGCCTATCTGTATCATGGAGCCGCATTGTATTATTACTTGCTAGATAAAGACTCTCTAGGCTACGAATTTGACGAAAGGTCATTAGAATTAGCACCTAATTGGATATATCCTAAAAACGCGCTTGTCGATAAAGAAACTGATAGAGAAAAGAGAATTAGTCTCTACAGGCAGCATATACAGTCTAATCCTAATTATCTCGCATTATACAGCAATGCTGGATTTCAATTACGAAAACAGAGGGATTATGAAGAAGCAAAATCAATACTACAAGAAGGACTATTCAAAGCACTTGAAGACAGAGAAAATACAGATGAATACGAGATCTCACGTATTTATAATCAACTTGGTTTAGTGCACCATGATCTTGATGATTTTATTACAGCTATTAAACATTTTGAAAAGGCAATAGAATTAAATCCTCGAGGTGAGTATCTTTTTTATAATATGGCGGACAGTTATTATGCAATTAAAGACTTTGACAAAGCAAATGATTTATATGAGAAGGCAATAGCATTACATCCGACTAAAGTTGGAATTTATAGTTGGTACGCAAATATATTAGTTGGTCAAGGAAAATTTGATGAAGCAATTAAAGCTACGAAAAAGGCAATAGAATTAGAACCAAAATACAAGTATGCTTACAGAAATCTTGGTGATGCCTATAAACAAAAAAAAGAATACGATTCAGCCCACAGTGCTTACAAAAAAGCAATTGAGATAGACCCTAGTTATGCAGATGTTCATAATGAATTAGGCGGAATGTTCTATGAACAAAAACTCTTTAAAAAGGCTATTGATCACTATAAAGAAGCTATTGCTTTAGATGGATCTTTCAAAGCAATCTATAATGAAGGGTTAGGTGCATCTTTTCGGCAGCTAGCACAATATGATTCTTCAATCTATTATTTCAAAAAATCTATATCCCAAAATTCTGATCATTCTTTTGCAAGTTATTTTCATATTGCTTACCTATATATGGAGGATGAGATATTAAATATTGATAGTGCAATTCACTACTCAGATCAAGGGATAAAAATCTTTAATCCATATTTAAAAAAGGGTAATATACCAAAAGCAATACAGTTTTTTAAATCCAACTTAGACGAGCCTTATGATAGTTTTAAAAGTCGCTACTCCTATTATGGTATTGGATGGCTCCATGAAAATGGTTATGGTGTTAATAAAGATATGAGGGAGGCGACTAAATGGTACTTTTATTCTTATATGTTTCTCAATCGAATTGCAGGCGAAAAGATTTTGCGTATGGAAGAAACTGAAACTCTTGATAGTATAAAAAATTACGTCAGCAAATATCCCATGAGTGATGGGGGAAAGAAATTTACAATTCCTTGCTTACTACCCAATGGAAATAAAAAACCTTATAATATTCTAATAGTTGATGATGTACTAGAACCCTCGAATCCAATTGGTCACGAAGTTCAAAGAATAAAAGACAGCTTTAATGCTGAAGTGCCTATAGAAGTTATTGATTCGTTCAAAAAACTTTATGCTCTCGCCAAAAAAAATGACGTTTCTTTCAAAGAACTATGTGTTTATGCTTTGGAGGCTGCAAATAAGGAAAAAGCAGAAAAATGATTCTATTTTTTCATCTGTAATATTTTTGGGTAGCTAGAACAGCTATCAAACCTCAAGTTACAGAATGCTACCGAGTAGCTACTAGTAAAACTTATACATAAGCTAGTGGCAAGTGCCCGACCAGGAAACTCAGGAAGTGATGCAGCTTTTCTATCGGTTTTATCTACAGGAAAAGCTATCCATCCGAGAAGCCTTCCGTAAAGCGCAGCAGCAGATGCGGGAGAAGTATGATCCTTACTACTGAACGGCTTTTGTGTTGGTAGAGTAAATTTATTCTAACTCCTGGGTAACCTTCCGGAGAATAGGGCATGTACGGGTAAACAGTTAATCAAAACTAAACCCGTACACCATGAAAAAGTACCTAGCCTTATTTATCGTTTTTCTGAGCATCACCTTGAGTGCTTCGGCCCAATCTAGTCAGCTTGTGTGCACTGCCTATAAGCAGATATTTCGCTTTTCCGGAGATTGGGGTAAATGGCCCAACCACTGGACGAGTTATAAGTCCGAAGGCCGATCCAACCCGGTTATCCGAGTCACTACTGTTAGTGAAGACGAATACTACCGGATTCAAATGTTTTCGGAAGGCAGCGTTATGGCCGATTTTTACGTTCAGTACGACCCAGAGGCTTCTCAACAGAAACGAAGAGACTGGAACGACGAATACGTGAACTGCTACCGCGATCCGGCTGGCGATTATGTGTATACCCAAAAGGTCTCGTTAAAATCACTAGCCAGCGATCCTTCTGCTTGGGCGAACAACCAAAATGCTATACTTTATCTGTGGGTTTTCTCGGAAGATATGGCCGTGTTGGTGAGGTAGCCGTTTATTCGCGGCGACAACACCTAGTAAACAATCATCTGGAAAGGGAGAGAGGCAAGCTACGATGACCTGGCTCGAGAGATCGAGCCTTGGTGGTAGTCTTGTTTCTCTTCCATCTTGACTAATCAGGGATTATCCAGTATCTTGGTTGAGTAATCTTTCTTTGTAAAACCTCAATCAACCTAAGCATGCGGCCTTTCCTGCTACTCCTCTTGGTTTTCCTTGGATTATCAGCTTATCCCCAATCATTTGATGGTGACTATGACAGAATGCATATGCAAGCCATCAAGTACTATCAGAACGGACAGTACCAGGAAGCTGCCCTATTGGCGCAAGAGGCACTACCGATAATTGAGGAAGAATATAGTAAGCGCGATGAAGACTATGTAGCGGTATTAGCCCTACTGAGTGAGGCATACCGGAAAAGTGGTCAGCCAGAAAAGGCTGAGGCACTGGAATCAGATTTTATCCAAGAACTTCGCAAAGCTTCTACTGAGGAAGAATTAATACAAAACCAACAACATCTCTACGCATTAGAGATGAACAAAATGAGCATAAATCAGGATTTAAGCGAATTTGTAGACCGGCAGAAGCAGCTTGAATCAATAGGCCAAACCTTTCAGAAGGAGCTTCGGACTGGCTCATCCGAAGCTAACGAAGCTAATATGATGAGTTATATACTACAAGGTTTTGAAAACAACCCTTCTGAAGAAGCCAAAGCCTTACAAAGTTTAATAACCGAGTCGTTAGGGCCTGATTCATTAGCGGTACCAGACAATAATCCTATTCAAAACTTCACGAAAGGTATGAAAGATTTAGGGGAAAAAGAGATAACCATACCATCTCGCACCCAAGAATTACTACCCCAGATTGAGAACCTGCCGAATCTCAGCCTCGAAGAGCGCCAAAACTTGGAAATTGCGCTGAAAGAAGCACTGCAAAATGCTCAATCCAAAGACTACTTATTCGAGGAACAAGGTCTGATGAATTTACTAGGACTTTACTATGAATTCACCCAAGATTACCACCAAGCCCAGCACTATTATAATGTACTAATAGAAACATACTTCCAATTCATATTACCGTTAATTCGTCGGTTTACCTACGAGCAGGTAAATAGTTATTCTGACAACTCAGAACTTTCCCCTCAAAGTTTTACAAAAATACTTGATGTCGTAAATAGTTTTGTTTACGACCATCAAGCTCAGCACCCTCCTCTTAACGGTTTAATGTACGACAATGTATTATTAGGCAAGGGATATTTATTGGAAACTAAACGTACGATGCGGGAAGGGGTTTTAGCATCCGGAGACCCCGGCTTGCTTAGAACTTATCAGCTTTATGTTGATATTGAAAGCAAAATTACCGCCTCGCAGAACCTTTCTCAAAGTGAAGTAGATTCCCTTAAATTTGCTTCAACATCCTTACGACAAGGGCTTAGCCAATCTGTGGCCCTATTGCCTCAGCCCTCTTGGACTGATGTACAAAAAGCCCTGAGAATTGGAGAAGCGACCGTAGAGTTTATTCAGGTTTCATACATAAATAGTGATCAGCGTCGGGTTGTCAGCGACTACTCAACTTATCAGTTAGACTCTATTCTGTACGGAGCACTGGTACTGCGCCCTGATGATGAACACCCTAATTTTGTCTCACTCTGCACCCAGACTCAATTAGCTGACCTGCTGCAGATCGATGTACGCGAGAAACAGTCTGCTGGTACGAACAAACGAGGAGCTATCGTAGCCAATAAGTTTTCTCAGAAACAATCGGATACCTATGATCTCATCTGGCAACCTTTGGAAGAGTTGCTCGCGAATACTAAAACCGTCTACTATTCTCCCACTGGCTATTTGCATCAAGTTTCTTTTGCCGGGTTACCCCACCCCAACGGGATGCTGTTAGAACGGTATAAATTAAATCAGGTAAGCAATACCCGAGTACTAATCCCAAGCGAGCAACAGCAGAACCCTTACCCCACCTCAATCGCCTTATTCGGTAACATTGACTACGATATGGGTGTAAATAAAGCATTGGCAATGGTGCAAGCCGAGGGGTTAACTGCTCGAGGAGATGTTTTCGATTCGCCCTCCTCCAGAAATCCGGAAACCTTTACTGCTCTGGAATTTACGGAAGTAGAAGTAGCGGCAATTACTAAGCAACTGGGGACCTTACCTGTAATGGTGGAGGCATATACGGGAGAGCATGCCCTGGAGGAACGCTTTAAAGAAAAAGGGTTAACTGAGGCTTCTCCCTCTATTCTGCACATAGCCACCCACGGCTTTTTTCTGGCCGATACAGCCACTCGAGAAGAAGACCACTCCCTGTATGACAATGCGCTGGATCGTTCGGGGCTAGTTTTTGCGGGAGGTAATCGGACCTGGACCGGAGATAGGGATAAAACCTTTACTAGAATTGAAGACGGGATATTACTGGCATCCGAAGTTGCTCAACTCAATTTACAAATCACCGACCTCGTGGTATTAAGTGCCTGCGAAACCGGACTAGGTCAGGTTCAAGGCAATGAAGGAGTTTACGGATTGCAGCGGGCCTTCCGAGAAGCCGGAGCTCGTTATCTGATTATGAGCCTTCAGGGAGTGGATGACCGAAAGACCCAGGAGTTGATGACCTCATTTTATAAGCGGTGGTTAATTGAGAAACAACCGATCCGGGAAGCTTTCCGCAACGCTCAATTAGCCATGTTATCCAACGGAGATCCTACCTATAATTGGTCTAACTTTGTTCTAATCGAGTAAACCTCAGGGTTTGGTCTTGATGAAACTTAAGCGCTGCATTAATGTTTTGCGGTAGTGTTCACCAACTGCTAATTTATCCTCGCCTAGCCAAACCGTCTTTTTATCAATCTTCGTAAGGTGGTGAGCGTTAATTACGTGTTTTTTGGAAATACGCACTAAGCTATCCGATTCTAATTGGGGAACCAGCTTGGAGAGATACAAGGTAATATCATACTTCTTGTGGTTCTGGGTGATCAGGGTGGTGTAACTACCGTCGCCTTCCACGTATAAAATCTCTTCCTTCAATACTTTTTCGTGCCCGCCGTCTGAAGTAGGAATAAAGACCGCATCGCTGAGCAGTGATTTTTCTACTTCACTGTTTCGAGCAAAATTCTCAATCGCCAGGTCTACGTTGGTGATAAATTCCTTCGCCCGAAATGGTTTCATCACAAATGTTACCGGCTGGGTATCTTTCGCTCGCTCCAGTAAATTGTCTTCGGCACTGCCGGTAATGTAGATAATGGGTACTTTGGTTAGTTTGTTGATCGTACTCGCTACGGCAATGCCATCTTTCTTTCCGTCGAGTTGGATATCAAGCAATACTAAATCAGGCAGATCCTGCTTGAAAAGTTTGAGCGCATCTTCGTACGTCCGAGCAACCCCAGTTACCTGATAACCTGCTTCTACTAATTGTTCACTGATATCTTCAGCAGCAAGTAATTCATCCTCAACGATTAATACTTTAACCTTAGCCATAGTTTTATGAATACATTGTTTGTAATTTATATAGTTTAATGATGCTTTTTTAGAAATGTTACGGTATTTAATGAAGTAAAAATAACTAAAATTAACGGTTTTGGCTTTTTAGCTATTTTTTTGGAATCGATAACCGGAACAGAGTTCCTGATTGGTTGGAATAATCCGACTTTCCACTGAGCTGAGCCACCTGCAATTGAATTAGTTTAGTACCAAATGTCCTAGAGTCTTGTACTTTCTCGGTACTAAAGCCGGGGCCATTGTCGTGAATAGTTAATTGATATGCTTCGGGAGAAGGCTGCTGTAAAGATACCTGGAGCCCGGGGTTGGGGTGATCGGGAAAGGCGTACTTACAGGCATTG
>CAKZYJ010000132.1 GCA_937884755.1 uncultured Flammeovirgaceae bacterium
ATTGAGAAATTTATTGAAAAGGCTTGGGAAACTGGTATCGATATCTTCCGCATCTTTGACTCGCTCAACTGGGTAGAAGCCATGAAGGTGAGTATCCGAACCGTACGGGAACGGACCGAGGCTTTAGCCGAAGCGGCTATTTGCTATACGGGTGATTTGCAAAGTGCTGATAATCAAAAGTATACGTTACAGTACTACCTGGATATGGCTCGTCAACTGGAGGATGAGGGAGCGCATATTCTAGCGATCAAAGATATGGCCGGGTTGCTAAAACCACTAGCGGCTCAGCAGTTGATTTCCGAACTAAAAAAGGTAGTAGACTTACCCATTCACCTCCATACTCATGATACTTCTTCCGTACAACCGGCTACTTATTTGAAAGCGGTTGAAGCTGGGGTAGACGTGATTGATGTGGCGATGGGTTCTATGTCGGGTCTAACCTCACAGCCAAACTTTAACAGCGTGGTAGCCATGCTGAAGGGGCACGAACGGGAGCAGAAGTTTGATTTGGATTTGCTGAACGAATATTCAGTGTACTGGGAAGGAGTGCGAGAGTATTACTATCCGTTTGAGTCAGGGTTGAAGGCTGGAACTGCCGAGGTATACGATCACGAAATTCCGGGTGGACAGTATTCTAATCTTCGGCCACAGGCTACTGCGCTGGGATTGGAAGATAAGTTTGAGTTGATTAAAAAGAACTACGCCAAGGTAAATCAGCTCTTTGGTGATATTGTAAAGGTGACACCTTCATCGAAGGTAGTCGGGGATATGGCCCTCTACATGACCTCTAACAATTTGACTATCGGCGATATTTTGCTCAACAACGATCGGGAAGGTAGTAGCTCATTATCATTTCCGGAGTCGGTAGTAAGCTTGTTTAGAGGAGATCTAGGTCAGCCCTACGGCGGGTTTCCCGAAAAGGTGCAGAAAGTGGTGCTAAAGAACGAAAAACCCATCACTGGTCGACCGAACGAACATCTGACTCCTATAGATTTCGATGCTGAATTTAAGGAGTTTCAGGAGCGGTTTGATACTGATCGCACACTGCTGGATTTCCTTTCTTATCGGTTGTATCCCAAGGTTTACGAAGATTTTTACAATCACCGCAAGGTGTACGGCGATATGTCAGAATTGCCGACTCCAGCTTTCTTCTACGGTTTGAAAAACGGAGAAGAGGTGCTAGTGAATATTGCTGAAGGTAAGGTGATTATTATCAAACTGCTGTTTATTGCCGAACCCGACGAGAATGGCTACCGGCAGGTTACCTTTGAACTAAACGGTCAATCGCGACGGGTGCTGGTGAAAGATAACAATCTGGCCGTGAAGGTGGCCGCTCATCAGAAAATAGATAAAGCCAAGGAAAATGAAGTAGGAGCACCATTGCAAGGGCGCCTGGCCCAGGTAATGGCTGAATCGGGACAAGAAGTAGAAGAAGGCACTCCGCTCTTTGTGATTGAAGCCATGAAAATGGAAACCACCATCTCGGCTCCCCGAAACGGAAAAGTTAAGACCGTACACCTGGATGCAGGGGCAATGGTAGAGCAGGATGACTTAGTGGTAGAGTTGGTATGATACTATCAAGCTAAAGTTTTGGTGCTACAGTTTAGGGTATTACTTAATCTCTCAGGCTGGCTAACGGTAAAGCGACGGCTAAAGCCTCTACGGATATGGCTAAAGCATAATGATACTGTGCGATTGGGTTGCTGGCAACCTGGACGGGCAAGTAGCTCTTACTGCCCGTTTTTAGTTTTATACATGAGCATCGGGGGCTGTTTGATCATACTGGTCGTAGTCAATTGCTGTATAGTGTGCCGGATCGTTTGTGCCAGCGTGTCCGTATCCGGATAGGTCTTTCTCTGCATTCGCCGGTATAGCCATTTTTCTAGCTTACTCATGCTTCAGAGAATCAACGGGATTTCCCATTGCAGCCTTAATAGCCTGCCAACTCATGGTTATGGTCGCTAGCGTAGCAGTGGTAAATGCAGTCACAATAAAGATGTCTATTCCAATATTGATTTTATAGGCAAAATTATCGAGCCATTGATTCATAGCATACCATGAAAGCGGGACGGCTAGCAATATGGATACTCCAAGCAGTTTATAAATATCCCAGGAGAGCAACAGGACGATACTTGATAGGGAGGCACCTAACACCTTTCGGATACCTACTTCTTTTGTACGTTGATTGACCGAATACGTGGTTAGTCCAAAAAGCCCCAGACAAGTGATGAATATAGCCAAACCAGTAAAGATATTAAATACCTTCCCAAATCGCCGATCGGCTTCGTACTGCCTGCTAAATGTTTCATCTAGGAAATTGAAAAGAAAGGGTCGTTTGGGTACCAACCCGTTCCATAGCTGGGCAATTTCGTCTATTGATTCGGATACTTTCATGGACTTGAGCCGAATAGAGAGCTTATGCATATAATCCACTGGAGGAATCCATAAACCAAGCGGTTCTATAGTGCTATGCAGTGACCTATAGTTAAAATTCTTTACAACGCCAATCACCTGTCCGACTCGTTGTTGGTGCCTGAATTTCTTGCCGATTACGTCTTCAGGGTTTGTATATCCGAAGGCGCTAGCTGCCTGCTCGTTGAGGATCAAAGCACTTACAGAATCTTGCGAAAATCGCTCGGAAAAGTCCCGGCCAGCAACCATTTCCATTTTATACGTACCAATGAAATCTGCATCTACGGGATACATTACCAATGATTTGGAGTCTACTTCCCCGTGATAGTTTTCCAACTCAACATTTCCATTGAGGAAAAAACTATTGGGTACCGAGTACGAGGAAGAAACAGCGACGACATCTTCACGTTTCAACAATTCAGTTTTTATGGCACTTAATCGTTGATGAACTGTTTCATCCCAATCGTAATCTACAATAATCACTTGTTCCTGGTCAAAACCAAGATCATAGCCCTGGAGATAATCAAGCTGATTGAAAACCACCATTGTACCGACTAATAGCACTATTGAAAGGCTAAATTGTAGTGTGATCAACACTTTTCTCATCAATAATCCACCCATAGATGATTTAAACGTACCTTTAAGTACCGTATGAGGTCGAAACTGCGCCAGCACCAAAGCCGGGTAACTTCCAGCCAGTAGACCAATCAGGAGGGTAACTACCATCAGGATTGATACATACTTCCATGACACCAATAGTTCAAAATACAGTGGCTTGGCCGATATTTCGCGCATAACCGGTAACATCATAGCCACCAACCCAATCGCTGTTATACTGGCCAGTACGGCCATAAACATAGACTCCGATAAAAACTGAACTATAAGGTGGTAACGTTGAGCACCCACTGTCTTCCTCACCCCAACTTCCTTCGCTCGTTCTATCGACCGTGCCGTAGTCAGGTTTATAAAGTTGATACAGGCAATGAAGAGGATAAAGACACCAATAGAGAAAAAAATATACACCGTCCATAAACTGCCCATACTACCCGGTTGGCGAGCTGCTTTGGAATGAAAATAGGCGTCTGAAATAGGTTCAAATGCAATAGAATAATCGGCATCATCAGGCACATATTTCTTCAAAAAACTGGGCACTTTGCTGCTCATAGATGCAAAATCTGATGATTCGTTGACCAACAAATAGGTATAAAAATCATTATAATACCAATTCGCAAAAATATGTGGAGCCAACTCATACAAAGTAAGCATAGAAACTAATCCATCGAATGTAAAATGAGAATTAGCAGGAACATCCTCCATTACCCCGGTTACCATGAAAATCTTCGCTTCCTCTCTCGCTTGTATCTTTTTTATGGTCTTTCCTACAGGGTCTTCATTGCCAAAAAGTTGCTCCGCAGTACTTTGTGTGAGTACAATACTATTGGGAGAGGTTAGGCAGGTTTTTGGGTTCCCTTTCAACAACTTCCAGCTAAAAATGTCAAACGCAGCGGAATCGGCATACACCATATGCTCTACCCGCGTTTTTTGCCCATTATTCTCAAATAAGAACGCCCAGGCACTCGTAAATCGGAAAAAAGATCTAATTTCAGGTAAATCGCTCTTTAAAGCAGGCCCAACAGTAGCATTACCCCAGACTCTAGAATCTTCGGGAGAATGTGTAGCAGATTTCGCAGTTCTGCTATTTTGATTGGAATGCAGTACCCTGTAGATATGTTGGTAGTTGCTATGATATTTATCGTAAGATAACTCATCAAGCACGAACATGGTGATCAATAGAAAACATGCTATTCCTATTCCCAAACCGGCTATGTTCATTAACGAATAGAGCTTACTGGTAGTAATATTTCTTAGTGCTATTTTCACATAATTTCTATACATACTCTAAAAGTTTTGATTTAATTCCTAACGCTGGTCTTTCAATACTACCATTTGAACATGTTGATACTGATTAAACAAGACGCTAAAAAAAGGCGAAAACGAGGGAAATACAGCATAAAAATGTTGGAAATAGGTAAGAAAGGGTTTCTGGTCGGTAACCTGACATCTACTGTCTGTAAAACAGGGTTTGTTAACTAAACAGTGATCTTGGAGTTTTTTACGCTATGGATTATCAATGATGGTTAGGCTTTTTCCTTTGGTGATTGAATGTTTTTAATAAGTCCAGTGGGGAAGTGTTGGTATACAGCTAACTCCATTTCCTAAGGAGTGAGGTTGGGGGGAACTCCATTCTAAAGAAGCTAATTTCAAGACTAGCGCTCGAGCCTCAGTAACTATTTCCTACTAATCTGGATGCTTGGAAAGCCAACGCATCCAGTAAGCCTTCAGCACTGAATCCGGCTGTAGTATCCACTAGCAGAACTCATCATCCAGCACCAAGTTCTCCACTATGTAGTGCTCTTGATTTAAATGGTCTTTCATAGCTACGGTTACTTTAAAAATCCGTTAAATACTAGTCTGTATTTTTCATAATGACAAACGTGATCTGTAAGCTAAGAAAGATAATCGGTCAGCTTCTATTTTTAGCAGGTAAGAGAGGTAATTGGTTCTATTGCCATGTCATTCCCTACTAATCTCTAAAGTAGCCGAGAAAAGTAAGTGCAGAGAATGGATGACTTATAACAGGTATGCGCAGGTCTTCTAAACCAACCCATTATCTTTTAAGAATTGACTAAAGGGCAACCGATAGGTTTCACTTACCGGGATAATCTCACTTGCCGTCGTAATGCGATTTCGCTCGATACTGTGAACATGATCTATGCCTACCACGTAGGATTTATGCACCCGGACAAATTTGCTAGAAGGTAATGTCTCGCTGAGTTCTTTGAAACTTTGCAAAGTCATAATCTTTTCATGGATAGTGACTATTTTTAGGTAGTCTCCCTGTCCTTCAATGTATTGGATATCAGTGAAGTTGACTTTTTGGATTTTAAACCCAGTTTTAACAAAAAAGTAATCGTTGGGTTTGGTAGGTATAGAAGTCAAAAGAGTGTTGAGGTTGCCCCCATTTAATCGGTCGTGTACCCGCTCTACCGCACTTAGAAACCGCTCAAAGGCGATAGGCTTCAGGAGGAAGTCGACTACATCTAACTCAAATCCCTGAAGAGCATAACTGTCATAAGCTGTGGTGAAAACGACCAGAGGTCTGTTTTTCAAGACTTTCAAAAGCTGGACTCCAGTAAGACCTTCCATTTGAATATCTAGAAAAACAAGGTCAATGGAATTATCTTTAAGAAACTCCAGAGAATCTAAGGCATTACTAAAGGTGGTTTGAAGTTTAAGGAAGGGGATACGGGCAACATAGTCCTCAATAATTTTCAAGGCTAGAGGCTCGTCATCGACTGCAATGCACTTAATCTCCATCTTTCAATCTTAGGGTCAGTTTTATTTCAAACTTCCGTTCTTCAGGGTAATCCAGAATTTGCAAATCAAATCTATCTGGATAGATGAGTTCCAGACGTTTTTTGACATTTTTTAGTCCAAATCCGCTTTCCTCAACGTTATGATCCGGATCATAATAGTTCAAAACCCTAAATGACAACACGTGATCATCGACACCAAGGTTAATCATAACACCTTTCGTGCTCAGCTCATTGGTGCCATGTTTGAAGGCATTTTCTACAAAAGAGATTAGCAGCATGGGTGCAATTTTTTGATTTAGCACTTTGCCACTTATGTTTAACTCGATCGCAGTGCTGTTTTCCATACGCAATCTTTGTAGGTCAATAAGGCCTTGTATATAGTCAATTTCCTTTTCCAGGGTTACCTTCTCCGCGTTTGCCTCTTTGATCATATACCGCATAATTTCGGAGAGCCGTATGATAGCGGCACCTGCGTTATCGGATTTTGTAGAGGCTAAATAATAAATGTTATTCAATGTATTAAACAAGAAATGTGGATTGATTTGTGCCCTTAATAGAGCTAGTTCACTTGCCCGGTTCTGAGTAGTTAATGCTATTTTTTGCTTTTGAACACTCACCCAGCTTATGGCCACGTATACTAATGCTGATAGACTGGTGACTACAAAAGTATTAACGACATGAAACCAGTGCACGATATAGGAATCACATTCTGAAAAACCACACCGCATCCCGTATTGATTGAACACCAAAATATTGACGTAGGCACGGAAGTAAAAGACGGCGACTAGAAACATCAATAACAATGGTATAGAAATACTCTTAAAGTTTTTAAGAAAGTATCTCGGAAAAATAAAGAAGTAAAAAATGTAAAAATGTATAAGGTGTACCAATAGCTCAGCCCCCTTATCTACATAGAAGCAGGCATCCACTTCCAGGTTCTGGATAAGCAGTATGTACACCTGACGCCCCCAGTACATTCCTTGAAAAATGATCCAAAAAAGAATATGCAGCCCTATCTTATGGCTTTTTTCCATAGGTGTAAAAACCGAGCAAAAGTACGAATAAAACCAAAATCAATGGAACTAGTATTGTATTCAACCTTCCAATCGGTAAGTTTGAACGTTGAATAGGTAACATGGCTAAATTGATCTACCACTTGTATGCTACTCTTTTCAAACTGGTTGTCTTTAGTCGGATAGGATAATAGGGTTTTGCCTACGCGGCTCGGCACGTTTCATGGATTGGATTGTCTAAATAAATGGTAGAACAGAAGTTAAAAGACTCGGTGACAACCTTTTAAAGGATGATTCATTAAGGTGGATAATTAAACTTATGTTAAATAAAGACTAATTACGGCTAACCTCCTCGGATTCAGACGAGTATGAAATAATAACCGAGTATTCTGTATTTAGAGGGTAAGAAGGCTCTCGATCTGAGCGTGTGCTCAGGTTTGAGGGTGATTATTAATTTAAAATTATAAATACCATGACCCCTAACCGGATTTCAGCTAGCGTCCTTATGGACGGCTATCTAGACCAAGATGGCAAGTACAAGTTCTCTAGTAGAATGATCAACAAAATTTACGATCTTGAAAATGAGTTTCGTTCGAAGATTTTGCTAGAACCCAAGCGAACCCTCACTAGTGACCAGGATTGGTTCATCAACTTTGTGGAGTGCCCAGGCGGTAAATTTATGATTGATGTCTACACGGATGATGCTAACGATTACCAGTCTATTGCTGCTGTCGTAAGTTCAAGAATTGATCGGAAACGAATCGATTCGTTCTGGAAAAAAGCAAAAAATGAATACTTTGGTTTTTAGGTATGGCGTTTTGCCTGGTCTTAGGATCGGGTTTCTTGTTTTAATACTACTTGGTTAGCATAAATTCACATATTTATTATTGACATATCGGAATAGTATAATACTCCAGTACACTGTAAAGTAAGATTTGCCTTTTGACGAATGACTTCGCTAATCCTAATTCAGGTAGCTGCGGTTTTACATATTGTCCTGCCCTTCATTAAGTTATTCATCTTTTAAACATTCTACCGGTTTAACTAGGGCGGCTTTGGCGGTCTGTAATCCGACGGTAAACCAAGCTGTTAGTAGCGCCGCTAAGCCAGCGGAGGCAAAATACCACCATTTCAGTTCAATGCTAAACGCAAAGTTCTCTAGCCACCTCTGAGCAACCAGGTAGCTGATTGGTAGGCCAATCAAAATGGCTACTAGCACCATTTTGGTAAAATCATTGGATAGTAGTCGGACAACGCTAAACTCACTAGCCCCCAGAATCTTACGAATACCAATCTCTTTCAACCGTCGTTCCGCCGTGAAGGCAGCTAGCCCGAACAGACCCAAGCAAGAGATGAGAATAGCAATTCCGGCAAAGTACTTAGAAAGGGTGGCAACGCGTTGCTCCGAAGCGTAGAGGCGTTGGTAGATTTCATCCAGAAACTGATACTCCAGCGAGGTGCCCTTATAATCCTGGTAAAAATCTTGAAGTTGGGCCAGCGTCTCCTTTTCACTCCCCGCCCTGATCTTCACTAACACGTTTATAGGTTGAGTAGTCAGCCGAAAAAAACAGGGTTTTATGTCGGAGTAAAGCGATTCAAAGTGGAAATCGCTCACCACTCCAATAATTTGTCGGTCTTGCCCCCACAGGGTAACCGTTTTTCCCACCGGGTCTTCTAATCCCATCAGGTCTATTGCTCGTTGGTTTAGTATTAGTTTAGAGCTTTCCGTACTAAATTCCTCCGAAAAGGTGCGGCCAGCTACAACGTTGATTCCCATCGTTTCAAAAAAATCGTAACTCACCTTGATGTCCGTGAAATCAATTTCTTCACCCGGGTTTAGTCCCTCCCAGGTAAGTCCGGTCGTATTGTTATGGTCTCCACTCGTCAAATCCCCACGAATAGCCGATACATTAATGGTTCCGGGTATGCGCTTAATTTCGTTGAGAAAGGTGTTAAGTGACTCGCCTTCTAAATTATCAATACCAAAAGTGACCACATTATCTTTCTCAAGACCAAGATTTTTGTTTTGTACGTGCTGCATTTGCTGGTAGATCACCACCACCGATACAATCAGAATGATGGAAATAGTGAACTGAAACACCACTAATCCCTTTCGTATCCACAGCGAACCGGCCGATGCTAATACGCTGCCCTTCAGTACTTTTACGGGATTAAAACCAGATAAATAAAAGGCCGGATAGCTACCCGCGATTAATCCGGTAACCAGGGTAATAACGGCTAATACTCCAATAAATGATGGGTCAGGAATTAGCCCTAGCTGTTTGGCGGTGATCTGATTGAATTGAGGAAGGAGCAGAAACACCAGCAGTAAGGCAACGAATAAGGAGAAAAAGGCGATGAGCGTAGATTCGGTAAGATACTGCACGGCCAAAGTAGATCCTTTCGCGCCTATGGCGTTTTTAACGACCTATTCTTTATATCGTCGGGAGTCGCGGGCCGTATCTAAATTCATGATATTGATGCAGGCTATGAGTAGAATAATGATAGCAATTATTCCGAATAGTCTAACGTAAACAATTCTACCTCCCGAGACTTTTCCCTCCTCGTAGTTACCGTACAAATGCTGGTCGGAGTACTTTCTGGTAATCAGGGTAAATCGCGACTCCGGGTCTTTAGTCTTGATCAGATCAACAATTTTATCGGCAAATGGGGCCAACTGTGCCTGTTCTTTCAGCACTACGTAGGTACTAGGGTCGTTGTACGACCACTGGGCCAGTTCGGGACGATTACGTTCCAGCAGCTCGAAGTTTAACACCACATCAAAGTGTACGCTGGCATTAGCCGGTGCCTCCTGGAAAATGCCCGAAATTAAATATGAATCTGAATATTCTCCCTGATCCCATTCTATCGTTTTCCCGACCACATTGGCCGTGGTATTATACAATTTCATCGCTAGCGATTCTGAAATAACGATGTTATTGGGAGCTTGTAGCACTTCATTTTTATCTCCTTCAATAAGATCGTAGGAGAAGATAGTGAAGTAACTTTTACCGGCATATTTGGCTTCGGCTTTAAGGCGAGTATCGTTCACCGATAGAATTCCTTGAGCAGTGTAGGAGCCTGGGGGGTAGACTGCCGTGGCGTTCATCACTTCCGGAATCTCTTCAACCAGGGTTTTAGCCAATGGCCCGGGAGTCCATTCGAGCGTACGGATGCCCGAAGGAGTTTCTGCGTTTAGCATAATTTGGTAAAGCTGCTTATCATTCGAGTGAAATTTGTCAATGCTCAACTCATCGTTCACCCACAAAAAAATCAGTAAGGCGCAGGCTAACCCGGAGGCAAGGCCGATCAAGTTGATAAAGAATGTGCTTTTGTAGCGTTTAAAACCGCGGAAGCTAAGTAAGAGGTTATGATAAAACATGTCTTGGTAGGTAAGAGGTGAATTTATTGCTATTGATCGGATAATTCCGGGACGAAAAAGGCGTATCACATCTTTGCTAAATTCCCAGCGAGCGTTTTTCAATCCATGGCGGACTCGTCTTCGCTCAAATCTCTCTAGCAGATCGCCCTCAATATCTTCCTGATAATCCGGGTGGCAGAACCAGCGGAAGAAGTGGAGGGGAAGCTTGGGTGGAGTAGGAGGGTTACTCATTTCTCAAGGAGTCTACTGGATTGACTAATGCGGCATTAATAGATTGGTAACTCATCGTGAACCAGCCTAAAGATAATGTTGCTATACCCGCGATTAGAAATGTGAAAGGGCTGAGACTGATCCGATAGGCAAAGCTTTCTATTCATTCATTTATGATTATGTAGGATATTTGTGTAGTGTTTAATATAGCGATTCCTATCAGGTTTGCTAAATCTTTAGAAAGTAGTAGTAAGATACTGGTTGCCGAAGCCCCTAATACTTTTCGGACACCAATTTCTTTGGTGCGCTGCTCTGTAATAAAAGCAGTCATACCGTATAATCCTATACAGGCAATGAGGATAGCTAAGATGGTAAAAATACTGAATACGCTACCTAACTTTTCCTCGGTTTGGTATTGTTGAAGATAATCTTCATCTAAGAACGAATAATTAAATGGCCGACTCGGAGCAGCGGTAATCCAGGTCTCTTCTAGATTAGCTAATGTTTCACGCATATCAGTAGTTTTCACTTTCAGCGAGATATACTGAAACATCAAGGGGTGAATATGAAAGACAACGGGCGCTATCTTCTGTTGCAGAGACTGATGGTGAAAGTCTTTTATTACTCCAATGACTTGACCTCGTTTTTCTAAATTCCACGCAAAGTTTTTCCCGATAGCTTCTTCGGCTGTTTTCCAACCAAGTTCTCTAACCGCGGCTTCATTGAGAATGAATGCTTCGGCTGAGTCTGCGGTTGATTGAGGAGAAAAGTCACGACCAGCCAGTAGTGTTAATCCGTAGGTATCCAGGAAATTTTCATCCACAGCTAGAGTTTGCATACTCATCACTTCATTGTCGGGTAAGCCTTCGGGTTGAGCTGTAATCCGGACCAGCCGCTTACCGGGAACAGCGGAAGACACTGATACTTTCAAAACGTTTGGCTGCTTCTGTAATTCTTGCTTGAGAATGGCGTACTTTTGGTCAAAATCCGCCAGTTCTTGGCCTGAAATGACAATCACTTGCTCTTGGTTAAACCCTAGATCCCGATCTTGCATAAAGCGCAACTGATGGTACACTACCAGAGTACCTACGATCAGGGCCGTAGAAATGGTAAATTGCATAACCACTAAGGTTTTGCGTAACCAGTTACTTCCCGATTTTAGTTGAACAGTTCCTTTCAGGGCGGTAATGGGTTTGAAAGATGAAAGCACTAAAGCGGGGTAGCCACCGGCTAATAGGCTGACGATCAGCAAGAAACTTAGCATCATTATTAGCAATACTGGTGTCCAAAGGATGTTTATGAGTAGATTCTTTCCGGTGAGTTGATTAAAGAAGGGTAGCAGAAGAATTGTTAGGACGATAGCTACCAGTAATGCAAACAGCACCATTAAAAAGGACTCGCTTAGAAACTGACAAATTAATTGGTTGTAACGAGACCCTAACGCTTTTCGGATACCAACCTCCTTGGCTCTTCGGGTAGACTGGGCAGTAGCTAGGTTCATGAAGTTAATGCATGCGATCAGCAACGCTAAAATTGCTATCACTGAAAAAATATAGACGTGTGAGACACTGCCAATGGGTCCCAGATTATTACCCACTTGAGAGCGTAAATAAACGTCGGTTAGCGGTTCTAAGAAATGCTTCTGCTTCAATCCCAGGTTTACTTCAGCATTAGCAATATGCTGTTGGCTGATATCGTATACTTGAGCCGCTATCTGCTGCTGATCTACTCCTTTTGCCAGTTTTACATAGGTAGTATAGTCATGTTCCCACCATTGATCGAGGCTGCCGCCAATACTTTCATAGGTCGCTAAGGAAGTCAGAAAATCAATCTGTATGTGAGAGTTATCCGGAATATGCTCGAGGACTCCCGCTACTTCAAATGTTAGCGTATCATATACGGTAAGAAATGCCCCTATCGGATTCTGATCACCAAAGTATTTCTTGGCGACTTGCTGGGAAATAACAAGGTTAAAAGGATTCGCTAAAGCGGTTGCAGGGGACCCTTTAGCTAGTGGAAAGGAGAAAATGTCTAATACAGAAGGGTCAGTGAATAGGAAATTTGTTTCGAAGAAGCCATTGTCGCCTTGCTCAATGTAGACATCTGTTTTACGGAAGCGTACAAACGCCTCGACACCGGCTACATTCTTTAAGGCTGGGCCTAGTGTAGGGGCAGTGTTAATGCCACCAGCTTGGGAAGGAGGTATTTCACCGGGTCGCTGTAATTTCATTGTGACACGGTAAATATAGTCTGCTTGCTGATGGAATCGATCAAAGCTGACCTCCTGATTAACGAACATGAAGATTAGTAAACAAGCTGTCAAACCTAGTGTCAATCCGCCGATGTTGATGAACGAGTATTTGGGATGCTTTAATAAGTTACGCCACCCGACTTTAAAGTAATTCCTAAACATATTATAGTGGTTAGATTGAATATGAAATGTTAATGGGCGTATGATTCCCGGCCGAAAAAGCCGTAGCACATCCTTAGTGAACCCCCAACGCGCTTTCTTTTTACCGTCGCTTTCAAATCGCCTCTCAAACCTCTCCAGTAGGTCTCCTTCAATATCTTCCTGATAATCCGGGTGGCAGAACCAGCGGAAGAAGCGGAGTAAGAATTCTGGTGGCGAGGGATTATTCATTTCGTAATGAGTCTACCGGGTTAGCTAAGGAGGCTTTGAGAGATTGATAGCCTGCCGTCAGCGTGGCTACCAGGAAGGTTGTGACCATGGCCAGAGCAAAGATCTCTGGTTCGATTTTTATCCGGTAGGTGAAATTTTCTAACCAGTTTTGCATCAGCCACCACCCTAGCGGGGCAGCTATTCCAAAAGCAATGATCAACAGGCGCGCGCACTCTTGACCAAATAGCCACAAGATATTTCCAACGCCAGCCCCTAACACTTTTCTTACTCCAATTTCTTTTACTTTTTGGCTCGCCATGAACAAGACCAAACCATAGAGGCCCAGGCAGCCGATGATAATAGCGATGCTGGCAAAAATCTGAATCAGCCGTAGCATGAGATTGTCTAGTTCATAGAATTGGGCGATCTGCTCATCTAAAAAGTCGCACTCATAGACTTGATTGGGGGATATTTCCTTCCAGGTATTTTCCAAAGCGGCCATAGTGGATGACAAGTCAGCTAGGTTTAGTTTTACAGCACAACTACCATAATTACTGCTTAACGTGGTGATATAGATCGGATCAATTGCTTCATGAAGTGACTTGTTATGAAAATCCTTTACCACGCCTACAATGATACCTACTTTACCGTTGATGGTGACATTTTTGCCAATCACTTCCTGGTTTACTGCTACGCCTAATTTTTTTACTGCAGTTTCATTGAGCAAGTATTCACGAACCGTATCCGAAGGCTGAAGGTTGCGTCCAGCAATGAGCTCTAGTCCAAACGTAGGCACATAACGGTGATCACCCGCTCGTAAGTAAATTAGAAAGCTTTCCTCTTCGGTGCGGGTGTCAAAACGAATGGCTGTAGTAGGGTTCAGCCCGGATGCTGGGGCTGCATTACAAAACGTAGCTTGTTTCACTCCGCTAAGCTGTGAGACTTGATTATGCAAAGCATCCATAGCCGATATTCCACCCTCTGGTCGGGGAAGCATCACAATAGCTTCTTGCTGAAAGCCCATATCGGCTTGTTGCGCATACCGCATCTGGTTAGCAATAATAATAGTTCCTATGATGAGCAATTGCGAGATGGTAAACTGGGTGATGACCAATCCTCTTCGTAAAGAAAAACCCCCAATATGTTGTTGAGTTAATTTACCTTTTAGAGCTTGCACAGGCTTAAAACCAGCCATAATTAGCCCTGGGTAAGCCCCAGACAAAAAAATCGCGAACAGCAGCAGTAGAGATAAGAATGTCAGTAGCTGTATATCCTGAAAAAGTTGAAGACTTAGCGGTAGATCAAAGAGCTGATTGACATAGGGTAGAACGATATATGCTAGGATAATAGCTACTACTAAAGCCAGCATTGTAATCAGGGTGGTTTCGGCTATAAATTGCCAAAAGAGTTGCCTACGCAGACCACCCAGTACTTTTCTTACTCCAATTTCTTTGGAACGACTCAGCGCTTTCGCGGTAGCTAAGTTGATAAAGTTTACACAGGCTGTGATTACTAAAAAAAGTCCGATTAAAGCTAGTGCCCAAAGGTTTTTCTTTTCTACATACCCACCTAAATCAGGATTGAAGTGAATGTCTGAAAGCGGTTGAAGGGTAAAGTTCCAAATTTGAGCTTCTTCCTCGGTATAGTACTTTTCCGGAATAGTCAGTAGAGACTGATTTACTTCGGTCGAAGAGAAGGTAGACTTTAGGCGAACGAAGCACTGTCGGCCCCGATTGGTACTGTACCACCATCCTTCTTCATCCAATCCAGGACTATATTCTCGTAAATTGGCGTAAGGTAGATAAATTTCTTGTGGTCGATCAGTATTGGTAGGTAAGTCTTTAAGAATACCCGTGATGACAAAATCTATTCGATTGCCCAAACGAATGGTTTTTCCCATAGGGTCTTCTTCGCTAAAATACTTTTGGGCAGTTCTTTCGGTAACAATGGCCGTATTAGGCTCGAGTAAAACAGTATGCTGATTACCTCGTGCTAGAGGAAAATTGAAAATGTTAAAAAAGGCAGGTTCGGCGAAAGCAATGCTTTCCTTGAATTTCTCCTGATCTTGGCCGGAAGGGATAGTAATCAACTTATCGGACAAATGGGTAACCATCGCAACCTCTTCAGCAAAGGTAAAGTCGTTGCGAATAGCTTGGGCCATCGGTGACGGAACACCCCAAGTATGATCTATATCTTCTAAGTGAAGCTCAGTGGTGATGCGGTAAATCCTATCAGTATCCGTATGAAAAGTATCAAAACTCAGGTGGTACTTTACAAAGATGAATATCAAAATTGCACTAGCAATGCCTAGGGTCAGTCCGAGCATATTAATAGCAGCATAGCTTCTATGTTTTTTTAGATTTCTGAGGGCAATGGTAAGATTGTTTTCAAACATAGTGTAGTGATAAAGTTGATGAGGATACCATGAGCGAATAATCCCTGGTCGAAGCAACCGTAACACATCCTTGTAAAATCCCCAGCGAGCCTTTTTGACGCCTTCGCTATTTAGCCTTTGTTCGAACCTTTCCAGCAGGTCTCCTTCAATATCTTCCTGGTAGTCAGGATGGCAATACCAGCGAAAGAAGCGAAGTAGAAACTTCGGGGGCCTTGGGTATTGTGAATGACTCATGAGGGCGGGTTGAAGGCGATTGTAGGGATGGCATTCCAGAGAGAAAGACGTTGATCCTTCGCTTCCTGTAGTGCCTGTTTGCCGAAGTTCGTAACCGTAAAATAGCGCTTGCGTTTTCCGCCTCGTTGCTTAGTAGCCTCCCCAAATTCGGAGTCGAGGTATCCTTTGTTCTCTAGCCGCCGTAGAACCGTCTGTAGTGAACCGATACTTACCTTGCGATCCAAGCGGCTTTCTATTTCGTCAATGATGGCCACACCGTAGGCTCTTCCATGAAGGATAGCCACGGTGAGCATTACTATTTCTTCAAACTCACCGAGATGATGTTTACTCATAACTCTTTATTTACCTTAAATGTAGTTAAAATAATTTCAGAAACAATCACCACAGATAACTTCAGGTAAAAATTTAGCAATGGCGACTTTTCTTAGGCAAGTAATTAATGTGTAATAACTAAAATTATGTTAATTAAAGTTCAAGCCATCACATGAAAATTACTTCCTGAACCAGTTCTCAATCAGTATTATATCTTTTACTGAGTACGAAACTCCTGTTCAATCCACAGGTTAATCCAGTTGTCCTCGCTGACTCCCATCATGGTGAATCGGTAGGTTTGGTTGGGCGATAGAGTAGGGGTACTGGTCGTATCGGTAATATTTAGGACGACATTCTCCAGATCATAAAAGGTAAATTGTCGGTCAAAAGTGTAGGTACCCGAAATCAAATTTCCTTCCAGGTCGGAAATCACCTGAAAGTAGATAGCATTGTCGGGAATTTGACCGTCTTGCCATAAAAAAGATGGATTTACCCCACGTTCGTCCACGGTAACTAGTTTTTCATTTACTTCAGTGGGAGTAGTGTTTAATTTGAGACGAATGGGGTTGCAAACGTGCAGTGTGCCTGGGGTTCGATAAGTGACAATCCCCACCCGATCTCCTTCAAACACTGGATTGATGAACTGACGCAAATATCCTCGAAACACCGGAGCTTCGGCAAGTTCTTTAGCCTGGTAGTGATTATAATTCTGGATATCATCAACACGCTCCGACTCAAAATACCGAAAGTCGTACGCTTCCTCTATTGGATAGAAAAAAACGGGAATGTAGGAAGCTGTATCTGCAAAAAGTCCTTCAGGACGACCGCCCGCGCAAGCAATAAGGTCAGTACGATCCAAAGCTGCGTTCATCTCGATATAATCAGCTAAAACATTTTCGTTCAGTACTGCTACATCCGATGATTCGCAACCCAAAAAGGTCAGAATTAGCAAAAAGAAGGTGATAGTTCTCATAAGCACGCTGAAAGATACACGATGGGCTGAACTTGAAGTGTCTCGTAACCGACGAAATTTTAAACACAAAAATACTTTTCCGTAGTAGGCTGATTTATGTTTAGCCCAACAGAACTGTAATCAATAGCCTTTTCAGCGAATAACTAATCATTTCCAATTCGCGCGTGAGCAATTACTAGCCGGATTTCATCGTAGGTAATACTATCGTCTAAGGCATCTTTCAGCGGTTTTAAGGCAGTATCGCCGTGGACGTAAATCGCATCTTCAACCTTGGTGACTATTTCCGGATCAACCAAATCGGAGATGGGTATAGAGCCTTTTTGAACGTAGTAAGCCAGATGATTATGAATGGTAGTAGCGCTTAGATTACGAATCTTGGTAATTTGGTAAACTGTTTTTCCCTTTTGGTAATAATCGTAGGTGAGCTGCTTGGTATCGGTCTTTTTTTCGGTTGAACGTTTTTTTCGGGATCTTCTCCGCAGCGCCGACATACGGGATTCTACGTCATGCTCAATACAGTATTGATTGATTTCATCCAGAAATGCCTCCCCGTACTTCGCAATTTTTACTTCACCGAACCCACTGATTTTTCTCAAATCCTCGGATTGAGTGGGTAAGTAGGTGGCTAACTCCTGTAGGGTAGCATCTGAGAAAATAACGTAAGCTGGTACATTTTCTTCCTGGGCTAATTGCCTGCGAAGAATTTTAAGCTGGTTTAATAAAGCCGTCTCGATGGTTTGGTCAGAAGTTGAGCTGATAACTTCTTCTGGTTCTACTACTTCTGCTAGCATTACTTTTTCCTGCCCTTTCAGTACCGGCCAGCTCTTTTCGGTAAGTTGTAGGGTAGAAAACTGATCAGTGGATTTTCTGAGATACCCTAGCTGTAATAAGTCGTTCATGTAGCGATGCCAGTCTTTCTTACTAACCTCCGCCCCGGCCCCGTAAGTTTTTAATCCTTTATGCTGAGTCCATATCTTTTGAGATTGGGAGCCTCTCAGAAAATCAATGATGTAACCCACTCCGAATCTTTCTTCTAACCGGGCTACCGCGGAGAGGGCTTTTTGGGCCAACACGGTTCCGTCGAAGGTTTTATACTCCTTAAGGCAAACATCACAACTCCCGCAGTAGTCTGGGGCCTCTTCGCCGAAGTAGTTGAGTAGGAATTTACGGCGGCAAGTGCGTAAGTCGCCGTAAACCGCCATCTGCTGGAGTTTTTCCCGTAAAATGCGGCTCTGAGTGTCGTTACCCTCTACCTCAACAAAGCCTTGCAGCTTGATTACATCGGCGTAGCTGTAGAATAATAATGCTTCACTCTTAAGACTATCTCGCCCCGCCCGACCCGTTTCCTGGTAGTAACCCTCGATATTTTTAGGTAAATCCATATGCACCACAAAACGGACGTTAGACTTATCAATACCCATTCCGAAGGCCACCGTCGCTACAATAAGTTGGGTTTCGTCTCGTAGGAACTCTTCTTGATGCTTTTCCTTGATACTGCTATCTAATTTGGCGTGGTAGGGCTTGGCTGGAAAACCATCCTGAGTTAATCGTTCTGCTAAATCTTCCGTAGATGCACGAGATAGCACGTAGATGATGCCGGATTGATCGCGACGATCAGTTAGAAAATCAAGTAATTGGCCGTAGCTTTGTCGTTTAGGGGCTACGCGATAGTGAATATTTTCCCGATTAAAGCTGGAAACAAACACCTGGGGAGTATTAAGCTGAAGTTTATCCAGAATATCCTTTTGGGTGATTGGATCAGCGGTAGCGGTCAGCGCCACCGTAGGAACATTATCTAAGGCTTTTTTTACCTCAGCCAGCATCCGGTATTCGGGGCGGAAGTCGTGCCCCCATTGAGAAATACAGTGGGCTTCATCGATTGCTAGTAACGAAATGTTGATGCTCCGCAAAAAATCAATAAAGCGATTTTCGTGACCAATAAGCCGTTCGGGAGCTAGGTAAAGGAGCTTCAGTTCACCCGCTCTTAACTGACGGAAGACGTGAGTTTGTTCATCGGAGCTTAATGATGAATTGAGATAAGCAGCAGCAATTCCGTTAACCCGCAAAGCATCTACCTGATCTTTCATCAGCGAAATAAGGGGCGACACCACTAGCGTAACTCCCTCAGAAAGCAGGGCAGGAATCTGGTAGCAAAGTGATTTGCCACCTCCAGTCGGCATCAGCACCAGCGCATCCTGACCAGCTAAAATAGTTTTGATGATCTGCTCCTGATTCTTACGGAAAGCAGTGTAGCCAATGTATTTTTCTAGTGTCTGAAGCAGTTGGACCGAAGAAGCTTTTGGGGACATAATTTACGGTTAGGGAACCTCGAAGATACGAAGAAAATCAGCTACCGAAAAACCAGAAGGCACCAATATCTAATCATTTATTCAGCGCTCTTAATGCCTTCTTTACGATATAGGCAGTTTCCTTGGTCGGGCTTTCGGTTGTCCATTTTTGGCAGAGGTTTACAACAAATTCAGGTTGAGTTTTGCTGGCATCGTTCAACCAATTTCCCACGCTATCCTGTACGTACCGGGCAGAATCTGACTTCAGTGGTTCAAGTATGCTGAGCGCTAAGGCAGGATTTTGCTTTAGTTCTTCAATATGCGGGCACCATACTCCCCGAGGGCGAGTAGCCTCACTGGCAAACCTCCGGATATTGGTGTCTGATGATGAAGTCCATTTAGCTAGTATATCAATGGCGGGTGAAAGTTGTTGAATAATTGTTGGTCTAACGGCTATCCAGCCAACCTCTCGTACTCCAAAGTGGCGGTCAGCAGCAAACGGCTGAATTCTAGTTAGCTTTGCGTTAATAGAAAGCTCATCATTTCCACCGACGAAGTAAGCAGCCCAGCAACGAACCATATCAGCAGGATGCTGTGCCATAAAGCTAAATAAATCATCGTCAGAATGTTGTCTAGCCAGTGAAAGCAATTCCGTTCCAATTGCCTCATTGAGAGTATTTACCGATTTCTTTTTAAGCTGCTCAATGCGGTTAATGACTGGCGCTAGGTACTGATTTCGGTCAGCTTGTTCCAGAAAGCCTTTTAACAAACTGAGCTGGTCAATAGCCAGCCATTCCACTAGGTTAGCGGATTCAATCTGTCCCGCATTGAGCTGAGCCATAATATCGTCGGGAATGTCTTTTGCCGATCGGGCTCCTTTCCGATTTCTGTCCACAGTCAGGTATTAGGTGTACAAATTACTGATTTTATTTTGTCGGATGGCCTGCTGACCATTTTCAGCACAGGCCTTTACTACGTAGATCAATCCGCCAAAGCGAGGGTCTTTAGTGAAGCCCTGCTTAAAGCGAGCGTAGATTTGCTGGGCGATCACCCCAATTTTAAAGGAAGCGAAAGCAAAGTAAAATACCGCGTGTTCGGTTCTTAATCCAATCTGCTGAGTGTAACGTTCCCAAAGTTGCGCTCGATTTAAATTATCCGGTTGGGAGGTAAGTCCAAATTGTCGCAGTGGTTTAGGGTCATTTGGTTCGGCCCAGTAGCCCAAGGTGGTGCCTAAATCCATGAATGGATCGACAACCGTAGCCATCTCCCAATCCAAAACCGCTAAAATATCGGTGAGCTTCTCGGGGTTGAGTACCAGGTTATCGTACTTATAATCGTTATGAATAAAGGCCGTAGGAGAGGAGGATGGCTGGTTTTTGGGTAGCCATTCGGCCAGAAAATCCATAGCTTCAATTGAGTTGGTTTCAGCTTTTCGGTAGCGTTTAATCCAGCCGTTAACCTGCCGCTCAACGTAGCCATCGGGCTTTCCCAGTGTTTCTAATCCGGTTTGCTGTATATCAATTTGATGCAATGCGGCTAACTGGTCAATGGCTGCTTCGGAAAGCTGCTGCCAATCGTTTTTACTCAAGATAATTCCCTGGGGGAGCTGATTTCGTAGAATCACTCCTTGTACTCGCTCCATTAAGTAAAAAGGTGCGCCGATTGCCAATTCATTTTCACAATACAGTACCGGTTGGGGAATTTTGTCGTATACTCCTTCCAGTGCTTCCAGTACCCGGTACTCTCTCCCCATATCGTGGGCTGATTTAATATTAGCCCCAAAAGGAGGTCGGCGGAGTACGTATTCCTGATCTTGAGTCTGTACTGAATACGTTAGATTAGAGAATCCACTTGGAAATTGCTTAACTGCTACTACTTCAGTCTGACTACCTAATTCCTTTTTCAGATAGGCTGCTAATTGATTTTTATCTAGTTCTTCTCCCGAGCGAATCTGGGTGGGTTGATCTATCATGATTTTCGGGTGGTAAGTCCGTACTTCTTTAGAATTTGACGGGCCAGTGAGGCTTTGTGTACCTCATCAGGACCATCGTATATCCGGGCGCCGCGTTCGTGGCGGTACCAATAGGCTAGGGGTAAATCATCTGTGATTCCTAGTGCGCCGTGCGTCTGGATAGCTCGGTCGAGCACTTTCTGGAGTATATCGGCTACAAAAAATTTAATGGCTGAAATATCGTTTCTAACCGCTTTAGCTCCCTGCTGATCAATACCGTAGGCGGTTTTAAGTACCATCAGGCGGGCGGCATCAATCTCGGCTCGGCTTTCGGCAATCCACTGCTGAACAAACTGCTGATGACCGAGGTAGCTATTGCTAGAAATTTCTCTTTCGGCAGCTCGTCGGCACATCAAATCAAAAGCCCGTTCACAAATGCCGATCCAGCGCATACAATGGTGAATACGGCCGGGACCTAATCGCTGCTGAGCAAGGGCAAAACCTTCACCCTCCTGACCAATTAAGTGGGAAACTGGAACTCGGCAATCTTCGTAGTAGACTTCTGCGTGGCTGGCGTAGTCGCTGCCTGTTTCCCCCATAATGGAAATGTTGCGGGCCAGCCGAAAACCGGGTGTATCGGTAGGTACTACAATCATGCTAGCTCTTCGGTACGTGCTTTCTTCGTCCGGATTGGTAACGGCCATCACGATAGCGAAACTAGCTCCATCTGCCGAGGAGGTAAACCATTTATGACCGTTAATCACGTACTCATCACCTTCACGAACCGCCGTGGTAGAAAGCACAGTTGGGTTTGAACCAGCATGCTCGGGTTCGGTCATAGAAAAGCAGCTTCGAGTCTCACCCCGGATTAAAGGCTGGGCAAATTGCTGTTGCAAGTTATTAGATACGTAGTGTAGTAATAGCTCCATATTACCGATGTCAGGGGCTTGGCAGTTGAACAGGTAATGACCGTAGGGAGTAGTTCCAAGAACTTCACTAATGTGGGCAAATTCGGTAAGGGATAACCCCATACCGCCATGATTTTCGGGTAGGGGCGGAGCCCACCATCCCCTGTGCTTCACTTTTTGACGAAGTTCATGAAGCTTAGGAAGGTTATCGCGAAAAGGTGTGTGTAACAACTGAGGTTCAAGCGGAAGTATCTGCTCTTCCAGAAAGTCTTTTATATCGTCAACTAATTGCTGTATTTGGGGCGATGCGAACAGAATATCCATGAGGGCACAAAATGAATTAATGTTATTACGCGGTCAAAGTTAATTTATTTAACTTAAGCGAACGACCTTATGGTACTGCAAAAAACTACACGACCATGAAATTACATGTATTGCTTGCTCTTCTCAATCTACTGCTTTACACTCAGTGCACTACCACGGCTGACGACAAGAATGTAACTTCCGAGATACCCAACGTCCTGTTTATTGCCGTAGACGATCTACGTCCTGAGTTAGGTTGCTACGGACATTCCCAAATCATTTCACCCAACATTGATCGTCTAGCACAAGAAGGGACTCTGTTTCAGAACGCCTATTGCCAGCAGGCAGTCTGCGCCCCATCCCGAAACAGTCTGATGACCGGCTTAAGACCGGATGCCATTGGTATCTACGATCTGTATACCAACTTCCGGACTAAAGTGCCTAACGTAGTAACTTTACCCCAGCATTTTAAGCAGAATGGTTACCAGGCAGAAACCGTGGGTAAAATCTACCATACCGGACACGGCAACTACGACGATACGCTTTCCTGGACCGTACCCAAGTGGTCGGTTGCTGCGATAGATTACATGAACTCCGGGGATACTGTTCGGGCCAACGGATCATATCCTACTATTGATGATCAAAAAATCCCCTGGCTGGCTTCCGATGCACCCGACAGTAACTTTATTGATACCCGTACCACCAATCGGGCTATTGAGCGACTTGGTATTTTAAAAGATCAGCCCTTCTTCCTGGCAGTAGGGTACGTAAAACCCCATTTACCCTTTGTGGCTCCCAAAAAATACTGGGATATATATGATCCGGAGGATATTGAAATCCCTGATCTAGCCGAACCGGAAGGTATGCCGGAGGTTGCGCTGCACCAATTTGGGGAACTACGGAAGTACTACGGAATTCCGGTGGAAGGGGCGCTTTCTGAAGATCAAGCTCGCAACATGATACATGGTTACTACGCCTGTGTGAGTCACATTGACGCCGAGATTGGCCGCCTTTTGACCGAATTAGATAACCTGGGTTTATCCGATAACACCTTAGTGATATTGTGGGGCGATCATGGCTGGAAACTGGGGGAATACGGAAGTTGGTGTAAGCACACTAATTTTGAGTTGGATACCCGAGTTCCGCTGATTGTAAAGTCTCCTTCTTTTTCAAAAGCAGGAGGGCGATCCGAAGCATTGGTCGAGTTTGTAGATATTTACCCATCGCTTTGCGAGTTGGCTGACTTGCCACCACCGGTTCATCTTCAGGGAGATAGTTTCGTGCCGCAAATGGAAGACCCTGATCAGAAAGGGAAAATAGCTGCCTTAAGCCAGTATCCCCGCGGTAAAGATTTAGGCTACGATCGGAAAAAAGAAATTATGGGTTACAGTATCCGCACGCAAGAAGTTCGATATACTCGCTGGCAGCACTATGAGAATCCGGATAGTGTGGTAGCGATAGAACTATACGATCACACTAGCTCACCCGTGGCCAAAAGTAATCTGGCTGAAAATCCAGCTTATCAGGACAAAATCAATGAATTAGATAAATTATTGACTGATGTTCTAGTTCAAGAAGACCAGCAGTTAAGAAAAGGAGCAAGAGCATCTAGGTAAATAATCAAGCGCCTTCTAAATTTCTAGAAAAAAATTCTGTTTGTGGTGAAATTAATGCTTCTTTTTTTAAAGGTAAATGAATGTATAATCACTCTATTGTGTTAGCAATTTGTCTAATATTTATGTATAATCTTTTAGACAAAATTTGTACGTTTGAACAGCCTTCACCTGTGAAATAACATGATAACAAACAACGTAGACGCGAAAAACGGGCGTCAGTTGGAGATACTACGTCAGTTTGCCGAAGCTAAGCCCTCAGAGTTAATTCCAATACTGGAACTGATCCCTATTCCCATTTGTGTTACCGATAGTGCTGGAACTGTGGTTAGAGTCAATCAGTCTTACTGCGATTTTTACGGTTACACTCGTGAGGAGTTAATTGGTAATTCATTCTTAGTAGTGGTTCCGGAGGATTTTCATGCTCAGATGCAGCAATTGCACGATGAGTTCATGAGCAACCATTACGAAATGCAAGGGAAATGGGAGGTACTAGATAAGGAGGGTAAGACGAGAAAAATTATTTCTACCGCAGCCTATATTCCGGCTAATGATAGTCTAGGAGCCTGTAAAATGACTTTTTTAGTTGAGACTAATGAAGACAAACATACACTCAACGAGCTGCAGAAGATGGTCAGTCATCTGAATCATAAGCTTTCAGCCCTGGAAGTAGCCCAGCAGTTGACCAATCATGATATGCGGAACAATCTGGCTTCCATCTTGCAAATGGTGGAAGTTCTCTTAGACAAACAACCTAGTGACTCGCAAAAAATCTGGTTGGAACATTTGCGAACCAGAAGCTCTCAGACTTTAAATATGATTAAGTCTTCCTTAGACTACGCTCAGATGGAACAGGGGGACTATCTCCCTAACACTGAAGAGTTTGATCTGGCGCAGTTAATAAAAACCGAATTTGCCGAGCTCCAAAAAAATTTCAGGAGCAAGTCTCTTAATATCACTTTGTTCTATCAAAACCATCCGCTGAGCGAAGAAAAAGTAATGATGAAGGCGGATAAGTTTTACATGCAGCGAATGCTCCATAACCTACTCTTAAATGCCCTGGAAGCTTCGGAAACGAATCAGGAAATTTCTGTGACCCTTGATCATAATGGCTTTTTTAAAATCACGGTGCACAACCAAGGAACAATCCCCGCAGAGGTACGTGAGCATTTCTTTGAGAAGTTTGTCACTTCCGGTAAAGCCAAAGGAACCGGTTTAGGTACTTATTTGGCCAAGCTGGTGGTTGAAATGCACGAAGGTACTATTGCCTACCGTAGTTCAGAAGAACATGGTACTGATATAATTATCTTGCTTCCCCGTAAGATTTTACTTAACAAAAGCTTTTAAAAGCGATACAATAAAAATTTGATTATCAGCAACTTGCTACAGTCGTATTAAACCTCAATGTAAGTAAGTTGCTTTGTCATCTCCTCAGTTAGTCGCAAGCTAGTGTTCTGCAAAAATGACGATAGGGTAATAACGAACACTTGTTAGCTGTATAAATTAATTCTCTAGATTAAAAGCAGAAAATAGCTTCACCCTAAAACTACTGGTATCTAAGAATAATGAACTTACCCTACTTGACTTCTGAACGAATCCAGACATTCATTAATGCTGCCCTGAACGAAGATGTTGGAGATGGCGATCACTCTACCCTAGCTTCTGTACCTTCTGATTTGAATAAACAGGCTAGATTACTTGTTAAGGGCGATGGTGTACTAGCCGGAGTTACCCTTGCTCAACATATATTCAGTAATGTAGACGAGCGGCTTACGATGGACGTGGCGATTGCTGACGGCACAAAAGTAGAAGTTGGAGATATTGCTTTTGTAGTATCTGGCAAAGCTCAATCTATTTTAACCGCCGAACGGCTGGTGCTAAACTGCATGCAACGCATGAGCGGCATTGCCACCTACACCCACCGGCTGCAATCAATGATTGACCACACTAAGGCGAAGCTGCTAGACACTCGAAAAACCACTCCAAACTTCAGGCTGCCCGAAAAATGGGCGGTGGCTATTGGTGGTGGACAAAACCACCGCTATGCCCTCTACGATATGGTGATGCTCAAAGATAACCACATTGATTACGCTGGTGGGATTCGTGAAGCCGTTGAAAGTACGTATACCTACCTGAAAGAAAAACAACTGGATTTGTCGATTGAAGTAGAAACCAGAAACTTGGAGGAAGTTCGCCAGGTGTTGGAGGTAGGTAGGGTAGATGTAATTATGCTGGATAATATGTCTCCCGAACTGATGCGAGAAGCCGTGCAGATTATTGGCGACCACGCTAAAACTGAGGCTTCAGGAAATATCAATGAGCAAACCATTGTAGAAGTAGCCGAATGTGAAGTAGATTATATTTCAGTTGGGGCACTTACCCACTCGGTGAAAAGTCTGGATATGAGTCTGAAAGCTATTTAAGCATCTTAGCATTTGCTATTCTAGGCACTGCGTTGTCTGGCCTTAGGTAATTGCAGAACAATAGGTGCTGAAGCTGAATCCAAGTATTTAGTTTTATGGTAAGTTTAACGGGAAAGTTTTATACTTGCATCCTCATTACGTAGGCTGAATTCCGAATTGACTGATCAATGATTGTAAAGACAAAAAAATACCAATTAACCACCGGTACATATATCAAGCTCGCCATGTTTAATCTGCTTCGAAAACAGTGGTGGGTATTTTTGATTGTATTAGCTTTAATGTCCGGGGCATTTTTTGTCTGGTCAATCTGGTGGATTATTGGCCCTTTAATCGCTCTTGTGCTGTATATACTATTCTGGCTCATCCAGTTTACCGGGGTTACTCAAATGGAGCAAAATAAAATACTTTTTGAGCGGCTTAGTTATGAAATTAATAGCCAACAGGTGCTTATTAAAGTAAATCCCCGGCAGGGAATGCCCCTGAAGTGGGATATGATCAAAGATGCCCGGATTGGACAAGACTACTTTGTACTGATTGTTTCCAAAGCCCAACTAGTGCACCTCCCGTTTCGTATTTTCAATACCGAAAACGAGAAGAAGTTCGTGGAAACTATCCTCAGGCGTAAGGGCTACATAAAAGCGTAGCTCAATTCTTAGCTTCGTAAAAAAGAGTATTACTTTTATCCGGTGCGAGTAAAGCGTCAGCCATCCGCAAAACATCTTCGGCTTTTACCGCCTGAATCTGCTCTGATTCCTGGTTGATTAAATCCGGATTACCTAGTAAGGTAGAATAAGCCAAATTCATGGCTCGGTTCAGTAGCTCCATCTCGGAGAACACTAAGGTGGATTCTGCCTGATTCTTTACTTTCCTCAATTCTTCTCCCGACACCAACTCTCGCCTTAGATCCTCAATTACTGACTCTACAGCAGTGTTAGCCGTTTCCAGATCCACATCTTCGTTCAATCGGCCGTTAATAATGAGCAAGCCGGGATCAATTGAGCCGGTTACATAGGCATTAATTGAGCTAAATAAGGGGGTTTCTTTCACTAGTTTAGTAAACAGGCGGGAAGAACGGCTTCGTCCTAGTACATCGCTTAACAAGTCAGCAGCATGGTAATCCGGTTGGTTACGGCCCGGAATAT
>CAKZYJ010000133.1 GCA_937884755.1 uncultured Flammeovirgaceae bacterium
ATCATTATAGCTCCCAAAAGGTATGTTCTCCGAAATACAAGAAGTAATCCGTTCAATAGCTGAAAGAACCCCACGAAGTAGAGATAGCCAGTTCCCATCAGAAAATCGTAAAACTCGAAGAATTTCGGGTCAGTCATCTCTACGTCTGACTTAAATACCGATGGATCGTAGGGCATAAACAGCTTCTCGATACCAGCATAGATAAAGATCAGTGCCAACAAAAATCGTATGATGTACCTAACAGTATTCATGAACTAACGACGATGACCATCTCGCTACTGTAGACTGAAAAGATGAGGTGTTCCGGTAGTATTGAATTGCTTACTTGTCTCCAGGGTGTTCAAATTGACTTTCATTACAAATTGCTCGCCGTTTGCCTCAAAAGGAACGTAGCCAAAGCCATCTTCAAAGTACGTCACCGATGCCACCGCAGCTCGGGTGTACTCCTCAGTTACAATCTCGGCGGTCTGATTATACAAGTCGAAGCTCCACCACTGGTAGATGGGATCAATAAAATAGGAAAAAGGATTATCAGGATTAATGGCCGAAGGATCCTGAGCTGCCCCCAGAAATTTACCGTTTCCGTAGTACTCCAGGTTCATCACCGGACTGCCGAGGCCTCTAGCTACCGATTCCAAATCGAAGTAGTAGCTTTCATCAAAGTCAGTGGTACCCGCGGCAATCTTTAGAATAGCTGCCGGCCGATCGTAAACTGCTCTCCATCCAGCCCAAGAGTTATGGCATAGTACGTAAATATCTCCTCGCTCATCTAAGCGCATAAAAGGAGAACCGCCCCCTGAACCCCAAGCACCGGTAGCAGAACCCCGCTCATCAAAGATACGCTTGACCACCGCATCAGTATTACCCTGAGTATTCGCATCAATTTTATCCATGTCGATGATGATAATGGAGCACCCCTTCTCACCTGGGGTTTGGGTAGCAAGATCGGCTAGCGGCATGAGGGATGCAAACAGCAAATTATCCCGAATCAAAATTTCAGTAACGGTTTCGGCCACAATCGTGCCCCCTGGTTGCGGAAAGTCAGTAGAATTCCCAATGTTGGAAACGGGTGTGAGGTCGATAGTACCCGTCTTTTGCATAGTGGTAGGATTGAAGATGAGGATGTCCGTGGAAATCCCCCCAACGAAAGCAGTGTTTTCATCCTTGAAGGCAGTATTTCCTTGAAAGGTCAACTCTGAAACATTCATATCAGCCACTAGTGTAGTGTTGTTCGCATCATCAATGCTCCACTTTTCCATGATCCCGTTGGCATAATCACTAAAATAAATATGCCCATCATAAGAGTGCATCATAGCACCGGTAGCAGCCGAAAGTTCGGTAGCATCGCTATTGTCAATTGTTTCGGTATTATCAACCGAAACTCGCTGTAGGTAAAATGCTCGGGTTTGTCCATCGGCATTGAGTGCGGCCGTAACCATAGCGTACTCGCCTAGACCTTCTGGTTCTCCAGGTCCTGCTTCTGGGTTAGGATCATCATCGCCACACCCTGCCAACATTAGCAAGGAGATTAGCACGGCCATTAGTGCATTCGGAAGTGAGGGTTTGATTGTGAATTTCATCTGGTATTGATTTATTACTGATTAAAAACTAATTGCTGAAGAATAATCTGGCTTTTACGTAAAAACTTCTTCCGGGTCGTTGTACTGAAAAGTTGTCAAAAGCTCGGGCATCGGTCAAATTGCGACACTCTATTCCGATACTCCAGCGATCTCGGGGGGCCATCCAGGAAAGATTGATATTATGCAATGCTTGGGTGGGTATGATATCTTTGGTTTCTGCCCGGCCATCTTCGGCCCAGCTTAAAAAAAACTCATGAACGTAATTAAAGTCATAGCCTACATTAATCCTTCCATCGCCCAACCAAGCGGCCTTTCTTGAGTAGGGCAATTGTCCGTTACCAAACAGGTAAGGGGTATTGGGTACTCGAGAACCTATGAATCGATTGGGGATATTCCCCTCTGGACTTGTTTCTTGTAAGGTGATGTCTTGGTACGTGGCGTTAATAGAGGCTCTCAGTCCTCCGAGAATTAGGTAGTCAGTATGAAATTCAGCACCTAATGCACGCGTACCGAAGAGGTTTTCATATCGTGCCAGCCCAAAGGTTACTGCATTGAGAAAAATTCGATCACTGGTGTTGCGGTAGAAAAAAGTTACCCCCGCATTAAACCGCCTTTTGAAGGTACTATAATCAGTACTAAAGTTGATATTGTGGCTCTTCTCTGGATTTAAGGAAGGGTTAGGCGCTACGGTGAGGTAGTTTCCGAAAATCTCTTCATCGTCTGGTTGCCTTACCGTAAATTCGTAGCCCAAATTCGTCCTTATCAGAGGACTCCATTGATACTGGATCACGTTGCCGTAGCCGAAGATGGAAAATTCATTCGTTTCCCTTGGCCCTACCATGCGGTTGTTATAAGTAACCCCCGATGACCTGGTGTAGAAATGCTTGGCTGACACTGTATTGGTCAGCTTACT
>CAKZYJ010000134.1 GCA_937884755.1 uncultured Flammeovirgaceae bacterium
ATCCGGATAGGCTTTGTAACCGACCGCATTGGAACCACGCAGCAACATTTGCAGTAAAATATTGGGGATGGCTTCTCTAAACTGAGCTAAACGCTCCCAGGGGTCCTCGTACAAGAAACGCATGGAAACGTCAAAAGTAGCGCCTCCCCACACTTCCATAGAAAATACCTGCGGATGATGCTTGGCAAAACTCTCAGCCACTCGCATCATATCAATGGTCCGCATCCGGGTGGCTAGTAGCGATTGATGGGCATCCCTGAAAGTAGTATCAGTAAATTGAACCGGTTTCTCCTGCTTGAGCCAATCCACAAATTTCTCCCGGCCCATCTCAGTAAGTCGATCTTTACTTCCCTTGGGGTAAGGCACAAACTGGTAGTTAACCTCAGCGTTGGTTTTCTCCTCCCGCATAGTTTGAGTGGGCAAAATCAACGAACGAAATGTCTTATTCTGATCTACAAATCGGATGTTGGGGTTTCCGTTTACCGTTACATCAGCGATGTACATCAACGTGCGGGTAGCTCGATCCAGCCCCTCTCTAATATCGAACAGTTCAGGATGGTCGCCAATAAAGTTTACGGTAGCTTCACCTCGGTAAAAGGTGGGATGCGAGATTACGTTGATGAGAAAGCCAATATTAGTCTTCACCCCTCTGATTCGGAATTCCCGCAACGTTCTTTGTAGCCGTTGGGAAGCTCCCTTCAACGTCCGTCCGGTCGCGGTCACCTTCACCAGCATAGAATCAAAGAAGGGTGAGATTGTCACTCCTGGATAAGAACTACCTTCGTCCAGACGAATACCAAAGCCACCCGCGTTGCGGTAGGCGATGATGGTACCGTAATCGGGGCGAAAATTATTTTTAGGATCTTCGGTAGTAACCCGACACTGCACTGCAAACCCGGTATACTGCACGTCCGATTGCTTTTTGATAAAGATACGGGGGTCTGACAGTTTGCGTCCCTGGGCAATTAGAATTTGAGATCGGACAATATCAATACCAGTAATTTGCTCGGTAATGGTATGCTCTACCTGGATACGGGGGTTTACCTCGATGAAGTAAATTTGTTCCTGACGATCCACCAGAAATTCGACGGTGCCCACATTATTGTAATTTACATGCTTAGCAATTCGCAGGGCGTATTCGTATAGCTGATCTTTAGTTTCCTGCTTTAGGTTGGCCGATGGAGCTACTTCTACCACCTTTTGAAAGCGTCGCTGAACGGAGCAGTCGCGTTCGTAGAGATGGACGATATTGCCGTAGTTATCGCCCATAATCTGAATCTCGATGTGCTTGGGCTGCTCAATGAACTTCTCTAAGAAAATAGTATCATCGCCAAAGGCCTTCTGAGCTTCGTTCTTTGCTTCAGTGTAAGCTTGCTTTAGACTGTCTTTATCCCGAACCACCCGCATTCCCCGGCCACCCCCACCGGCCGCTGCCTTAACCATCACCGGAAAACCAATTCGTTCAGCTTCCTCGGTGGCAATATCAAGACTATCAAGCGCTTGTTGACTATCCTCAATTACCGGTACTTCAGCCGCCACAGCAATTTCTTTGGCGGAGACTTTGTCGCCCAGTTTCTGCATTACTTCTGGCTCAGGACCCACGAAGATGATTCCCTCCTCCTTGCATCGGCGCACAAAGCGGACATTCTCCGATAAAAAACCATAGCCGGGATGAATAGCATCAACCCCTTGCCTCTTCGCTAACAGTATGATTGCCTCAATATCCAGGTAAGGTTTAAGCGGCTCAGTGTCTTCACCAATCTGGTAGGCCTCATCTGCCTTGTAGCGGTGCAAAGAGTAGCGGTCCTCGTAGGTGTAAAGAGCAACGGTACGGATACGAAGTTCGGAAGCAGCCCGGAGAATTCGGATTGCGATTTCACCTCGGTTAGCTACTAATAGTTTCTTGATGGGAAGGATGGGATCGGCCATAAAAAGTAGATTAGGATTATAAACGGGAAATTAAAAAATTATTAGCGATAAGTGTAATTTATACTAAATGTCGGCCTTAACCTCACTAGTTAACTATACCAAGAACGTTACCTACTTCACCGAGAATTATTACTGATTTCTGGAATTTTTAGTACTAATACCTACGTTTATCTTACTGAAGTCTAAAATCCGCTATTTATACTGGTTATAAATTTGGTTAGTAGTTTACTAATCCATAAATAGCAATTATCTTTGTGTGTCGACATTTTTGTCCAACTCATGCATCATTCGTTCAAAGCAATCTCTCTTACGTATAAGAACAGCTCGGTTGAAATCCGGGAAAATGTAGCGCTCTCTCCCCAGGAAACGGAAGATCTATTATCCAAAATTAAAGAGTATACCTCGGCCCAGAATGTGCTGGTGCTTTCTACCTGTAACCGCACCGAGGTATACTACTCCCACGAAGATGATTTAGGAGATACTTTAGTGGCATTGTTGGGTATTGTAAAGGGACTTTCCAACATAAAAGACTACAATCCGTATTTCACTCGCATTACACAAAGCATTGCCGCGATGCGCCACCTTTTTCAGGTAGCGGTTGGATTGGAATCACAGGTAGTAGGCGATCTGCAAATCACAAACCAAGTGAAGCGGGCTTACCAGGCTTCGGCTGATGCTAATATGGCCGGTCCCTTTCTGCATCGCTTGTTACATACTATCTTCTTCACCAATAAGCGGGTAGTGCAGGAAACAGGATTTCGCGACGGAGCAGCTTCAATCTCTTACGCAGCCACTGAACTGGTAACTAACCTCGCCTCTTCGCTGTCAGACCCTAAGGTGTTACTACTTGGCCTGGGTGAAATTGGTACTGATGTAGCTAAAAATCTGGGAGACGCTAAAATTCGTCTACCCAATATCGCACTGACCAACCGCACACTTTCCCGAGCTCAAGAGATTGCTGAGGAGCACGAGTTTGAAACCTTTCCTTTTGCAAATTTTGCTCAGGCAATTAGCCAATCGGATATTATTGTTTCTTCGGTAGCTATGCCGCAACCATTGATTACTACAGATTTGTTAAACGATCTTGGTTTAAAGCAGCCAAGCTACTTTATTGATCTTTCGGTACCGCGTAGCATTGATCCCAAAATTGCAACCCTACCGGGAGTGCATCTATTCAACATAGATGATATCCGCAATAAAGCCGATCAGGCCTTAGAAAAGCGATTAGCTGCGGTCCACGACGTGAAATCCATTATTGAAGAAGCTTTATCCGAAATTCAGCAGTGGGCGCAGGAAATGGAGGTATCCCCTACTATCCAACGCTTGAAGAACGCTTTAGAGCAAATCCGTCAGGAAGAAATGGCTCGCCATCTTAAAGACTTGGACAGCCAACAGCTAGAGCATGTTGAGAAAGTAACCAGAGGCATGATGCAGAAAATCATGAAGCTTCCGGTACTTCAACTTAAGGCCGCCTGTAAGCGAGGTGAAGCTGAAACCTTGATTGATGTGCTAAACGACCTATTTGATCTAGAAAAGCATCCAGCCAAGCGGGTTTAACTTTCCTATTTGCTTACCAGACCTGGATTATTTTTTCAGCAACACTTACTTCTCTAAGGAAGAAATTCCTATTCCTCAATACCATTATTCTCTTTCTCTAGATAACCTAAAATAGCATCCTTAATCAGGTCGGGGCGGTTCCAGGGAATAAGGTGATTCATTTCCAGTTCAATAACCGCAGTTACGGGAGCATTGACCAGTTGTTCCTGAGCAAAATAGGCGTTTTCTATCGGGACTAGTTTATCCTTTTCTCCGTGAATAATGGTGGTAGGTACAGTTACCTTACTCCATAGAGATTGCATCTTCTTTAACTCCTCAATATGGGCCAGTTTTTCATCATTGGTAACTCGCCACGACCGGGGCACCATCCACCGGAACAGTTTCCAATCGGCTGGATAGGACACCCACCAGATTTTTTCGTTCGCTGGATCAACGGCTGGTGCTGCCAAGATTAACGCCCCTACAAGATCAGGATAATCCATCGCAAATCTAGCAACGATAGGGCCACCAAATGAATGGCCTACCAAAATGGGCTTTGAATGGGCACTATTCTGTTCTAATAAATGCTTAAGTGCTGCCGCTTGCTGCTCAATTGAAACCATTGTATTTCCGAAGTCAGAATATCCGTGCCCTGGACGGTCAACTGAAATTAAATGAGCATTTTTGGTGAGCGTGCTGTCTTTCAAAAAATCCACAAAGGCATCAGCAGAGCCAGGAGCTCCGTGTACAAATAACACCAGAGGTTTATCATCCGATCCGGTTTCTAAGTAGCGTATCGCATGTTCTTCAAATTGATATTCTTTGATTCGTAAACTTACCGGCTCAGCTTCAAACTGCTGGTATAGCTTTTCATTGCTCGTACGGAATTGCCCGCAGGAAACCACTCCACCCCCGATAATTGTACCGATCAACCAGTAAACTCTTTTCATAGTGCCTGCGTAGGGTCAGGAAAGATAAACGTATATCCCAAATGTTGTTTTAGCTTATCGTTATTCACTTTCTTATAAGAAGGTGTAGCTTCCGCTGAGAATTTAGGTGGGTCTAAGGCTAGTTTCTCAGCAGCCAGAGTGTAAAACTTCTCTTTAGTTGGATGAGAATCAGCACAGGCATTAAATAGTTCACCCCATTTTTCCTCCTGAACGATTAGCTTGAGTATTGCAATACAATCACCTAAATGAATAAAATTGATAGGTGCCTGTCCACTACTCGGTAACTTTCGCCCAGCTAAAAACCGACCAGGATGGCGATCGGGGCCCATTAATCCGCAAAAACGAACTATAGTAGCTTGCGGGGAATAGTTACGGACAAGATCCTCGGCCATTAGCAATGCTTTCCCGCTAGCTTTCAAAGTTTTATCCGCAGCTCTCAGAGCCAGACTATCAGTCTCCTGAACTTCCTGGTTACAGTCAGGATATACCGAAGTAGAGCTGATAAAAATTAGCCTCTCGGTGGGTTGTTGGCTTAAAATTTCCCTGATTTGTGTGGTATAAAACGATTCAACGTTTTCTCTTTTTCGGCCTGGAGGTATATTTATCACCATAATTTCGCTACTAAAGAAAGACGCATTAGCAGATTCTTTCAGAGTTGGATTAAGAGTGATTAGGTAGGGTTCAATTCCTCCTTGTTCAAGCATTGACAATTTCTCCGAACTGGTAGTGGAACCTCGAACCCGATACCCAGCGCTAACCAGAGCTTTAGCCAGAGGAAACCCTAACCAGCCACATCCTAATATACTTACCGACGTTTCTGTCATAGCTTTATCGTATAAAGGTAAAAAAGAGTAGTTGGCAAAATGTTTTCTCTACGACCTAAGCAAATTATTTTCTACTTTCGTCGGCTACGAAATAAGCTTTTTAATATTTAGTTAACCTATGACCTACGAAGGGAATCTCCGTAAAATGCAAACCACTCTGACCGACCCGGTTCAATACACACTACATCTGAACGGAGAGCCAGTGCTGATGAATGACTTTATCGATAAAACTATTACAATTGTATTTGACGGTCAGATCAACTGCATTAATTGCGGTCGGTTAACTAAAAAGTCTTTTGGACAAGGCTTCTGCTACCCTTGTTTTATTAAATCACCTCAAAATTCAGAATGTATTATTCATCCCGAACTCTGTCGCGCCCATTTAGGAGAAGGTCGTGATCCAGAATGGGAAAAGGAACATCATCTAAAGCCTCACATTGTATATTTAGCTCAAACAGACGTAATTAAGGTAGGAGTCACCCGAGACACGCAGGTACCTACCCGATGGATTGACCAAGGAGCCTGGAAAGCCGCTCCTATTGCCCAGGTACCATATCGATATCTAGCCGGAGCCATAGAAGTAGCCCTCAAGACTTGTTTTACCGATAAAACCAACTGGCGAAATATGCTAAAAGACGAAACTAACGAGGAGTTAGATCTAGACGAACATCGTCAGAGTGTAGAAAATCAGCTACCAAAAGAGTTTCAGGAATACTACACTATTGAAGCCCCAGTCACCGAAATTCATTACCCAGTTCTAACTTATCCCAAAAAAGTCAAAAGTGTACTGCTCACCAAGCAGCCCGAAATTAACGGTCGGCTTACCGGAATTCGGGGTCAATACCTGATCTTTGGCGACGGACGGGTTTTTAATATCCGCAACCATAGTGGGTATTACATCCAATTAACTTCGGAGTAGTTTACCGAATAGGGTTAATTACATCACGAAAAATTGAGATTGACAATACCCTACTTATAAGCTGCTAACCAGCGTATTGCACCTTTTTCACCTTACGGGTAAATGCCAGATAAATTCCAGCTTCAGTTAGTACTAAGTGCATTGTCCAGGCACACCAAAAAGCAAAAATAAAAATTTTGTTGTATTCAATATCAGTCAAAGTGTTCACCGCTAATACAATAATGCGGATAGTGGCAATTCCTAGCGCAATAGAGAAGCTGCGGATCATCCAAAGTTGATGCTCCAGTATTTTTCGTTGCCGGGCACGCCGGTAGCCCATAAATACGAAGTATATAAACAATCCACCAAACAAAAGAGTGGGTACTGTTTCTCGCCAGCCAGCGAACGGATAGGATAAGCCCATGTAGATGCCGCCCAGCCCCACTAGTAGGCTAAAGATGACGAAAACACGACCTAGTACTCGGTGTAATTTCCAGTTTTTCTTTCTAAATGAAGGGGTGAACTGAAGTAGGCCAATAATCATGTAGGCTGCCCCAACAACCCGGTGAATGAATTCCTGTATCGGACGTTTTGATAGCTCAGCAAATTGTACCTCAGTGTAGGGTTCTCCGTACAAAATACTGGCTATTTGCATATGCAAGTCGTGAGATAGCAAATAACGACTCAAAGAGCTTACAACAGCTATAAAAGTTAGGAAACAGGCAATAGCGTAGCCAGCATCGGTTATTTGCTTCTTGGTAACGAGTAGTTGACTCATGAATCCAGGTAGAATATGATGGTAGATTAACTAAAGTGGTAGAAGTCTTAGATGTAATAAAACGTATAAATATACTACGATAACAGAGATAATAAAACATTTTCATGTAATAATTTCACAAAAAAAGTAAATTTTTTCTTCTAATAGCAAAATAAAGTTAAAAGTCAATCCACTAAGTGATTTTTTATAACTATTAACATTTTTTATATTACTATATATATGTAATATTCTATTCTAACATCCATATAATCATGTGGATTAATGTAATAGTTTAATTCATGACTAACCAAATAGAGCATGCGCGCCGTATGACCTAACTACAGGATTCACAGCAGCTCAGGGTAGAATTACCAATAACAGGATCGGTGGATGACAAAATCGATAGAGAAAGGTTACCTACGAGTAGCGACTCAGTCTTAGCATTTATAATAGCTAAGCCCAAGATAATTCAGTAGTCAGTTCTTAGCTTAGAGCTAAAATTCAAAAAAAAACGCTTTAGTTTAAAAAGCTTAGTGTTAAGGGCTTATGGTCAGTAATACTGATAATCTCTCAGGGCATTCGGTATTTTTAAAGAGAGGCCAATAAAAAGGATTACTACTCCATCACTCAGTGACAGGTGGTTCTAGAACTGCTTTAGGCATAAATACAAAAAGGCTCCTCACAGCTAGTGTGAAGAGCCTTGCAATGTCTTCGCTGAAAAAAATTAATTTAGCTAGTTTCAGCTAATTCTTGCTTTAGTTTTTCTATCTGAGTCTGATACTCGCGCTCCTTGCGGTGCATCTCTTCCTGGGTCGCTTGCAGCTCCTCCATATTCTGTCGCATTTCTTCTTCCTGGGCTCGCATTTCTTCCCCTTGTTCTTGAGCCTGCGCTAGCAGCTGTTGGGTCTGCTGCATTACTCGCTGGTTTTGGATATGAGAAGCCATCACTTCACCCAGACGTTGTAGGAATTCAATTTCATGTTCTTCAAACTCACGGAAACCGGCTAGCTCTAGTAACCCTTCCACTTCTTCATTCACTTTGAGCGGAACAATCAACAAAGAAGTCGGTGTTGCCTGACCCAGACCTGACGTAATATTTACGTAATCGGCTGGAATCTCGGTAAAGTGTAAATACTCACCTTCCAGATACGCCTGACCAATTAGTCCTTCACCAGGAGAAATAGTCTTTTCTAGGAATTTCTTTCGTTCGTAGGCGTAACAAGCCACTAGTTGAATAGCTACTTCGTTACTGCTACGGTCCACTACGAATAATCCGCCCTGGTTAGAACTCATATACTTTACTGTTGAAGTAATTAGTTGATCGTATAAATTATCTTCAGCTCCAGTATTGCGAACGATTTCTGAGATCTGGGCAACACCTTCGGCAGCCCACTGTCGTTTACGCTCCTCTGCTTGGGCAGCTTCCAGCTCTTTAGTTTTTTGAGCATTCTCTTCTTGTTGTTTTAGCAATACTTGGTTACGCTGTTCTGCTTCCACCCGAGACTGCTCACTTTCTTTTTCAGATTGTTTGGTAATGAAAATCATACCCATTACACAACCAAACCCACCAAGAATAGCTAAAGAGATTGTAAGTGTACTAAGCCAACCATTTCGTAAAGGAGTTGAGTCATAAGCAGAGGTATACCATGTTTTCGTAACTGGAAAAGTCAAGATGATAATTGAGCATAGAATTATTGTGAATAAGATAAAAGACCATTCGCGAGAATCGAAGATAACAAAGGGGATTAATGCAAAACTAAGTTCAATTAGGTATAGACTTGGTAGTGGATCATCAGTTGGTCCGCTCAACGCAGCATTATAAGAGGCACCAAGAATGATCGGGATAATACAAATTATTACCCGAGAATATTTTATACCACCTAGATGATTAATCCATATACAGCCTAAACTCACGACGGCCCCTCCCACCGGAAAAACTACCAAATTCGGAAAGTAGATTAGTGTTATAACCGTAAATGGAATAGCAATAACGGTGGCTAACGTGAGAGCAACGATATTCGTTGGCTGTACCCTCTTTTTAATGTAGTCAGGTAACTTGTCACGTAAACCGGCTTCTACTATGCTTCTAAATATTGACATGTGGAGTTTATTTAATAGTATTAAGCCCCAAAAATGCCATACTAATTGCTAAAAAACTTGCAACAATTACTATTTACCTCTCTGATGTGCGATAAAGATTTTTTTTATAGAAAGCTGAAAATCAAACTCTAGAAAATGTAGGAAAGAAACATCATCTACCAGTGAAAATGAAGCAAAAATAGAAGAATAACTATACAAAACTGCGCCACTGACCTTCATCGATATTAAACCAATTGATCAGCAACATAGTAATATTCATTCCACTAATTCAGAATTTGCCAATAAAATAAACTATCCAACCACCTCTAACTTCTAGGCTGTTCAAAGTTAGAAATATTTAATCTATCAAAAATCCATGTTGAGGGATAACATTCCGTCATTTTAGGCAGCACAATGGAACAAATAAATTGGCCTACCCAGAAAGAGATTGCTTTATATTGAGTGAAGTTTTTAAAGTAACTTATTGTGTAATCTTTCTTTACAACTAGTTGGTTAATCTCGTACACATGCAAAGGAGTTGTAAGTCCGGTACCCAATACTTTGGAGAGTGCTTCTTTGGCGGTCCATATACGAGTGTAAAAGGATAAATCACTTTCAAGGGATTCAGTTCGCAAAATCTTTTCATTTGGAGTAGTCGTCTGAGCAATAGATTCTAAACTTTCGTTTTTTGGAAATTCTAGATCTAAACCCATTGGATGTTCCCGTGAAAAAATGATACAGGCACCAATACCTTCTGTATGAGCTAAGCTTATATTTGGTATAGGGTGTTTAGTATAATTGACGAGTGGCTGACGGAAGATCCCTTTTACTACTGCGATTGCCTTAATGTCCACTTCTTTAAGGTAGTGAGCTAAAGTACATTTAGCTGTATACCGACTCAGCAAATATTGATGCTTCGCTCTTTCGTAGGGTATTTGGTCAAAGTACTTCAGTTCACTAAGATGCAAGTACTGATGTCGGTTGCTATTTAAAATGGAAAAAGGGGGAGAGGCAAACCCCAAGAAGGAACTGCCACTCCAGCCACTTCTTCGTAGTGGAATCTGCACACCCGAAAAGTAATCCTTCGGGATACTTATTAGATGAGCAGAGGGTGAGGGAACATTTAACAAAGAATCTTTCACATTAAAAAGAAAAGCTCGTTCTTACCTACTTATACAAGTAAAAAGCTGTCTAATAGAGTGTTTGAACTTTATCTTTTATATTCTAATAAATTCTAAGGATATAATTCAAACGTGTTAAACACTACTGTATACATTTTCTGACAGTTCAACACCATTGACTTTCTTAACCTCGCTGACCTTTTCACTTTTGCCTAAGCTAATCAGTGCTCCCCCGGCAACAGAAATTACTACAGCAAAAAAGTAGGTTAACGGACTTAAGATGCTTTCTCGATAAGCATCAGCATTTACTCCGGGAGCATCTAGAAGTACGTTCAATCCCTGCTGCCCTAAAATAATGGCATAGCAAATGACCAATGTAGCGATCAATTCACCTTTTTCTTTAAAATCATACAGTAAGAATGGTATAATACCCATAGCAAACTGAGAGAGATACAATGAGGTAATTACATGCTCTCCCGGTTGAATAGCGTAAGCATGAAATAGTGTAGTGAACAGCAACATCTGGAATGAGCAAATAAATCTAGCAATGGTGGTCGCCCCGTAGAAGTTAAGAGCTAAAACTACGAGTGAGCCCACCAAACAGCCCAATGGATAGATTACTAAAGAAGGAAAGTACAGATACAAAATTCCGGAGTATACTACTCCAATTAAGAGGGTCAACAACGCTACCATATTGGTTAGTCGGACCTTTCGCTTAAGATTGGTGGACATGGTTGGGTCAACACCTAATGTCAATAAATTCATAATTGGTAAAATTAGGGATATAATAAAACAGAAATTTTTGGAACGGAGAAGAGGACAGTGCTTACTCACCGTCCTCTGACCTTGCTATCAATCGGTCTGAACTAGTGATGAGATTTCATCCTGCAAAGCATGAGTAAGCCTTTCTAATACTAATTCGCGATTTCGGCTAAGAAACCAGTGATCCCCTTCCACAACTTCTAGCGTAAACCCAGCACTGGTCTGTACTTCCCACTGGCGAACTTCGTCCACCAACACTACTTCATCCTGCGCAGCGGCAAAGGCTGTAATAGGGCAATGAAGTTTTTCCAACTCTTCGTAGCGATAGCTCATGATTAACGGCATATCTTTCCGCATCACCGGCAGAATACGCTTCAGAAATTCCACGTCATCAATGTAATTCATCAAGGACAGTAGCCGTTCTTCGGAGTTGGTCTCTACCGCCGTTTGGCTAATGACATCCCGCTCTTTCCACTTAAGGGTTAGCTGAGGCGCAATAGTACCAGTAATAAACAGGTGCTTAGCTTCAATATTGTACTGGGCCCGAATATACCGAATCAGTTCAAAGCCAACCATACCTCCAAAGCTATGCCCCATGATGATAAATGGCTTATCTAAGTAAGGGCGAATCACCTGGGCCAAATCCGGAATCAGCTTGAGCATATCCTCGTAAGGCTCTTCGTCGCTACGGTTTTCTCGCCCTGGCAACTGGAAGGCCAGCACATCAGTACTCTCAGGGGTATTGTAGATAAAGTGACTGAACATAGATGCTCCCGCTCCTACCGGGTGGAAACAGAATACCCGTTGTCTCACATCCTGCTGATTGTGCTTATTGCGAACTAGCCACTTTCCTCCTACTACTTCAATATCCGTTTCACTGGCAATTCCTGAAGTATCAGCATTAGCAGATTCCTCTGATTGTTCGCTCGCTACAGTCTCAGTCAATTCTTCCAAGAGTTGCTCGGCTAACTCGGTTAAGCTCGGTCCCTTAGCAATCTTCATCAGTGGAAAGTTGACCTCCAGCTTCTGTTGAATCCAATTTCGTAGCTGGTTAAGCATTAGCGAGTCCAGTCCCATCGCTGAGATAGAAACATCGGTTTCGATCTGATCTACAGTTGCCCCCAATATTTTAGCTAGGGACTCAGCCAACAGACTACGCAGTAGTGGCACCTGTTGATCTTCTACCGCATTTTTAACTTGGTCGGCCAGAGTAGAGTTACTGTTACTACCCCCACCTTGCTGAGCTTCTTCCAGAAAATGGGCGAACCGCACATCCTGCTGCAAATGAGAGAAGAAACTTCTAAACCGTTGCCAATCCAGGTTTGCAGCCATTCTAACGGCGGGTTGCTGCAACAACACATTTTCTATTTTGTCAGTAACCTGGGTCAGTGATAACGGTAACCAACCCTGATTTGCCAGTACATTCAGCACATTTCCTCCTTCCTTCGACATACCAGCGTAGGTTCCCAACACACCCAAATTGACCGAAGATCCGGCCAGTCCTAGCGATTGGCGGTGCTGCGCTAAGCGATCCAGGAAGTTATTAGCCGAAGAATAATTGGATTGTCCGGGTAAACCAAATAGTGAGGAAATGGATGAAAGTGAAAGGAAGAAATCTAAATCAGTTTGCTCAGTCGCTTGATGCAGATTCCAAGCTCCCAGGACTTTCGGACGGAACACTTTCATAAACCGTTCAGTATCAGTGTTCATCAGCGTGGCATCGTTTAGCACGGCTGCGCTGTGAATTACTCCTTTAAGCGGAGGGAGATGTTTATTGATGTAACTTACCACTCCGTTGACTGCCTTACGGTCTGTTATATCCAGATTCATCGGATATAACTCCACTCCTTGCTGTTTCAAAGCATCCGCAATTTGGTAATCACCCTGGTGCTTGTAACCACTTCGGCTGAGTAACACTAATCTCCGGGCACCTTTTTCAGCTAACCATTTGGCTAACATCAATCCGAAGCCACTTGCCCCACCCGTAATTAAATAGGTAGCATCAGCAGTAAGCTGCAGTTCCTGAGCGGGCAGGACTTCAATTTCATCATCAGCCTGCATGCTAACTACTAGTTTACCAATGTGTCCGCCTTTACTGAGTACCCGCAATGCATCAGTGAGTTGAGAAACTGGGTATACCTGATGAGGATGAACCACTAGTTGCTTTTCTGAAAACAAGAGGGCTATTCCTTGGTACAAACGTTTGGCCAGTTTCGGCTTCTGTAGCATCAACCGATCAACGTCAACCGCGTGGTACGATAGGTTTTCACCGAAACGTTTCAGTGCTAGCTTAGTATCCTGGTAGATATCCGCTTTACCAATCTCAATAAATCGTCCGAACGGTGCGAGGCACTTAATACTTTGGGTAATCCCTTTGCCTGATAACGAGTTCAAAACAATATCAACTCCCCGTCCGTCGGTGGCTACCTTAACCTCATCAGCAAAAGTCAAACTACGAGAATCAAAGACATGCTTAACTCCTAACGAACGCACGTACGCTCGCTTCTCCTCTGTACCAGCAGTAGCAATAATATTAGCTCCGGCAAGTTGGGCCAACCGAATGGCGGCAATACCCACTCCGCCCGATGCCGCGTGGATCAATACAGTATCATCTTCACTTAACCTGGCCAGATAATTCAGTGAATAGTAGGCCGTTAAGTAGACTACGGTAATAGTAGCTGCTTCTTCAAACGAAAGATGATTAGGTTTTTTCACCACACAGGAAGCTGGGGTTACGGTATAGCCCGCGTAGGAGTTAGCTGCCCAGGCCATTACTTCGTCACCTTCGGAGAACTCCGCCACATTTTTACCTACCCGACTTATCACTCCGGAACACTCCAATCCAAGATTCTTGCCCGCAATACCTCCCTGAACTGCCTCGTCGTTCAGTAAGCCCATCACATTCATAATGTCCTTGAAGTTCAACCCGGCAGACCGCACTTCAATCTCAACCGCATCATCGGCAAGTTCGCCACGAACTATTTGACGAAATTCAACACCATCCAGGGTACCATATTCCTTTACCGATGCCTGGTAGGCAGTTCCTTGAGCCGAGCTGATAGTAGCCGACTCTTCTTCCGCGTTTTCCTCAGTCACCGCCTGTAGTTTACGGATGAGTAACTCATTTTGGCGTAGAGCTACTTCCGGGTACACTGGCTTTTCTACGATGGTAAAGCGCTCGTACAGCAGCTCCAGCTCTTTGATGTTTAGTCTTGACGATAGGTCTACCAAACTGGTCTTAATGAAGGGAAATTCATTCATTAGAACCCGGCCCATTCCGTAGATTGCCGCTTGGTTGATATTCACCGGTTCACCGTCTCGAATGCTATCAGCTCCTTGCGTAACAAGGTACAGCACTGGCTCACTACCGTGGTTTACAATAGCCCGGAGCATATTGGTGGTTGATTCGGCTAACGCTTCCTGCTGCTGATCCAGCTCGTTGATTGCTATATTCGGATTGAAGGTGCTATCCAGTCCCCAGAGGTACATCACTCTTCGCACCTTAAAGCCCTTACGAGTCACCTCGGCCAGTACTCGCTCAATATCTTCCTGTGAGGAAGGATTAATCCGAAAACGAGTTGAGGATAACTCTTCGTAAGACTCTCCTTTTTCGATCAGCATCGGGTGAAGGTTATCGCCGTTGAATTTCTCCAATAAAACGGGGGTTACTCCCTGTTGGTCTACGAATAAAAGGCATCCTCCGGTAACATCACCGTTCACTCGAGTCATACTTTGTGATTCTGGTACTTCAGTAGCTTCTTCCCAGGCATATGAGTACATTCCACGATATAACTCATCTGCCGATTCTCCTCTAGAACCTTCAATGTACTTACAGGTTAGCCCCTGAATTTCCGCTACTAATGTTCCGTCTTCGTTCAAAATGAAATAGTCTCCTCGCAATTGGGCATCACTAGCTTCCGATACTCGGATATAGCTCCAGATTCTAGTATTGGGCTTGCTGTGAAGTTTAAACCGCTGAATGTGAACGGGTAAATAAATCCCCCGCTTCTCTCCTTCTCTGCTTTCTTTCGCCGCAAAAATAGCGTGCAAAGAAGCATCTAATAAGGCCGGATGAAAACCATACTCTTCAATTCCGTGATGCAGATTATTACTGAGTTTGATACCAGCCAGAATCTCGCTATCCCCTTTCCACAATTGCTGAATACATCGGAATGCCTCTCCGTACTGAAGCCCTCCTTCTTTAAGTTCAACGTATAGGTTTGAAACTGAAACTGTTTCGGTAAGCCGCTTCTGGATTTCGGGTAAGTTAACCGATGAAGACACAAATGCGTCACCTAAATGATTCATCACCCCTCGAGAGTGCATCGTCCAGGGAGTATCACCTCCTTCACCCTTACTAAAGATGCGGTAGCTTCCCTCGTCGGAGGCAACCTCCAGCCGGATATCCATCAATTCTCCCTCTTCCGGAAGAAAAAGAGCTGACTCAAAATGGATGTCTTCCAAAAACCCAAAAGATTCGCCAAAAGAAGATTTTCCGGCGGCAAATGCCACTTCCAAATGACCTGTTCCGGGGAAAATGACGGTACCATCAACTTTATGATCCTCAATATAGGGGTGCACTTTGGTATCTAACTGTAGTTTCCAAATGAATTGGTTCGGATTAGCTACCGACTGTTCTACATTAGAAAGATGCGGGTGAATCACTTCCCCTAATCGCTCTTGTTCATGAGCCGTGGTCTCAAACCAGTAGCGGTCGTGCTGCCAAGCGTAGGCAGGTAGTTCTACTAGCGAACTTTCCGGAGCTAACTGTTTCCAGTTGATGCGGTAACCCTGAGTGAACAACATCCCCAACGATCCCATCATGATTAGAGCCTCGTCTTCTTTTCGCCGTAACGAAGGAACGATAAAAGCCTCTTTCACTGATTTTGCCTTCAGTAATTCATTCGCCCCAATAGTTAGTACTGGGTGGGGAGCAATCTCGATAAAAGTATCAAAACCGTCCTCAGCCATTTGCCCCAGGGCATCCGTGAAATAGACTGGTTCTCGCACGTTTTGATACCAGTAATTGCTGTCCAGATGTAATCCATCTTCCTGCTTACCGGTTACTGTAGAGTACAACGGAATAGCCGCTTCGCTGGTCACCAGATGATCCAGTGAGTCAATCAGCTCTTCCTTTAACGGCTCCATATGGTGACTATGGAAGGGTACATTTACCCGCAGGAATCGGCAGAAAACATCTTTTTCTTCCAGTTGATTGGCAATTTTCTCTAGTGGTTCAGCATCTCCCGAGAAGGTCAGCATGTTCGGACCGTTGATGGCCGCAATGGAAACAACATTTTCAACACCTATTATTACCTGCCGGGCTTCTTCAACTGTGAGGGCGGCGGCCAGCATTTTACCTTTTCCGGTAGCACGGTTTTGGCCTCGGCTACGGTGATAGATTACTTCCACTGCCTGGTCTAATGTTAATGCTCCACTGGCGTAGGCGGCAGCTACTTCCCCGATAGAATGTCCTACACAACCTTCCGGAGTTACTCCCCACGATTTCCAGATTTCAGTAAGTCCGATCTGAACGGCCATAATCGCCGGCTGAGCAATCCGAGTCTCACTTACCCGTGAGGTAGCTTCATCTCGATTCATTTCTTCCAGTAACGACCAATCGGATAACTGCTGAAAGCGTTGGTCAATTTTTTCAATCACACTTCGGAATAATGGTGAAGATTGAATCAGTTGCTGACCCATAGCGTACCACTGCGGTCCTTGGCCCGAGAAAATAAATCCTAGCTTAGGTTTATGCGCTTTCTTAGATTTTTGTTCAAACATCCCCGGACGGGTTTCCTCCTGAAGGTAAGCTTCCAGCTTTTCCCTTAGCTCGGACTTCGTCCGGGTCGCTACCGATAGTCGATAATCTAAGGCTGAACGCCGGGCTCCGGCAGTGTAGCAGATATCGGATAAAGAATTAGAAGTACTATTCAAGTATTCAATGTACTGGGTGATGTTGGCCCGCAGCGCTTCTTTACTCTGAGCAGATACGGTAAAAAGTTCAACGTTGGCCACATCAGTCTCAGTAGACTTTTTCACATCTTGAGCTGGTTCTGGTTGGTAAGCTTGCAGCACTGCGTGAGCATTGGTTCCACCTGCTCCGAAAGAGTTAACCCCACCAATGATTGGATGTCCGTTCTGAGGTAAGTCAATCAGTTCGGTAGGTACTTGAAGGCGATACTCATCAAACGGAATCTTCGGATTAGGATTCTGGAAGTGCAGATTCTGTGGAACCTGCTTGTTTTTCAGTACCAGCGTTAATTTAATCAGACCAGCAATACCAGCAGCAGATTCTAAGTGACCAATATTCGTCTTTACCGAACCCATCCAGCATTTTTCCTCTTCCGAACGATCTTTTCCAAATACTTGTCCGAAAGCTCGAGTTTCTATGGGATCACCTACTGGGGTACCTGTTCCGTGCGCCTCAATGTAGGCCACATCTTTGGGGTCAACTCCAGCGTTTCGGTAAGCAGTCTCCAGCATGGCCACCTGAGAAGTAAAACTAGGAACAGTAAACCCTTCCTCAGTATGTCCATCTTGATTTACGGCAGTTCCACGAATGATAGCGTAGATGTGATCGCCATCTGCTTCGGCTTTGGATAGCGGCTTAAGCATCACTACTCCGCAGCCTTCGCTACGAACATAACCATTGGCCCGACTATCAAAAGTTTTGCAGTAACCATCCGGTGAAAGGAAATTGCCCTTCGACATCATGATAGACGATTCGGGACGAAGTAGCGCATTAACTCCCCCAGCTAAGGCCTGATCGCTCTCCCCCGACCAGATACTTTGACAAGCTAGATGCACACCTACTAGCGAAGAAGAACAGGCCGTATCTAAGCTTACGCTCGGGCCTTTCAGATTGTAAACGTACGAGATACGATTAGCAATAGCAGTAAGCGATGATCCCATCGGTACGTGGGGAGTAATAGCATTTCGCTGCTCTGACGAAATCTGAATATCCCAGTAGTCGTTCATAAAGACACCCATGAAGACTGCCGTCTTGGTATCGGAAACCGATTCCATGGGTATTCCGGCATCTTCCAATGCTTGGTAGGTAACCTCTAGCAGCATTCGCTGTTGAGGATCGATGCAGTGGGCTTCCGCCGGAAACATACCAAAAAAGCCAGGATCAAAGTGATCAATATCTTTGACAAATCCGCCTTTCTTGTTTTTAATCTTACCAGCCTTATTACTATCTGGATCATAGAATTTTTTCAAATTCCAGCGATCGGAGGGTACATCGGTAATGGCATTTTTTCCTTCAGCAAGCAATTTCCAGAAAGAAGCCGGATCATTCACGTCGCCCGGGAAGCGACACCCAATGCCGATAATGGCAATGGGTTCGCGAGGATTGGTAGAATCATCCTTCCGGGAGGGATCGTTCCCTACAGACGTAGCTGTCGCGGGAAATCCCTGAGTAGGGGCACTAAATGTAGACATAATTCAGGTAGTTTAAACGATCAATTTTCTACAACTATTTGGTAGATTATAGTTGTAGAGCCAACAAATTCTTGCTAGGTAGTTGCAGTTTTTGCTTCAGAAATAGTAGTAAAGGACAATAGTAATACGTCTCTCGCAAATGTATAGATACAAACCTAGGCTATGTAATAGTTAAAAAATAGTCACAGACTGAGATTTGCTTACATTCGTAAGACAATACTCATTCAAGTAGAAATTTTGTCAAGAATTATTGTTAATGTAATATAAAATATAAAATTGTTATTATCACAGTTTCGTGATTTTAAACCAGCAATCTTTTATTCGTCTGCCTATAAAATATATATTGATGTAAGTTTTTTCTATTTTTTTAACTTTTTTATTGAAATTAAATAATGATTAGCGATTGAGTTACTCAAGTTTTGTTTTTTAGATTTATATCTTAAACATGTTATCCTACTTTAATTCTTATGATTCAAATTATACCAAATATGTAAAAATATTTTACAAAATACGCTTATGCTGTATTTAAATAGCATTATAGAGGTCGACAATGATATTGTTTACTCTTAGGATATAGGTTGCGCTAAAATTTTCCGCAAATACAGATAAGAGATTATTGCTCCCATACCGTAACTAATAGCCAACCCAATAAAAATCCCTTGTATGCCATAAAGGTAGGAGCCCACGTAAGCTAGCGGAAGGTAAAGCCCAAACATTTGGAAAGCAGAAATCAGAAAAGCCGGTAAGGGTTTACTCATTGTATTCAGACTTGCGTTTCCTATCAGATATATACCCTGAAAACCAAAACTCAGGGGAAGAACTGCTAAATACAAAACCACTATCTCAATTACTGGTTGGCTATCAGTAAAAATGTGAGCCACAGGCTCAGCTAACAACCAAAGTACGAGTGCAGCAAACCCACCCCATACCATGGAAAACCCGCTGGCAAAATTGATTGACTCCCGGATACGTCCCCAAGCTTTCTTCCCAATTTTCTGTCCAATTAATGGAGCAATATCCGCCGAAATTGCAAATAAGATACTGGTACCGAACACCTCAATTCGACTACCTACTCTGAAGGCCGCAACTGCTTCGGGGCCGTAAGTAGCCAATAATGCCGTTGCCCCCCCTACTGCTACTGGGGCAATCATCCGGGAAACGCCGGTAGGAATACCAATATACAAGATGGCCCGCCAGCAGCCTATCAGCACTGTACGGGGTGGAATGTCGAGGGTAATAAGCCGTTCGCGATACCGGAGGATGTATAGAGAGACTAACAGGGTTATTCCCCTCGAAATAGCCGTAGCTAATGCGGCACCCCGTAGTCCTAAAGCAGGAATTAGTCCCCACCCAAAAATCAGCAATGGGTCAAGTATCGCGTTGATAAGTACCGCAAACAGCATAATGTAACTAGGGGTCTGCGTATCACCGGTGGCCCGAATAGCGCTGTTACCTACGAAAGGTACGATTACAAAGAGTATGGTAAAGTACCATATCTCCATGTACTCCCGTATTAGAGGAAGCACTTCTGGTCCAGCTCCCAAGGCGGTAAATAATGGATTAATTGTAGCCAACCCGATAAACACGCAAATCAGCACCAAGACCAAAGCTAAAATCAAACTATCGGTAGTCTCTCGGGCTGCTTTAGGCAAATCATTTCTTCCGAAAGATTGAGAGATAAGGGCTGTAGCTCCAATACCAATCCCCTGCACCAGGCTGAATATGACCATAATTACCGGAAAGGTAAAGCTCAACGCCGCTAGTTCATTTTCGCCTAGTTGCCCGATGAAATAGGTATCCACCAGGTTAAAGCCTACCATACTCAATACCCCAATCACCATTGGCAGGGTTAGCTGAAACAAAGTAAGTGGGACTGATCCCTGGGTTAAATCCTTACGTTTCAAAAAATGAGGCTTGAGAGTTATTACTGGTAGCCAGCTTTGAGTTTTGCCAACAATTCATCCGACACTGATTCGGCGTAAGTGCCGTAAGCATCTACCAAAGTACCCTTATCGTGATTACTGGTTTCAATGGCATATACTACTGAATTATCGTCGGGGTCAGACATACCCTCAAACCGGTGCACTTCTTGAATGGTAAACTCCTTCGGTCGATAATGCATTTTGAGCTGCGTACAGTAGATACGATCTTTTTCCAGATTAAAATCGTGGACATAGCCACGGGCCTGAAGATCATTTAGGGCTTCAACAAGGGTATCGTAAGAAGGCATGATTAGCTGATTTTGATTACCTGAAACTACGGCAATTCTGCTAAAAATACTACCTTCAAATTCCTAACCTTCTTATTCTATGCTAATTAACATGTTTGCATTTCTCTCGCTGCTGATGCTATCGGTGTCAGCCTCTTTTTCTCAATCATTAAAACCAAACATCATTCTAATTTTCTGTGATGATCTGGGGTACGGAGATTTAGGGGTATATGGCTCAAAGTTACACCGCACTCCTAATCTAGATCAAATGGCTGCCGATGGTGCTCATTTCACTGATTTTTATGTCACTAGTGGGGTATGTACTCCTTCTCGTGCTAGCCTGCTTACCGGTTGTTATCCCCGGCGGGTGGACATGCACGTGAATGCCCGACACCGCGATAGCGTAGGTACTCAAGTACTTTTTCCTCGGGCAAAAAAAGGACTTAATCCCAACGAAATTACCCTGGCCGAATTGCTCAAAGAACAAGGATACGCTACTACCTGTATTGGCAAATGGCATTTAGGCGATCAACCTGAGTTTCTGCCCACCCATCAGGGTTTTGATTACTATTTTGGAATACCTTATAGTAACGACATGAACCGCAATTATGTGCCGTTGCCGTTGATGCGAGATGAAAAAGTAATCGAAGCCCCGGTTGATCAGAATACTATTACTAGGCGATATACCGAAGAGGCCATTCGCTTTATGGATGAACATCAGAACGAATCTTTCTTTATCTACCTCCCTCACGCCATGACGCACAATCCACTGCACGCCAGTGATAACTTTCGGGGAAAATCGGCTAATGGTATTTATGGTGATGCAGTCGAGGAATTGGATTGGTCGACTGGGCAAATTCTGAAATATCTTAGGGAAAATAATTTAGAAGAAAACACGATAGTAATTTTTACTTCAGATAATGGTGCCGCCCCTCACTGGGGTGGTAGCAACGGAAAGCTGCGTGGCTGGAAGGGAAGTACTTGGGAAGGAGGTATGCGAGTACCTTGTTTAATGCAGTGG
>CAKZYJ010000135.1 GCA_937884755.1 uncultured Flammeovirgaceae bacterium
GGGAGCATCATCGCTCATAAACTGCGCTAAAAAGATAGCGGGCCCTTTCATTGTTTTCATAAACTGTCAGGTTGTAAAGTTTGGTGAAAAAATACCGTATCCGTTACCGGGGGCACTAAAATAGGACTTATTTCAGCTTTCTCAAAAAAAGTGGTGTTACAGTATTATGGTGTTAGAGTGTTTGGGCATTTAAGTGTTATGGTTGCCCCTATGGGCTTACAATCCCAATTCCCATTTCGAGAATAACACCAAAACACCCTAACACATAAATACAATAATATTACATTTTCTTAGCTACAATCTGAGCATGACGGGGAATGGAGCGTAACCAAACACTGCGTTGGGGGACTAAGCTAGCCTGCTTCTGCCACTGGTGAATTTCCGGTTCGGAGTAGGTGCCCGCTTCGCTGGTAGCGGCAAAGTACATATTGAGCAGTCCGCCGAGATGATCTCCTGATTTCGGCCGATCGGTCCGGATTAAATCCTGCACAATGTAGTAACCTCCTGGCCGAAGAGCCCGGGCTACCCGTTTGGCCAACTCAGCATTAGCCTCTTCATCGAAGTGGTGAGCTAGACTAGACATAAATACCAAATCCCATTGGGCCTCGCCCAAATCATCGGTCAGAGCATTTCCTGCCTGGTATCTGACCCGGCCATTGGGGTTTTTCTCGGCCAAGATAGGTTGAGCGTGTTCAATGGCATCAGGTAATTCCAGAATAGTAGATTGCAATCTAGGATAACGTTGACATAACTCAATGGAGTAGAAACCGTGGGCTCCGCCAATATCCAGCATCTGGGTGGCTTGCGCTGGGACTGGAGTGCGTCTACCGATCTCCCAGGCTGAAATCTCAGCCATAGAACGCATCCCCTGCTGATACGTCTCCCACTGTTTGGAGTCCATATGGTAGTGATAATTGAGAGGTTCACCAGTACGGAGGTAATCCTCGTAGTGTTCGGTAAAGTCCCACTCCAGAAACTGCAGTAGCATTTTATCGCGCAGCGAGACTTTGCTTTCCTTTAGAAGCCACTTGCGAGCCAGCGAACTCAATGCGTATTGATCTTGATTAAGCTGTGCGTAGCCTAACTGAACCAGGGTATTGAGTAATATTCGGGTGGCCTTAACATCGGTAGAACATTGGGCGGCAACCTGAGCGATGGTTTGGGGCTGATCGGCCAGCACCTCGAAAATTTCTAACTTAACCGCCACCATAACAGTACGAGCCAACATGAAACCTAGCATGGTATCACTCACTGGAGTAGGGGCAATATTTAGCCAAAGTGCCAGGCGCTCGGCTAAGTTTTCGGGAACGGAAGTCAGCTTCATGTCGTGCGTGTACTCAGCCACTACTGATTGTGGCCTCTACTGATAAGTCTGCTGAGCCGTAATATGTTTGTAGTCACGTACGATAGTATACAGAAATTGCAGTGGACGCATGTCATTTTTAACGCTGAGCAATTCCTCAATCTTTTTAGCTGTTGCTCCTACCGGAGCAGTCTGCCCAGTTTCGCGGTAGGTGGTAATAACCCGTAGAATGGTTTCTATATCCTGATCGGAGAGATTGACTACTTGTGGAAATAACGGCTCATAATCGGGATCTACATTGAAGATAGATAGTGGGGTCTCGCCCTTTGTCTTTACTACAGTAGTGCCAGCCGCTAGATCGCCCAAACGCTGGTCGTTCTGGGAAATGGCAATACTGAGAATCGCTACGCCGCCTGAGAAAATACTGATGTCAATCGGGCGAAGCAGCCATCGTAGTAAATAAGCACTAAGACTAGGAGATGAACCATCCAGTTTCACCACTTTGATATTCATCTGTCGTTTTCCCAGCGATTGCCCGTTGAGAAAAGCTTCGCAGAGTAGGTGATATAGAAAAACCGGCAAAAATAGCAGAATAATTACTACCACTGAAGGCTCTCCTTCAGGCGAGAAAACGCCGAAAAAAAGCCAAAATGCAGCAATCATATAAACTCCTAGCAGTAGCGAGTCGATTAGATAGGCTAGAATTCGGTTTCCTAATCCCGCCAGAGCGTATTCAATCGTTACGTTTTGGGTGGTCTGAACTTTAATCTTTTGCATACTGTACGTAGCCCATGATCTTTGCTAACAATACACTAAATTAGCTATTCGGATAAGGAATTGCTTAAAAAGTTTTGTCAGAACGGTACATTTTATGCGAGAAGCGGCTTTCGTAAAGCAACGGTTAGAAAAATGGGAAGCCTTTGATACTATGCTATCGAAGAAGAGTGCCGTGAATCCAGATCAGCTATCGGCTTATTTTATTGAGCTAACCGATGATTTGGCTTATGCCAATACCTATTATCCTAGTAGTAATACTACGCTATATCTGAATAATCTAGCTTCTCGCGTACACCAGAAAATTTACCAGAATAAGCGCGAAGATCGAAATCGGCTGGTTACTTTTTGGAAAATGGAATTGCCATTGCTGTTCTACCAAGCTCGTAAGCCGCTGCTATATTCCTTTATAATATTTGCCCTGGCGGTACTGATTGGAGCGGTATCGGCTGCCCACGATGAAACCTTTACCCGCCTGATTTTAGGCGATAGCTACATTAACATGACCCTTAATAATATTGCCGAGGGCGACCCGATGCGGGTGTATAAAGACAGTAAGCAGGCTGATATGTTTTTTGCTATTACCTTTAACAACATCCGGGTATCGTTCTACGCCTTCGCCATGGGGATTTTGTTTTCGTTGGGCACCGGATTTATTCTGCTGCAAAACGGAATTATGCTGGGAGCCTTTCAGTACTTTTTTTACGAACAGGGCTTACTGGCCGAATCGGCCCTTACTATCTGGATTCACGGAACTATTGAGATTGCTTCTATTATTATCGCGGGTGGCGCTGGCTTAGTAATGGGTAATAGTATTTTATTTCCGGGTACGTATCCCCGCTTGCTTTCATTTCAGCGAGGGGCTCGTCGCGGAGCTAAAATGGTGGTTGGACTAGTTCCACTGTTTATTATGGCCGGCTTTCTGGAGTCTTTCGTGACGCGCCTCACCGAACTGCCGACTATTGTAAAGATTACTATTATTGGTGTTTCAGCCCTGCTGGTTGTATATTATTTTGTTTTGTATCCTCGAAAAGTTGCTAGCCATGCAAGAAACTCAGAAAATTGATCTCTATCAGAAACGGGATTTTGGCGAAAAGATTAACGCTACTTTCGCCTTTCTTCGGCAAAACTTTGTACCACTAGGACGTTGTTTGCTATTTATTGCCGGACCACTGCTGCTGATTGTTGGTATTATTAGTGGTTTGCTGCCAACCTTAATTCTTAGCGACAATACGGGGTTTGGGTTTGTGAGCGGTGGAGCCATTAACTGGATTCTCTCGTTGGTAGCCGGAACGCTAGTAATCGCCGTAGTGCATGTTTACCTAGATCGTTACATAGAACAACCGGTAATGCAGGCCATTGAAGTAGCCGAAGTGTGGGAGGGGGTGAAGAACGTCTTCACGAAGATGCTGATTGCCGTTATTGTAGTATTCATGGTGGTGTCAGTAGGCTTTCTTTTTCTCATTATTCCCGGGTTCATCTTTATGGCTGCATTATCGCTGATCTTTGTCATTATGATGCGGGAGAAGGTTTCTTTTGGTGATGCCTTTAGTCGCTGCTTCAAACTGGTTACAGGGAATTATCTCAGCACACTTCTTTTACTATTTGTAGTGGTCATTTTGCAGTTTATGCTTGGATCAATAATTGGGATACCCGCTATGCTGATTATCGGAGTGGATACCTTTTTCGCCGCTTCGGGAGAAGGCTTACTGGAAGACCAATCGCTGTTGGAGCGGCTGCTGTACATCATCGCTCAGGTAATTAATACGGTAGGCAACCAGTTACTAAGTGCCATTACCCTAGTAGCCATCGCCTTTCAGTACGGTAACCTGATTGAGAAAAAAGAAGCAACTGGCCTGATGCAGGATATTGACGCCATTGGCGATCCTTCCCGCTCCCAGGTAGATCGTGATGAAACCTATTAATACATGCTGAGAAGATCAGGACTGTACGTACTAATACTGCTGGGCTTGCCTTGGACGTTGGCTGCCCAGTCCAACAGTGCAGATACAATTTCAGGACAACTTAAAATAGAGACAGTTCAACCGGCAGAGCCTCGGTATTTTTCTTCTGATAAAATTAATGACTACCTGACGGATGACGATTTTGACTATCCTGAGCGGGGGGAGGCCAAAGTGAATGTTTGGTCGCGGTTTTGGCGCTGGTTCTGGGACTTATTCCCTGACATCAGTATAGATGAAGACTGGAGTACGATACTCCGGATCGGGTTCTACATTCTTTGTGGCATAGCGATTATTTACGCAGTGCTACGGTTACTAGGGCTAGAAAATGCTCAATTGCTGGGAAGAAAATCATCAGGGCAAGTGCGATACGCCGGAATGGTAGAAGATATTCATAGCATCAACTTCGAGGAAGAAATTACTCAGGCTGTGCAGCAAAAGAACTACCAGCAGGCTATCCGTTGGTGCTACCTGTGGGGTTTGAAAAAATTGAGTGACGATCAACAAATCGATTGGCACCCCGGAAAAACTGATCAGGAGTATCTGGCCGAACTCAAAGATCCAGAACTGCGTAAACGCCTTTCCTATTTGGTGTATCTACACGAGTACACCTGGTATGGAGACTTTCCGGCCGACGAAGAATTGTTTAAGGATGCCCAGCAGCGAGTGTATCAACTTACTACCCAACCGGCATAAAAGATGAAGGAGCGGAGGTACTACATATTTCTGGCCGTAGCCCTGGCATTACTGGTATTGGTAGAATACCTGACTCCCAAGCCAACTGACTGGGGCTTCACGCTCTACCATCGCGATAAAATTCCCTACGGTACGTATGTGCTGCATGATTTAATTCAGGAGCTATTTCCCGACCGGCAAATACACACATCTTACCAAACCCTGTACGAAAACAAACTTTTAAACAGCTTAGATTCTAATGTGCTGGTAATTTCTGAAGCGTATGGGCCAGATGAACTGGACGCTGATGCTTTGCTTGGCGCAGTGGCAAACGGGCGGACGGCTCTTGTCTCGGCTAACTATTTTTATGGACTTTTCGCCGATACCTTAAATTTGGCTACTGAAACGGCCAGCAGCATACCAATTACAGTTGATTCATTAATACGAGAAGGCCAGCAAGCGGAGTATAGTGTTTTTACGTCTTACGATACAGCGCAAACTACCGTGCTACGGTACAATCAATCCGATCAGCCAATACTGCTTAAGGTACCCTGGGGGCAAGGCGAACTGTATCTGCACAGCGAACCTCGGCTATTTACCAATTACGAAATGTTGCACGAGCGCAGGTACCAAGAAGCGGCTAACGTACTTTCGTTTCTGCCGGTACGCGACATGCTTTGGGCGGAGTACTATCAGGTAGGTAAATTAGAATCCGGTTCACCACTCCGCTTTTTATTGAGTCAGCCTGCTTTACGCTGGGGACTGTACGTAGGCTTAGCAGGGCTTTTCCTGTTTGTGATCTTTGAAGCCAAACGGAAGCAGCGGGCTATTCCGGTGTACCAACCACCAACCAATACCACGCTCGATTTTGTATCGACAGTTGGTAATTTGTATTATCGCACCCAAAATCATAAAAACCTGGCGGATAAAAAGATTGCGCACTTCTACCGTTTTGTGCGAGAGCATTATCGGTTAACACCCGATCCAGCGAGTGAAGACTTTCGGGAGATGCTTACGTACAAAGCCGACAAAAAACGCATTGAGGTAGATAAGTTGCTCGATCAGATCATCCGGGTGCAGCAAGCCGAACAGGTAAAAAGTGAAGAACTACTGTCGCTTAACGAACGGGTAGATGCCTTTTATCAGTCGGCCCGCTAACTTCTAAAACGACTATTTATGGAATCATCCGATAATCCGGTATTTAATTCAAGACTTGACCTTACTGAACTTAAAGAAAGCATGGAGGCCATTCGCCGAAGTATTGGCGAGTGGGTGGTAGGGCAAGAGAATATGGTTGACCTGCTGATTGTGGCTTTATTAGCTGATGGTCATGTGCTGCTGGAAGGAGTGCCGGGGGTGGCGAAGACCCTTACCGCCAAGTTAGTATCTCGGGTTGTTTCGGTAGATTTCTCCCGCATCCAGTTTACTCCCGATCTGATGCCTTCGGATGTGCTAGGTACTTCGGTATTCAATGCTAAGACCACCGACTTTGAGTTTAAGCCGGGGCCACTATTCGCTAATATTGTGCTGGTCGATGAGATCAATCGGGCTCCGGCTAAAACCCAGGCTTCACTGTTCGAGGCGATGGAAGAGCGGCAAATCACTATTGACGGGCAGACTTATCCGTTAGAATCGCCCTTTCTAGTGGTGGCGACCCAAAACCCCATTGAGCAAGAGGGAACTTATCGCCTGCCCGAAGCCCAGCTAGATCGCTTCTTGTTTAAAATAGAAGTGGGCTACCCTACGCTAGAAGAGGAGACGCTGATGCTCGAGCGCTTTCACAAACGTAAAAATACCGTCGACATCAGTGCGCTAGAGTCAGTCATCTCGGCTGAACAACTACAACGGTACCGGCAAACAGTTCGAGAAGTGAGAGTGGAAGAACACTTGGTCAGCTACATTGCTAATATTGTGCATCAAACCCGACAGCACCCATCGTTGTACTTAGGGGCTTCACCTCGGGCCTCTTTGGCAATTTTGGCTGGGGCTAAAGCACTAGCTACCGTTCGAGGTCGAGACTTTATTACTCCGGAAGATGTGCAATTCGTGGCTCTGCCGGTGCTGGTGCATCGGGTAATCATTACTCCTGAAGTGGAAATGGAGGGACGTTCCGCTGCCGATGTGCTACAGGCTATTCTGGATCAGGTAGAAGTTCCTCGCTAGTGAAGTTATTCAGCGCACTATACCTAACCAAGCGCTTTTTTTTGGCACTAGGAATACTGGTGGTACTACTGGTCTTAGGGTTTAGCATAGCCTTTTTATTTCCGGTGGGGCAGGTAGCATTAGGTGTATTTATTGTATTGGTGCTGATAGATATTTTTATCCTATTCAAACCACAAGAAGGATTACGCGGCCAAAGGGAATGTCCGGATAAGTTATCCAACGGCGACGATAACCCCATCAGTTTGCATTTAACCAGCTTCCATGTATTTCCGGTTAGGGTACAACTTATTGATGAACTGCCGTACCAGTTACAAGCGCGCGATTTTAAAGCGGATGCGTACATTTCCGCCCGTAAGAAAACTACCTATCAGTACACAATTCGCCCGGTGAAGCGGGGAGCTTATCAATTTGGGGCGGTTAATGCCTACGTTAACTCACCCCTCGGACTGGTACAGCGACGGTACCGTTTTTCGGCCGATAAGGAAGTGCCAGTCTACCCATCCTTTATCCAAATGCGTAAGTATGAGCTGCTCGCCTTCTCCCAGCATCTGACTGAATTTGGTATCAAGAAAATCCGGCGCTTGGGCCACAATCAGGAGTTTGAGCAGATAAAAGAATACGTAGCGGGAGATGATTACCGGACGATTAATTGGAAGGCTACCGCCCGACGGGGAGCGCTCATGATAAACAATTACCAAGACGAACGAGCGCAGCATGTATATGCCATTATTGATAAGGGGCGTACCATGAAAATGCCCTTTGCCAGTATGACCCTGCTGGACTACGCTATCAATGCCAGCCTAGTAATTTCTAACATTGCATTGAAGAAGGAAGACAAAGCTGGATTAATCACTTTTCAGCATAAAGTGCAGGCGTTTGTACCGGCTAATCGGCGTAGCCGCCAGCTTCATTTGCTGCTGGAGGCACTTTACAACCAGAAAACAGCCTACAAGGAAGCAAATTACTCAGCCCTCTACGCCACGGTAAAACGCCGTATTTCTCAGCGGAGTTTGCTGCTCCTGTTTACTAATTTTGAATCTATCTCAGCTTTACGTCGGCAACTCCCCTACTTACGACAAATAGCCCGAAGCCATCTTCTAGTAGTCATCTTTTTTAAGAATACAGAACTGTATCAGTTATTGGAAGAATCCGCAGACTCGCTGCGTGACGTATACCGCAAAACCATTGCCGAACAATTTGCCGAAGAGAAGCACCAGATCGTAGATGAACTGCGACAGTACGGCATTCAGGCCTTGCTCACCACTCCACAGGAGCTTTCGATCAACACTATCAACAAATACCTTGAACTGAAAGCCCGAGGGTTACTCTAGAATTCAAGTCTTATTTCTAGAAAAACGAATAGCAATGGGTATTAGAAAAGTGTATGGTTGAATAATATTCTTACAATGTGAGAATTCGTGGTGGATTAACCCATTTTCCCATATTAGAATTTTTTTCCCGTGATAGTACAAGTTATCCGTAACCTCCTTGTTGAAACAGCAAGAATCACCCCTTTTTTGCGATAAGCTAAGTGTGGCTACATTTACGTGCTAGACGCTCCTGTCATAAATCATTCAGATTTGTGATACCACACTTTAGACTTACATCCCCCGTACTCTCCCAGTTTTCTCCCTCCTCTTTCGCTCCGTATTATTGTGCTATAAGAAGAAAATATAATAACATAATATGAAGGTTCAGCTATTCACCAAGTCTCTATTAGCAATTCTTCTGACAGTCTTTAGCACGGCCGTAGTGGCCCAAACCGGTCCTGCCGGGGTAGGTAATGCAAGTGGTAGTAGTGGTCAGCCCCAAAACGTACTTTGGCTGGATGCCAATACCCTCGGCCTTTCAGATGGGGATCCTGTCACCATATGGTCTGACCAGTCGGGTAATGGATACACTTTTGGGGCCTCGACAGGGAATGCAAGTAGTACGTTGGGTGATGGAAACACAAGCCAGTTGCCATCATTCGAGTCAGATGGTAGTAGTACTATTAATGGCTTTCCGATAATTCGGTTTGATGATACCAACGCAGAAAGACTAGTCATCAATCCGTTTAGTGGATTTCCTTCTTCGGATATTACCACCATAATAATTCTTAAGACAGCTAATAGTTCGGAAGGTATTGTATCTTATAATGTGTCAGGGAGCGGAGGCGATAACGAATATTTGATCTTTGATGCTAATGCAATTAGGACATATGTAGACGGTGACAATTCAGCGGGAGGGGATTTTAATACTCCTAGTTCAGAGAGTATTTTTCTGTCTCGCTGGACCAATACCGATGGAACCGTAGAACACTATAAAAATGGTCTTCAGGTACATACCGGGGCTATGAAAATTGGTGCCACAATTAGCGATAATGGTTCGTTGGCAATAGGTGGCGAACAAGACAATGTAGATGATGGGTACGCTACCAATCAAGACTTCGGAGGAGATATTGCTGAGATGATTATCTACGGTAGCTATCTAAATGACGCTCAACGTACCTTAGTTGAAAATTATCTATCGGAAAAATACGCTATTACTTTAGATGTTACCGCTACTGATATCTACGGTACTGAAGCAAACTTCAGTACAGCATACATTTACGACATTGTTGGGGTGGGTAAAAATGGTATGGATGTTCATTCAGAAAGTGTTTCGGCGGGGGTATACCTGGAGGTAGTATCCACGGCTTCCTTAAATGACGGAGATTATGTAATGTTGGGTCATAGCAATGGGGGTAACGCTTCTTCTACGACTGATTTAGCTGGGACCTCGCCAACCATTACAGATCGTTGGGAGCGGGACTGGTATGTAGAGAAAACATCAGCTACTACGGTTGGTAGCAATATTTATTTGGAGTTTGACTTTCCCGAAGGAGTAGCAAGTGGACAATATCCTCAGACTCTTGATAACTATTACTTGCTTTATCGCTCAGGTAGCTCAGGAAATTATTCCGTAGTAAGCGTAGCGGGAAAAACTAAAGTAAACGGTGACCGAGTGCAGTTTGAACTTACCGAAGCTCAATTAGCCAACGGTTATTACACACTTGGTACATCTGATGATGGGGCAAGTCCAATTTTAGGAGGGCCGGCTCGAACTTGGTACAGCTACGGAAATGGTAACTGGTCAGATGCCAATACTTGGACCCTAGATGGTTCAGCTTTTCCTGACTATGATAATACTTTTAGCGAAGTTCCTTCAATAATAGATGATGTAGTTATTACTGATAGTAAAGTAGTTACTATTCAGGGTACTACTAATAATTTGGAAGTCGCTAGTTTAGAGGTTATCGGAACCTTAGACTTGACTTCATCAAGTGGCCACAATTTCACGACAATCAGTGGTGCGGGTACCCTACGGCTTCAAGGTGCATCTGGCTCAGCCAACTTTGCAACAGCGGATATTACTAATTTCGCCGACGCTTCTACGGGAGGAACAGTGGAAATTTACGGAAGCGGATTAGATCTTAACCAACCGCTTGCCCTCAATAACCTGATTATCAATCTGGATAATTCTACAGATGTAGTTGATATAATGGCTGATTATACGCTTAATGGTGGTCTGGATATACAGGTTGGAACACTGCGAATCGATGATGGAACTGCGGGGGCTGATCTTAACCTCGCAGTATACGGAGATGTACTGGTGCAGAATAACGGAAACATCCGAGTAGGTAGCGCTAATCATCGTCATCAAATTAACTTATACGGAGATTTCACTAATCAGGGAACAGCCTACTTCACAAATCGGACGAGCGCGGATTACACCACCGAAGCCACCGATGGTGTTGTTGATTTGAATTTTCTGAATAGGACTACTGATCAGCAAATTCAGTGCGACGGGGAGTGCCGATTCTACCGTATTGAAATTGATAAAGCCGAACTGACAGATACTAATGCTACTTATATTCTGGATATCAATGCCAGCAGTACAGCTAACTTTAATTTGTTTGGTTATGCTGCTGAAGGACATGCAAATGTAGCTCAGCTTACAAATAATAGTAATGCACTGGGGCTTTTATCAGGAACCGTAAGAATCAATACCAACGTAGTTATAGATCAGCTAAATAATACTGGTAACTACAACATCTCAGAGCGGGCTAGGATCTGGGTGAATGGTGGAGAAGCTCGCAAAACGGCTGGTTCATCAACTGTACCCTACGGTACGGTGCAGGTATCAGGCGGAACCTTAGAATCGGATGTTACCAGTGGAGTAACAATTCGGGATAATGGTCAAATTGTGGTAGAAGGGGGGCAGTTGCTAACTCGCCAGATAAGAACATCAATACTAGGACCTAGCAATGTGGGGGGCTATACCCAAACTGGGGGGAGTGTAGTATTGGATGGAACCGGAGGCACTCAAGGTGATTATTCTATGTTCAGTATGACCTATCCTCAGAACGTGTTCTCCATGAGTGGAGGAACACTAACGATCCGAAATACTACGGGTAACGGCGTGATCTTTATCAACTCTGACTCTTATAATGTGACCGGTGGAGAAGTAGTTGTTGAGATTAATAATAATTCAACTACAGAAATTGATTCAAAGGCACCGCTTTATGACTTAACCCTGGAAAATACGGATGTTTCAGGGACAGGTATGGAGATTGAGCTAGTACCAATAACCGGAGAAGGTTCAGAAGACGAAACAGTCGGGGCCACTGAACTTTACATTCTTCATGATTTGCGCTTAGCTTCTTCGGCAGGAAGCGTCGCCACCCAATTAGACCCCCGCCAGGTAGATATACTTATTGGAGGAGATCTTTACCTTGAACAAGGATCTAACCTACAAAGCCCCAGTAATGAGGAGGCATTAGCTGATAATGGTGTTATCAAGTTCATTGATTCCGGCGAGCGAGTAATTGATTTGGATAATCAAACCTCGACCGTATCCCTACAATATTTGACCGTTGCTAAAGATAATAGTACCGATAAAGTGACTGTCATTAACGCTCCGGCAACGGCTTTGCAAATTGCCGGCGAATTTCGGGTGGAAAGAGGCACGTTTGAATACAGTACATACACTATTGAAGCGCAAGATGCTTTGTATCTTACTGATACAATTGGGACATCTTCTTCTACTGGCAAGCTCGTACTAAATGGTTCTGCAGTCCAAACTATCACTACCAATACTAGCGGTGGTACAATCCATAGCGTAGAATTAGACAATGGTAATAACTTTACCCTCACCGGAGGTGATTTAACGGTAGTGAACCAGCTCGATCTCACTAATGGAGTATTAGATATTGGTACCAATGGTCTTATACTACAGGGTAGTTTAGCCTCAGAGACGAAGACTGATTACTCTGCTACCCGTATGATTCAGCTAGCGGGTAACGCTTCTGATAATGGTTTCTCTCGGTTGATCACCGCCGACGGCTCAGTACTATATCCTATCGGAACTGATGCCAACAGTGCTGTCCGATACACACCGGCTTTAGCTACCTTTTCCAGCATCTCCGATGATGGATATGTTTCAATTCGCCCGGTAGATAATGTATTAGCTACTACCGAAACAACCGGTGGAGATATTTTATCCTACTATTGGAATGTTGAGAATACAGGTTTTTCATCAGCACCAATCGTTATCTACCAATTTGATTATACGGAGAGCGACCTAGATGGATCAACTAATGAGGGTTCCTTCGTTCCAGGAAAAGTATTAGACCAAAGTCCATTCACTCGATCCTACGAAGATGATGGAATACCAGAAAATGAAATTATCAATGGTACCAATAATATCATAACATTTAACGGTGGTGCTGATACTGGCTTCACTATTGAAAATGCGAACTATACAGCAGGAGCAAATACTCGATTTGTAGGAACTCCCACAATTTATTATACCCGAAAAACAACTAGCGGTGATCAGAACTGGAGTAGTACAAACTCATGGTCAACAGTGAGTGTGCAGGGGGCTGCGGCTGGTTCATTACCAGGTTCGGGGGACGTTGTAATCATTGGCGCTCACGACGGTGGGGCACTTGGCTACTCCCAAACACCGATTAGACTAGATGTAGACATTGATACTGAAGTAGCTAGACTAGAATTTGAGGAGGCTACTGGTAGTGAAGCACGAGGAAGACTGTTTCCGCAAGTAGGCTCTACCCACGATTGGGACGAAGTAGTAGGAAATGGCGAGATACAGTTATTCTTTTCTAATAGTAGTAATGTTCCTACCTGGAATACCACTAATGACTTTGGTGATTTTTTAAGTAATGCCAATAGTACTTGGAACTTAGCACACCAAGGGAGCGCTGGAACTACTAACGCAGTGGTCATGCCATCTTTTCCATCGGAGTTTCCGAACTTACGAATTACTGCGACGAGTGGAGGAAATGGGGGAACCGATGACTGGGGAAGTCAGCGAATCGTTACCTTTACCAATGATATTCAAGTGAACAATGACCTACAAGTGGCTAACCGAGCAGCACTATGGATACAATCGAACATCACAGTAGTTGATGATATGAGTGTAGGTGTAGGATTTGGACACGGGCGAGTAAGATTTGATAATGGCGACACACCCTATACCCTATCAGTAGGTGGAGATATAACCATTGGAGGTACAACCGGAGGAACAGTGGATGATTCACATATCGACATTGAATCAACGGGTACAGGTACTGCGGTACACTACTTCAATGTGGGCGGCAATATCATTCTTACAGAAAATAGTAACGGAACCGATGGAATACTAGATATAAGAAATACAGCTGCAGACGATGCAAACGTAGTACTTGAGTTGGCTGGTACGAGTAACGCTTCGTTGACTAATGGTACTAATCAGACTCCTAGCCTGTATAGTATTGTAATGAACAAAGGAGTTGATACCACTTATAATTTCTCATTCAATAGTAACTTTACACTAGCCAATGCCTCCGCGAGCTTTCAGCCGATAGAGTTACAGAACGGGGTTCTTATTTTAAATGATCCGAATATTTCGGTAGAGCTTACTACCAATTCGGGTGATTTTGCCATACCCGGAACGGCAGGGTTGGAGATTCAGGCAGGCACAGCCTTTGTAAGCGGTGATGATACAGGGATCTCTCTAGATGGACTACTACGCCTTAGCAGTGCCAATGCTGAACTTAATATGGATATTTCTGATGGTAGTAATCCGGGTAACGGACTGGGCGAAAATGGTAATAATTACATTGAGTACTCCTCTTCTGGAAACGCCAAGATAGAAATTAGTAGCGGGACACTAACCGTTGGTTCCCAAATTCGCCGAGGGTTGTTTTCATCAACCGGAATACTGGACTATACTCAAACCGGAGGTACAGTAGTAATTGGAAAGAATGTTGCACCTGAAGAAGGTCGAGGGTTATTAGAGGTGCTGAACGATGGAAGTAACTTTACCCACACGGGAGGAGGTCTCACTTTGGTACGCCAGAACGGGACTACTCCTACTTCCGCAGCGCTGTATCTTGATCCAGATACGTATGATCTGATGGGGTCTACTATTACTATTGGAAATACGGACACACCCGCTGGGCAAAATGACTTTCTTATCTATTCAGCTATTCCGCTCAACAATTTGACTATTGATGGGGCGAACTCGCCTACTGCTAAAATCAATGTAGTACCTTTATCAATAGATGGAACTTTGACAGTGGCCAGTAGTAATACTTTGGATGGTAACGGATTACAGCTGACTATATCAGGGGACTTTACCAATAATGGAACTTATACGCCCAGTGGAAATATTACCGAGTTTAATGCTACATCGGGTATCCAGACCCTATCCGGTTCCGGTACCTCTAGTTTCTACGATCTAGTGAAATCAGGAAGTAGCACATTAGCTCAGAGTGGTGACATTACTGTTACTAACGATCTAACAATTAACAGTGGTAGCACGATCAATACCGCTGCTCAGAATTTGAACTTAGCTGGTAATGCTACTATTGATGGAGCCATCATCAGTGATAGTGGCCCTACTTATAACGGTCTAGTATTCAACGGAAGTATTCAGCAAACCTTACGACGGTCTAGTGTAGGAAGTAGCTCAATAGATATCATCACTATTAATAATACTAGTGGAGTAAAGATACCCGAAGCTTCTTCGTTTACATTTGCGATTGGCGAGAGAATTCAGCTAGAGGCGGGAATATTTGATATAGGAGGTTCGTCGGTAGAGCTAGCCCAGGATGCTGATATTACGACTTCTGCAAGCTTTGGTACCGGTCGGATGATCGTCACTAACAGCGCTGATGCTGATATGGGACTAAAGAAAACATTTGCCGCTGGAACTTCTGATGCCTCGCTGGCTGACAATCAATTCATTTTCCCTATTGGTCAGGATGTTTATTCACCCTTCACGGTAGACATTAGTGGAGGTACTATGGGTACAACTTCGGGTACTGTCTTGGTCAAACCAGTGGATGCTTCTCACCCAACAAAAAATAATGGAATAGAAGATACTAGCCCTACAGATCTGGATAACGTGTTACAGTACTACTGGACGGTAACGACGGATAACATTAATGATTTTACTGGCGACTTCTCGTTTGTTTATGATCAATCTGATGTCTCTGTCGATGATCCATCTTTCTCGGAAAGCGACTATATCACCGCTCGTATTCGTTCGGAAAATAACCCTAGTGGAGATATTAACAAAAACGACGGTGCGGTAGACACGGGTAGTAATCTGTTAACATTTGGTTTTTCTTCTAGCGATAGCGAGATTCTCTCGGCCGATTACTTTGTCGGTGTTGATGATGCTATTCCTAATCAGGTTCCTACTTATACAGTAACAGGAATTGGGGGTGATATAGATGCGGCAATTTATAGCCCAGCAATACCCGGTGGTAGTGAACCTAAGGGCGCTATTGTAGTAATTCCCAGTGGTGCTACACTAACCCTCAACAAAAACGGGATTCGGCTGTACCAAGTACAAATTCAAAATGGTGGAGTATTGGATGTTAGTACTACAACTCAACACAATCTACGGGAAGTGACCGGAACCGGAACACTTAGGGTTGAAGGGGTAATATTACCAGCAGCATCGTATGATTTCAGTTGTAGCGGATTAGGAATTGAGTACGCCGGAAGTTCTGATTACGGACTATTTAGTGGAATTTCTTCACTAAGACGAGTGATAGTCAGCGGTACTGGAACTCGTACATTTAGTAAGAATATGCAGATTTGTGGTGATTTTACCGTCAATGGGCCTACTGTCCAGTTTACTGGAGATTACCTTACTCAGGTTGATGGCAGTTTAGAATTAACTAGCGGCAACATATCTCTAGGGTCCACCTCTGACTTGGAGATAGCGGGTGATCTAACATTAACGGCCGGTTCATTTACTTCTGGATCAGGGTCAACTATTGAGATAGGTGGTGATTTAACCAGAAGTTTGGCAGCATTTACGGCCAGTAATGGGACTGTGTTATTCAATGGTTCTACTAGCCAACAGGTTGTTGGTGATTTTACAGCGAGTAATGCTTTTAGAAATGTAACTATTAACAATACTGGAGCCGGAGTAACCATAATAGATGGTGGTAATAATGATATTTATGTCAATAATACCTTGACGCTAACAGATGGTTTACTAACTACAGATGCTAACAATACTTTAACAGTATCAGCGACATCTACCGTAATGGGAGGCGGCGTTGCAAGTTTTGTAAATGGTCCATTAACTAGAGAAAATATTTCTGCTTCAGTTAGTTATGAGTTCAAAGTTGGAAAGGATTCGCGCTATGCTCCTGCTACTATCATGGGGGTTGGTAGTGGTGGCCAAAACTGGACGGCCGAATACTTTACTGTTAACGCTAATGATCCGACTAGTTTTGATGGTAATGACACTGGTAGGGGTTCTCTAGAAGCAGTAAGTGGAGCAGATATGTGGACAATTACTAGTAGCGGATCGAACAGTGCCCAGGTGCAATTGACTTACGGTAGCCACACTGGTGTAACTAACACAGATGATATTAAGGCAGTCATATGGAGTGGTACTCAATGGCTGAATGAAGGAGGCACAGTGTCAGGTACAGTAACCAGTGGCATGGTAACCGCTGAGGTAGCAAGTACGTTCAGTTCCAAAGATTTTAGCATTGGTACTACCGGCAGTACTCCTCTACCAGTAGAATTTCTAGAATTTAATACACAAGCAGAACTGGGAAAAGTTCAGCTTAGTTGGAAAACAGCCTCCGAAATAAATAACGAACTGTTTGAGATTCAGCGTTCGGAGGATGGAAAAACCTGGGATATCATTGGCACAGTAGCAGGTGCTGGAAATAGTATAGAGGTGTTGACTTACGAGTACACTGATGAGAATCCGATAGTTGGTATCAGCTACTATCGCCTGCGTCAGATTGACTTTGACGGAAGATACAACTATTCTAAGATCAGAAGTGTGGAGGTGAAGGCGTATTCAGCGTTAAATACTTCAGTAATAGATATTAGTCTATTTCCGAATCCGAGCAGTGGATCATTCACTCTGAATGTAAGTGGGTTGCCTGATCAAAAGATGGCTGTGGCCAAGTTGTTGGACGTTTACGGTAAAGTACACGAAGTTGCCAGTGTAACTTCGGGCGAACTAGCTAGAGGAATTAAATTAAATAGGGCAGATGATCTACCTGCCGGATTATACTTCGTTAATATTCGTCAGGATAATATTAGCCTACAAAGAAAATTGATTATACAATAGACAAACTACTTAAAGCCGCCGGACGAAAGTGCGGCGGTTTTTGTTTACCGTTGGGGTAGTAATTGCGAAACATCGCACTTCTAATCGATTTTGCTAATTTCGTAGGGTAGGTATATTTTATAGAACACTACTGCCCGTCCATGCGAAATCAGCTTCACAAACAACTACTCCGACTTCTCCCCATCCAACTACTTCGTAAATCCCTATTCCTGCGGCAGGATTATCGTATTAGTAAACATGCCGGGACCGCTCCCGGTACGCTCATTTATACCGGAAAAAACGTAGGCGAACCTATCGAGTTCACCCTATTTCAGTACACTGAAGAAGAATTCCGCCACCAAACCTTCGGAAAAGTAGCAGATGTATTTGCGCAGATTGATCCTAACCAAGCCAACTGGATTAATGTAAGTGCGATTCATGACACATCGGTAGTGCGGGAAATTGGTGAGTACTTTGGTTTGCACCCCCTTGTAACCGAAGATATTCTTAACACCGTACTCTCGCCTCAGTATGAAGACTACGATGATTACATATTTATCACGCTCAAGATGCTGAACTTCAATGAGGAGACCCACTACGTTGAACAGGAACATATCAGCTTCATTCTTACTCCTAACGTACTAGTTTCCTTCCAGGAGCGGCAGAAGGATGTATTTGATCCGGTACGCGAACGGCTGGAAACAGCCAAAGGTCGTATCCGTAAACGGGGCATTGATTACATGCTGTACGCACTTATGGACGTAGTAGTAGATAACTACTATTCGGTGATTGAGGAGTATAACGAACAATTCATTCTATTAGAAGGTAATTTGATTCGGAACCCGAATCAGGAAATGATGGAGCGAATTACGTTTTATACGCGGCATGTAGTTGAATTACGCAAGAGTATTACACCTCTGCGCGAAGCACTAAGCACATTGATTAATGATGATAGCTTTATTGAGGAGGCTACTCGCCGTTTTTTTCGTGATGTATACAGTCACCTAGAACAGGCTATTAGCACTATGGAAACTCAGCGGGAGATACTCAATGGACTAATGAACTTATATATGTCCATGCTGAGTAACAAGATGAATAATGTGATGAAAACGCTTACCATTATCGCCACGATCTTTATCCCACTCACCTTTGTTGCTGGCATTTACGGAATGAACTTTCAGCACATGCCGGAATTAACCTGGGAGTGGGGTTACCCGGCGGTGATGGGATTTATGCTCGTTACCGGGCTACTCATGTACATTTGGATGCATAACAAGCGCTGGTTCTAGTAACACTTGGCCTTTCAGAATCGCTAAATCAGTAAGAAATATATTTTTTAACTAGACGATAGTACAGCGAGATACGAATACGACAGGAAAACAAGCGAAAGCAGAACCTAAACTTGCAGCCCCAAAATTGGAGCTTTTTTATGCATGCACTTTGCTATCAAATGGAAATGCATTCGTCAACTATCGGACGAATCCATCTCAGAATACGCTGTATCTTAGCATTGGTAACCTAAACAACTATCATGAACGACATCACTACCATCTTTTTTGATGTAGGTGGTATACTACTTACCAACGGCTGGGATCATGTGACTCGTGAGGCGGCAGCGGCAGCTTTTGAGTATGACTATGAAGAAGCTGAAGAAAAGCATCAGCGCTATGTGCAGGATTTTGAACGCGGACGCATTTCGTTGAAGGAATATCTGGATAAAGTGATCTTTACCCAGCCTCGCCGCTTTACCATTGAAGAGTATACCGATTTTATGGAAACCCAATCGCAGCCTCATCCCGAGAATATTGAACTGGTAAGAAAGCTTGCGGAGCAGGATAATTATGAGTTGGCTACTATCAATAATGAATCACTAGCGCTAGACGAATACCGGATTAAATCCTGTAAACTCTACGAATTCATTCTCCATTTTTTCAGCTCCTGCTACATGGGTGTAATGAAACCCGACTGTGATATTTTTCAACGAGTTCTGTGGATTACTCACCGGGAAGGGCAGTAGTGCCTGCTTGTGGATGACCGCCCAGAAAATATAGAAGCCGCTCGAAGTTGTGGTCTCCAAGCGGCGGTAGTCAAAGAGTCTTCGGAACAGAAGAATGTCCTTCGGCTGCCGGAATACGAATTTAGGATTTTGGTTGCCTAAGGAGCGGAGATAATATCGCCCGAACCAGTTACTGAACTTTCTATGCGAGGATCGCCGTAGTACCTGATATTGCCGCTGCCTCTAATTTCAGCCTTCAGAAACTCAGAAGCAAATACAGAGGCATCGCCACTACCGCTGATGCGAATATCACAGTTTTCGGAAGTCATCTCCCAGGCATCATAGTTACCCGATCCCGACATACGGACGTTTTGATCAACTACTTCGCCGATGAGCTGGAAGTCTCCGGAACCGTTACTTTCTACAAATAGCTGAGTATAGAAGATTTCCAGATCCATATTGCCGGAACCGTCAATGTCCAGCTCTAACTGATCCCCTTCAATAGTAGATTCGCCGAACACATCACCGGAGCCGTCAATGCTTATAGCACTAATTACGGGTACAGTGATATACACATTGACTGGATTATTACTTCGGTAATTACGGGAATTACTGATTTCTAACTCATCACCTCTCACCCTGGTAGTGATAATCGGAACAATATTATCGTCGGCTTCAACTTGCACGGTCTGGTTTGTGCCCTGGTTAAGAATGATATTGGCGGAGCCTTCCACCTCAATACGGCTGAAAGAACTCACAATGCGCCCCTCGGTGATTACGTTACCAGAGCCGCTAACAGTTGGGCCAATACCAAAACCGTCGTCATCGTCTACGTCAATATAACAGCCGGTGGCAACTAATGTAATGGCAGCAAATAAAAGAATTTGGAATAGTACAGGATGTAATTTCATGATAGTGCAGTTTACTTCATTTATACTACTATTACCGAAAGATAAGCAGCTACCCTACCTTGTTCTCGAAATTTTTTTACATTTTAAACGGATACCACTTCTGATCACTCTTTCCGGAAGCCACAGCATTTTCTATAAATGCCATTCCTCGTATGCCATCATCAATATCCGGAAAGTCCAGATGCTGCGGATCGGGTTCTTTGCCCTGCATACGGGCGCGTAGAGTCATAGCAAAGTTCCGGTAAATGTTGGCAAAGCCTTCCAGGTAGCCTTCCGGGTGCCCCGCGGGAATACGAACGTGGGCCATCGCACTTTCGCTTAAGTAAGCCCGGTCGCCACCCGCTCGGTAAACCTGATCGGGTTGATCCAGCCACTTAACGGTGAGCATATCAGGAACGTGCTGGTGCCACTCTAGGCCGCCTTTTTCGCCGTATACGCGAATGTTTAAATCGTTTACTTCCCCGGCAGCAATCTGCGATGCGTGTAGTACCCCTCGCGCACCATTATCAAATCGCAACAATATGTTGCCGTCATCATCCAGTTCTCGTCCTTCACCGAAGGAAGTTAAGTCAGCACACATTTCTTTAATCTGTAGACCAGTAATATACTCCGCCAGATTTTCAGCGTGGGTTCCAATGTCGCCCATCGCGCTGCTAATACCGGCTTGTTTAGGGTCAGTACGCCAGACCGCCTGTTTATAGTCCTCTTTTTCTACCGTTCGGGAGAGCCAACCCTGGGGGTACTCAACTACGATCTTTCGTATTTTCCCAAACTTACCCTCTTTTACCATATCGCGGGCTTGCTTTACCATAGGGTAACCAGTGTAGTTATGAGTAAGGGCAAAAGTAAGACCAGTGCGTTCCACCACCTCTTTCAACTCTTTGGCTTCCTCGAGACTGAATGCTAGCGGTTTATCGCAAATCACCGGAAACCCGTTCTCTAGCGCCATCTTGGCCGGGGGTACGTGCATGTGGTTGGGAGTAACGATAGACACAAAATCCATTCGTTCGCCTTCGGGTAATTCCTTTTCCTTTTCAATCATTTCCTGATAGCTACCGTAAGCGCGCTCGGGGGGTAGGTACAGATCGGCTCCCGATGCTTTAGATTTTTCGGGAGTACTACTGAAGGCACCACATACTAACTCTATCTCTCCGTCAATGGCCGCCGCAATGCGATGTACTCCACCAATAAAGGCGCCTCGTCCCCCTCCTATCATCCCCATTCTTAGTCGTCGGTTCATAAAATTGTCAGGTTTAGGTTATAATTT
>CAKZYJ010000136.1 GCA_937884755.1 uncultured Flammeovirgaceae bacterium
ATGGAAGGGTTGAAGGATGCTTCCGCTACAGCCATCTATGGCTCGCGAGGGGCTAACGGGGTTGTACTAATCACTACCAAAAGTGGAACACAAGGACCCGCCAAAGTTGAATTTGACGCTTTTTACGGTGTTTCTAATGTAGCACAGAAGCTTGATGTAATGACCCCAGTGCAATTTGCTGAAGGAGTGAACTTTGCTGAGGGAGAGGAAATCTATGATGCAGAAGCGCTGGCTAACTTACGTGCCAATGGGGGAGAAGACTGGCAGGAACGCTTCTTCCGGGCAGCTCCCTTTTCCAATGTTCAATTATCAGTAAGCGGAGGCAGTGATGCAATCAAGTATTTCGTATCAGGTAACTATAACGATGCCGACGGTACTATCATTGACCAAAATTACAAGCGGTACAGTCTTCGGGCTAATCTAGGGGCTAAGTTATCCGATAAAGTAAATGTGGGGCTTAACACCTATTTAAGCCGAGAAGAACGTACTGGAGCCCGGGCTAACCTAGCTGATGGTCTTACTTGGGATCCCACCACTCCTGCGTTTGACGATGAGGGAAATTACAATTTCACCCCACTTATTCCTGGAGTTGGCAACGGCTCTAACAACCCACTAGTGGTTCCGGAAAACGTCATCCGAGAAAATTTCAATAACCAAATTATTACCAGTGGTTATGTTAGTTATCGACCATTAGAAAATCTGGAGCTTAATATATCCGGTGGTTTAGAGCAGCTAAAGAGAGATAATAATAGGTATCGCCCACTGATTGTTAATAACATAGGGAGTGCTGATGTGGCTAACGAGGCTATAGACCGAATTCAGAACACCAACCGTCTTACTTACACTTTGGATAAAAACCCCAATCACCAACTACAGATTGACCTAGTTCACGAGCAACAGTTAGTAGTCAGAGACTCAGTAGGAGCTAGTGCTAGTGATTTCTTCTCAGATAATACTACCTACAAGAACTTATCACTAGGAACTATTCAACGAACGGAAAGTCTATCAGACAGTGAGAGTTTGCAGTCTTTCTTAGCGAGAGTAAACTATTCATTATTTGATCGCTTTTTGTTAACCGCTTCCATTCGCGCCGACGGTTCCAGTAAGTTTCAGGAAGGCAATCGCTGGGGATATTTCCCTTCAGGCTCAGTAGCTTGGCGAATGTCAGATGAGAGATTTATCCAGAACATTAATGCGATTGACAACCTCAAAGTAAGAGTAAGCTATGGTCAAATTGGTAGTCAGGGAATTGACCCGTTGGATACCCGAGCTATAGCTGTTATTGATCAAGATGTAAACTACCCATTCGCGGGAGAAGCGGCAACTATTGGTGTGGCACCATCGCGTAGGTTAGCTAACCCTGATCTTACTTGGGAAACAACCACCCAGGCTAATTTAGGAGTAGATCTGGGCTTGTTTGACTCCCGATTTACGGTTTCGGTAGACTTATACCAAAAGAATACCACCGATCTATTGCTTGACCGGATACTACCTTCTTATGTTGGCCCCACCGTGGTAGCCCAAAATATTGGCGAGGTTGAAAACAAAGGGGTGGATATTGCACTAGGCTGGATAGCCGTAGATCAAGGCGACTGGCGCGTAAGTTCTACTCTAAATGTTTCGCGGAACGTGAACCAGGTAGTTTCACTCGTTGATGGTGATGAACCAATGGAGTTAGGTAATATTTACTACACAAATACTTTCCCAGTAAACCCAACTCGGGTAGAAGTAGGGCTACCAATTAGTAGTTTTAGGGGTTATGTGTTTGAGGGTGTTTATCAACTTGGCGAAGAGGATGAAGCTGCTTTATATGGAAAAGAGCCGGGAGATGCCCGCTATGCTGACATTAACGGAGATACACTCATTACAACTGATGATATAGTTACTGTAGGAGATGGAAACCCTGACTTTACTTGGGGGTGGAACTGGAATATACAATGGAAAGGATTTGACCTTAACTTCATATTACTAGGTTCGCATGGTAACGACATTTACAATTTCCAGCGAATGCGTATGATGGGACTTGGAGCTGCACAATTCCACGCGGTTCATGTTGATTACCTAGACCGTTGGACTCCAAGTAATCCTAGTGAAATCCCTTCGGGTAGAGATGGAACCCAGTTTTTATCTTCTCAATTTATTGAAGATGGCTCGTTTGTCTCTATGAAAAATATTACGTTAGGATACACCTTCAGTAATGTATTAGGTAAAATTGGTCTAGATGCACTACGTCTGTACGCCAGTGCCGAGAACTTGTTTATTCTTACCAACTACACTGGTTTTGATCCAGTATCAACCGCCTCTGGTAATTCGGATGTTGACTTAGGGATTGATTTAAACACCTACCCAATTAATCGCTCCTTCTCTTTAGGTGTAAAAGCTACTTTCTAATACCTTCTTAATTTGAATAAGACATGAAAAATACAATATTACCAATCTCGAAAATATTGCTGTTACTATTACTGATATGGACTGCCCCAGCCTGTGTTGATCTAGAAGAAGATACGAGCAGTGTGTTATTTATAGAGAACTTACAAAGTGAAGGCGATGTCACTGCCGCACTGGCTCCGGTTTACCGAGCTATGCAAGACGTTTATCAGGCTCCTCATTTACAACGATCACCAACCTATGGAGCCGATGATATCACTACTTGGTGGGCTGGAAATAAAGCGCCACTGCGCGTGTTCGATAGATTTGACTATGGTGGCGGAAGAAATTCTGATATTAACTGGCTACCTCACGGCTGGAATGGCTACTGGCAGGTAATCTATTACGCTAATACTCTAGTAGAAGGACTAAAAACTTCTACAGCTCCGGCTGAATTAGTAAGCAGCGCTGACGCTGAAGCAAGATTCTTACGAGCACTAGCGTATTTCAATCTAGTAAGAACCCACGGTAATATGCCGATCATCTTAGATGGCTATGTCCCAACAGGTGAAGAAGAGCGAGCCACAGTGTTAATGAATTATGAGCATATTGAAGACGACATCCTAATTGCTGAAGCTAATCTTCCTGCTCCTAGCGAAGTGAATAGTATTGGACGGGTTTCTTCAGCGGCAGCAAAAACGTTACTCGCTGATCTGTATCTCACTTGGGGCGGATGGCCGGTAAAAGACGATTCAAAATATGCCCTGGCGGCTACTAAAGCAAAAGAAGTTATTGACTTAGGGTATTTCCAACTGCTACCTATTGACGAACTATGGTTACTAGAAAACCAGAATAGTACAGAGTCTGTGTTTTCATTGCAATTTTCTGAAGTAGAAGACCTGCGTTCGGGCTGGGCAGCAAGCTTTAGCTTTCATGAGGCTCGAGGTTGGTCAGACATCTATCCTGAATTACAGTTCTTCTTCGATTTTCCCGAAGGTGCTCGTAAGGATGCTACATTTCATACCGAAATACCCCAAAGAGGTGTAGCCCAAGGACAAATTTTTACTCAGGACCCAGCTACCGTTCCTTGGCAGGAGTCACAACGAATGCACCCAATGTACAAGAAGTTTACAATTTCCGAGAACCTTACCTTGGGTGGTCGTACTGCCGGATACCGAGCTGTAGAAGTTTATCGCTACGCCGAAGTATTACTGATTTATGCAGAAGCACAGGCTAGAGTTGGTGCGAATGCATCTTCTATTGAAGCCTTAAATCAGGTGCGAAGAAGGGCTGCGGGTTTACCCTTTGATATGCCTGATGCTTCGGTAGATATAGCCTCGGCTACGGTCAATGAAATTATTGATGAGAAAGGTTGGGAGCTTGCCGGCGAATATAAGCGCTGGTTTGATTTAGTACGATCGGAAAGGGTAGAAGAAATCACTGCCAAGCGAAGTCCCGATGAGCAAGTGGATTTGGCAGCAATGCCTACCAAAGATCAGTACATTGCTCCCATTCCGTTTCAGGCAGTTACTTCCAGTAGTTTACTACAAAACCCGGAAGGTTTCGTTATTAGGTAGCCCAATTTGTAACTCCTCGAAACGGTAGTCAGTTAAGGTGATTTTTCACCTTAACTGACTATTTGTGTATTAGCCACTTTTCTACTAAAACTAAACTGTATTCTAATGAGTAAAAACTGGCTGACTCTCTTAGGTCTTCTCGTGACTTGTTTCTCCTGTCAACCCGAACTATCCGAAAAATCAGCTAGACCGAATATTCTCTTTATCATGATGGATGACCTGGGCTATGGTCAATTCGGAGTACATAACGATGACTTAAAAGTAGAAGACTTCGATCCCTATTTTGTCAGTCTGGTACAAGCGGATCAAGGGTATGCTTTGCAGCAAGCTTTAGACTTTTCTCGAGTTGCAATGCCAACCATAAAGCAATTGGCGCAGGAGGGTATTGTCTTCCGCCGCGCATTTGCCAGTAATAATTTATGTGCACCCTCGCGGGTGGGTATTGCTACGGGAATATTACCTAGTCGACTGGGGATCTACCGAAATACTGATTGTGAGCAAAGAGGTATTGATACCACCACCCATTTGGCTCGGTTAATTCGACAGCAGGGATACTCCACCGCTCATATTGGCAAGTGGCATATCGGCCGTAGAAAACAAGAAATGATATTAAATACCCTGCAAGCCCACGGCATTGAGGATACCCTGACTTATTTCCAGATTAGGGATAAGTATCCCGAAGCCTTTGCCGATCTGCATCGGGAGGGTTACTACGGATCAGTCGTCGATGAGGATCATCCGCTCCAGCACGGGTTTGATTACTACTTTGGCTATAATAATTGGGCCAGCCAGTTCCACAATTCTACCTTGGTCTGGGAGAATTATAAACACGCGGGTCAGCAGAAAGGATACAATACCGATGTATTTACCGATACTGCACTGGCATTTATCCAGAAGCAAATCATCGCTAAAAAGCCTTTTTATGTACAGTTGCACTACCATGCCGTACATGACTCGCTGGAGCCTAAAGCACCCGATCAGTATTTCGATCACTTTACATCCGACTCTTACGATCTGAATAACTTCTACGCCCACGAATATGCCGTAGATCAGAATATCAACCGAATTGTTACGTATTTAAAGGATGCTGGCATTTATGAGAACACCATTATTGTGTTTACTTCTGATAATGGTGCTCAGGCCGGAGGTCCTTCGGTGTTACCGGGCAATGCTCCGTTTTCTGGGCATAAAGGCACGTACTTTCAGGGTGGAATACGAGTGCCGCTGGTTTTTCATTGGCCCGCCGGAATACAGGATACCGGTATATCGGATCAGTTAGTTTCCACCCTTGATATTTTACCTTCCCTCATAGAAGCTGCCGGAGGAACTATCCCTTCCGGGTTGGATGGTAAAAGTCTGCTAGCCCTTCTAAGTGGCGAATCTGACGAACCGATACATGATCATCTGGTCTGGGCCGGGCTTCACGCTCGTGCCTGGGGATTTTTGCTCAATAAGTCTTTCAAAAATCACGGTAACGAAAGAAACTTCGCCCCAGCGGCTTGGGTAGTTATAAAAGACAATTATTTGCTTAGGTTTACCGGTACCATTGAACCCAACCTAAACCGGGAAGAACCGGAAGGGGCATCACCCAAACTGGAGCTGTTTAATATTGAAGAAGACCTGGCCGAAAACCGGGATATATCTCAGGAATTTCCCTCTAAAGTTGATGAACTACGTCAAATCTATCGGCAAGAATCAGCAGATTTTCCTCCACCTGTGGCCTGGAATAAATCTAAGTGGGAGGAACTCAAGATTCGTTAGTGGGAAATATCAGAAAAAAAGATCGGTAAGAATCAAAGTAGGAAGGCGATGAAATATTTTTCTATCTACAGATACCATTTTGGTTGCTAAGAATGTACTTAAGCTCATCTCTACCCGAGTTCTGAATTCCTCGCGCTCAAATTAGGTATTGACCCTCTCCTATGAATATATTGGCAACTCAACAACCACTATAAAACTATACACTCCCCAGACTATGTTAAGATCATTTTTGAGTGGCCTAGCCTTCACAACACTTTGCGTTCTGTCATGCTGTCAGCCGGCTAGTACGGATCAGACTATGGCTCCCCTAACCAGCAGCAAACCCAATATTGTAGTAATTTATTTAGATGATCTAGGATACGGGGACGTGAGTAGCTACGGAGCCACTGAAATAAGCACCCCCAATATTGATGCTTTAGCTGATGGTGGAGTACGATTCACCAATGGTTACGCTTCTTCGGCCACTTGCACTCCCAGCCGTTATGCCCTGCTAACCGGAGTCTACCCCTGGCGTAACGAAAATGCCCGAATATTGTCCGGTACAGCTCCCTTGCTGATTGGGACTGATCAGCAAACCATTCCTAAAATGCTGAAGCAGTCAGGCTACTAAACCGGATTTGTCGGTAAGTGGCATCTTGGTTTAGGATCATGAAGTTTGGATTGGAATCAGAAAGTCACTCCCGGCCCTAACGAAGTAGGCTTTGACTATTCGTATATCATGGCAGCTACCCAGGACCGAGTACCTACCGTTTACATTGAGAATGGGAATGTGGTGGGCCTAGATCCCAATGACCCTATACAAGTAGACTATCAGAATAACTTTGAGGGAGAGCCTACGGGGAAAGATAATCCCGAACTACTCAGCATGAAGTGGCACCACGGCCACAACAGTAGTATCGTAAACGGTATTCCCCGCATTGGTTTTATGAAGGGAGGAGAGGCTGCCAAGTGGAGCGATATAGATATGGCCGACCATTTTCTGGCAAAAGCCCAAGACTACGTAAAAAACCGGGGTGAAGAGCCCTTTTTCCTATACTATGCTTTGCAACAACCTCATGTACCGCGGACCCCTCATCCCCGCTTTGTGGGGGAATCCAGGATGGGCCCCCGGGGTGATGTGATTGTGGAAGCAGACTGGTGCATTGGCGAATTCGTTAAAACTCTGGAGGAAGAAGGCTTATTGGAAAATACCCTGATCATACTTTCCAGCGATAATGGTCCGGTACTAAACGATGGCTACTACGATGATGCAGTGGAGAAGCTTGGTGATCATGATCCCTCCGGTGGACTCCGGGGTGGCAAGTATAGCCTGTTTGAAGCCGGAACCAAGCTGCCCTTTATCTCTTATTGGAAGGGAACTATTGAACCCAAGGTTTCGGATGCACTAATCTGCCAGATGGATCTACTAGCTTCATTGGCAAGCCTGGTAGAGGTAGAGGTAACCAGCACCGATAGTCAACCACTACTGGATGTACTAATGGGACAATCTGAGGATGGCCGGGATGCTTTGATTATAGAAGCGACTAGCCGAACGGCATTGCGAAAGGGCGATTGGGCCATGATTCCGCTCTACGACGGACCTGCTATCGCTGAACAGGTAAATATAGAACTGGGCAATGCTAAAGAATATCAACTGTATCACCTCAGTGAAGACCGCGGACAACAAATGAACCTGGCCGAGGCCAATCCTGAAAAACTACAGGAAATGGTAGCTACCTTTGAAGAAATCAGAGGTAGTGAGTTTAGTAGTACCGAACCTTTAGAGCTGAAGTAGGAGAGTTTGAAGCCGAGTACTAAATCTTCAATAGGGCATTGATGAAGCCCATATTCTCCCCTTTGTTCTTAACGATCAGTACCGGAATACCGCTATCGCGATAGACCAGTTTCTCAGCTACCGATCCCATTAATATGGCTGATAAGGCGGTGCGTCCCTTTGAGCCTAGGACAATCAAATCTACCCCGGATTCTTCGGCATGATGGTAGATCATATCAGCTGCTTTACCATCATCGCTTACTTCGTATTCGCAAGCCACATCAGCCGGAAACTGATTCTTTTTCAAGAATTTCTGGCAATCCTTCTCCGCATGCGACTGCATGATTCGGGCAAATTCTTCGTGAGACTTTCCAGTTTTGTAGTACCCGACGGGTACGTCGAAGATATGCATCATCATCAGCTCGGCCGAAGCCGGGGTGGCAAACTCAGAAGCTCGCTGCATGGCGTGTGCCGCATGTCCGGAAAAATCTACGGGGACCAATACCTTACTAATGTTAGGGCTGAAATTTTCGGTTACTAAAAGCAGCGAGCAGGGACACCGACGGGCAATTTTGCTGGATACAATGCCTGATCCTTTTAGGCTTTTTTTACGTCCCATCAGTATCAGGTCGATATGTTTAATCTTACAGAGTTTAAGCACTTTCTCAATGGCATTTCCTTCCTCTACAATACAGCTTACTTCCACTGAAGTTGTAGTAAAAAGATCGTTGACTTTTTTCTGTAGATCAACCTGAATGCTTTCATCCAGAGGGGCCATCAAATCGGGGTATTCTTCCAGAAGATCAGGTGGTAATTCCAGATTTTTAGCTACGTATACAAAAAATATTCGTTCAATTGGCAGAAGCTTAGCTACCATATCTGCGTAGCGAATAAGTGTATCATCCATCTCGGTCAGGTCAAGCGCCACCAATACATGTCGGAAAGGTTCGGGGGTTGTTGTTTTCATGGTCGTGGTATTAGAGATTTACAATATTCCTCTAATTAAAAACAAAGATGCAAACGCAATAATTGCGTATAATTCGGGAAAAACGGCTAGAATAAGGGCCCGTCCAAATACATCGTTTCCCGACCCAATGCTGTCAATACTGTTGGCGCAGACCCGGCCTTGATACATTCCCGAAAGTAAACCGGCCAACCCTAAAGCCAGTCCACCCCCCAGTACTCCCGCACCCTGAAGCAGTGTCATTTCGGGGCCAATGAGATCCTGAAGGATGAAGAACCCGGCGAATCCATAGAGACCCTGGGTGCCGGGTAAGGCACTAAGCACGATGAACGAACCGAAGGCTTCGGGACGTTTTTTTAAAGCACCGACCGTAGACATAGCCCCGATGGCGGTACCCATAGCACTACCGCAGCCAGATAGACCTACTAGTAGGCCGATTCCAATAAAAGCAAGGGTGAGGGGCATGGTTTCCATAGTTAAGTTTAGTTTTAGTGTTATTCATTTTTTCTAAAGGGGCGATAGGCAACGCCACCGCCCTCAAACTGAGCGTTATTATAAAATTCTACAAAGGTGAGGCGCAGTGGATGAACAAAGGCTCCTAGTGCAGCTAGAGCAAAATTGAGGCTATGCCCCAACAGCAAGAAGAGCACTCCTAGTATAACGCTCCACCAGGCATCACCCATCATCTGCATCCCGATTTGGTTCACCACCAAACCCAGCACCGATGAGGCTACTCCTAAGGCGAATAAGCGCACGTAAGAGAGTACATCTCCCAATATACCCGTCAGGATAAAGAACAGTGGTAGTATACCACTGCCAATTCTTGATAAGATTGGCAGCTTCAAATCGTGGAAGAATAAAACCAGTAGTACCCCCAATCCTAGTCCGATCTTTCTAACTGGTTCATAAGGTTGTAAAGCCATATTTCCCTGCATGTCAGCCAGGAATATCCAGATGAGGCAGATCACAATCAGTAGTTTTCCAACCTGCGAAAGACTGGCCACAAGGCTGTGGTAGCGAATCTTATTAGTAATGGAAATAATGATTCCGGTCAGTATCTGCACTACGCCAATCATCAAGGCTACGTTGAAAGCATTGAACACCACCCCCCGGTCGTCGGGAATTACGACAAAGCGAGCCAGGTATTGTAAGAAGGGGCTTGCTTGCGGATCAATCAGGGGCATTCCAAATATGCTGCCGGATTTGACAATGCCCATTAGGGTAGTGAATAAGCCCAGAATGATTCCCAGAACAGCGATGCCTTTAGCATCTTTCAAAAACGTGAAAACTCCGATGGTAGCTGCTAGCAGTAGAACTAGTCCGTAACCAGCGTCGCCCAGGCAGTAAGCAAAAAGGATGGGATAAAAGACCGCAATAAAGGGCGTCAGATCCATCTCGTAGTAACCCGGTAGCTGAAATATTTTAGTGACTGGCTCGAAAAGTTTAGGGTACTTGGGGTTCTTTAGCAGCACCGGTACAGTATCACCGGGAGCAGGGTCAGCGACGGTATAGGGAAGTTTTTCCCTTTTAAGATAATGAATCAATCGCTCCTCCATGGTAGCGGGATACCAACCGCTGAGGTGTAAGATCATACCCTCGCCGTAGGGCTGATAGCTACCGTTGACCATCTGTAGCATCCACTCGTTTTCAACCTGCGTCAATGCCTTTTTCAATGGGGCTAGGTAGGGCAGATAGGAGAGTGTTTTCTGATTGATCTGCTCTCGCTTGTGATCCAGATCAGAGAGTTCACTCTTAGCTTCTGATAGCGCCAGAGCGGGCAGCTCAATAGTTTCAAACGGAAGGGCTGGTATATCGCCGAAGGATAGCACCACGAAAAAAGTCTGGTCGGGTCCGCGATGGACTACCTGATAGGTCAGCTGGCTAAAATCAAACTCATTAAAGGTATCGTGGTCGGCTACGCAAAAAGTGACATTCACTCCCGCCTGGGTGAGCTTACTTAGCTTCTCCGGGTGGAAGTTACCCCAGGGCTCCAGCTTTTGTTTATTCTTAAGTAGTACTTCCCGGTCCTGCACCAAGGCATCCTTCTGACGCTTCAGGGCTAAGATTTGGTCCACTACCTGATCAGTTATTCTTTCCTCCAAAGCACTGGAATCAGGAATATCACCCTGGTCATCAGTACTTTCCTGAACCACCATAATAGCCTTTTCAATCTTACTTTTCTCCAGCAGTAGTTCTTCAACCGTCTGGTTGCTAAACGTTGGGTCTACTTCCAGATGAAGTACACCTAGCTCTTGCAGCACCGAGGTAATCTTTTCCCGGTCGCGGTGGTAGGTTAACAAGCTTATTTTTTTGAATGCGGCTTTCATGTGGTGCTGGGGACTTTTTTCTTTTTCATGATTTTCTGAGCCGCTTTGGCTATATTCTCCTTGTCCTCCAGAAAACGCTTGATTTTCCGGATGGCTTCTTCGTAGGCTGGTATCTGCACCTTTTCGTAGAGGTTTACCTTTTGGGTCATCCTCTTTCGGGCGGCACTCAAAAGCTGTCGCTGCGTCTCTTTGGTGCTGATCATCAGATCAGTGGATATTGCTTGTTGCAGAATCTGAATACCAGCGGGTACCCAAGAAGGGTAGTGCCACCAACTAATATCGGCCAACCGAAATGTGACTTCGCTCGTTTCGGGTACCCGTACACCTACCACCTTTTTCTCGTATACCCCCGGATCTTTAATTGAAACGATGGGTGGAAACTCACTCCAGAATGGTCCAAAAGCTTCTAACTTCTGTCGTATCTGGGCTCGTTCATTCATCAATTCTTCCAGGGCGTTGGCTGCTCTTTTTTCTTCTTGCCTAAGTACCGTTTCTTTATTCTTAAGAATAGGCAAGGCCTTTTCCCGGATAGCTAGCTGCCGGGTGAAATCCTGAATGGCTGATTTGTTGTACTGGAATTTCATGCGGGAGATGTTTCAGGTAGCAATTCGGCAGGCTTTTCCTGAGGTTTCCAGTACTTTTCCATGAATTCTTCCTTAATACCTACCTCGTACTTCTCAAAGTACTTAGCCATCAGGTACCATCCGGTATCCAGCATTTCATCAATGGGAATATTAATATCAATGGCTAGCAGGCGCATGGCGTATTCCTTGGCAAAGGCCAGACACTTTTTATCGTACTCATTTAGATCGAAGCCGTTCTCCCGTTTGGTTTTGGCTTCCATCGCATCGGCGTAGAGACGAATCAGCGCGTTCATCACCTGCGGGTGGTCTTCGCGGGTTTTCTTCCCAATCACGTTTTGCTTGAGTCGGGACAAGCTGCGGAAGGGGTCAACAATTACTTTACCAATATCGGTATTGTGTTTCAGGAATAGCTGGCCTTCCGTAATGTAGCCGGTGTTGTCGGGAATGGCGTGAGTGATATCACCTTCGTTCAGCGTAGTGACCGCTACAATGGTAATAGACCCCCCGTGGCCGAACTGTACCGACTTCTCGTAAATACCGGCTAAATCGCTGTAAAGGGAGCCGGGCATAGCATCTTTGGAAGGAATCTGATCCATTTTGTTAGCTACGATGGCCAATGCATCCGCGTAGAGCGTCATGTCGGTGAGGAGAACCAGCACGTTCTGTTGCTGATCGTTAGCAAAGTATTCAGCAGCGGTACAGGCCATATCCGGAATGAGCAACCGTTCCAGAGGCGGATCCTCGGCGGTATTGATAAAGGATACTATCTTGTCGAGTACCCTAGCTTCGGCAAAAGTATTTTTGAAGAAGAGGTAATCATCATTGGATAACCCCATTCCTCCCAGAATAATTTTATCGGCTTCGGCCCGCATGGCTACCTCAGCCAATACCTGATTGTAGGGCTGATCTGGGTCGGCGAAAAACGGAATCTTCTGGCCGGTGACCAGAGTGTTGTTCAGGTCAATACCAGCGATACCGGTAGCGAGAAGGGTAGAAGGTTTGGCCCTTTTTACCGGATTTACCGTACTGCCGTTGATAAATCTTTTCTCACCCACCAGCGTCGGCCCACCATCGATGGGATCGCCGAAGGCATTAAGGTAACGCCCCGCCAACAGATCACTTACTTGCAGGGTAGGGGGCAATCCGGAAAAAACTACGTCTGCTTCCGAAGCTACCCCTTCCGTACCAGAAAAAACTTGAAGGGTCACTACGTCACCCCTGACACTAACCGCTTGAGCCGATCGGTCATTTATCCAAGCCAGTTCACCGTAACGGACACCCTGAGCGCGTACCTCGCAGGTGGCTTTAGTGATTTTGGTTAGTTTGGTGTATATGCGTTGAAAAGCCTTGGTTTTCATAACTGCGGTTGGTTGTGGTGGTTGCTTCGCTCCGGCGTCAATGTGGTCAATTCACTCTTTTGAAGTTCCTGATTAAGTTCGTCCTCGTAGCGATTAAATTTTTCAGACTTGAACTCGGAGTAGTTCATCTGTTTCAATAAGTTAATCAATTTCTTAAAGTAGGTGCCCACTTCCTCAAATTCACTGAATGAGAAATCAGTCTCTACAATCTGCATCACTTTGTTGAGCATATACTGCTGCCGTTCCAGCGGGGCGTTCATGTCTACCGGGTCAAAAGAATCCTGCTGGATGAGCGTGAAGTCAATTAATTCGCTTTTCCAGAAACTTACGTGGTAGGATACCGGAACGGCATCGTCACCCAGGATGCTGATTTGATCACGGGCTTCTAGTCCGTCTCTAACCAAATCCTTCGCTCGTTTCACCATCGACACCCAACCGGGCTGAACGGTGGTTTCGGTATCAGCAATAAACTCGGGATAGTCGAGGTATTTGGAATAGGAGGCTAAGGAATCAATGGCGGGATAGCGCTTGGCATCAGCTCGCTTTTGGGATAAAGCGTAAAAACAGCGGGCCACCTTACTGGTAGACTCGGTGACCGGCTCTTTGAAATTACCTCCCGCCGGAGACACAGTGCCCAGAAAAGTAACCGAACCCTGCTGTCCGTTATGCAGGTCGGCTAGACCGGCCCGGCTGTAGAAGTTGGCAATGGTCGCGGGTAACTCCACCGGAAAAGCATCCTGTCCCGGTAGCTCTTCCATCCGGTTTGACATCTCGCGGCGCGCCTGCGCCCAGCGGGAAGTGGAATCAGCCAGCATCAATACTTTAAGGCCCATGTTGCGGTAGTACTCGGCCAATGTCATACCCACATAAACCGAAGCCTCGCGGGCGGCTACGGGCATGTTGGAGGTGTTACAGATGATGGTGATCTTTTCGTCTAGTTTGCGTCCGGTAGTAGGATCAGTGAGTTGGGGGAACTCGGTGAAAATTTCTACCACTTCGTTGGCTCGTTCCCCACAGGCAACCAGAATTACAATTTCCGCCTCGCTATTCTTAGCAATGGCCTGCTGCAATACCGTTTTTCCAGTACCGAAAGGCCCAGGAATGTAGCCGGTACCACCTTCGGCAATTGGGTTGAAGGTATCAATAACCCGCAAGCCGGTTTGGAGAATATTATAGGGTCTGATTTTCTGCTTAAAAGCATTAATGGCTTTCTTCACTGGCCATTTTTGCCGCATACTTACCGGAAACTCTTCTTCTTTTTCATTAGTCAGTGTAGCGATTGTTTCGGTAATTCGGTAGTCGCCCGCAGCTTTGACGGATTCCACGGTATAGGTGCCCTCCATCGCAAAAGGAACCATAATCTTGTGATCCACCCAGTTTTCTTGCACACTTCCCAGCCAGTCTCCGGCTTGCACGCTTGCGCCTTTTTTGATGATAGGTGAAAAGGAATACAACACGTCTTCATCTAACGGAGCCGTCACCTCACCGGTGTTGATAAAGGTGCCGCCCATTTTGGCCAAGTCGTTTTGCAGACCGTCGTATTTTTTGGAAAGGATTCCCGGTCCGAGTTCTACTTCCAGCATGCGGCCGGTAAATTCTACCTCGCTACCGATTTTAACCATCCGGCTCGATTCAAACAACTGGGCTGAGGCCAGTGAGTCATTTACCCGAATTACCTCCGCTTTTAGCTTCTTACCTTCGCTATGAATCAGACATATTTCGTTCTGGGTGACTGATCCCTCAGCTTCAATAGATATAAGGTTGGAAATGACTCCGGTTACTTTTCCTTTGGTCATAATACTGATGTTTTAGGTTGTTGAATAGTCTCCTTAATCGTAGTCAGGAGATCTTCAAAGCGAGTCGTACCTGGCACCTGGGCTAGCTGCTGCCAGCGAACCACAATGAGTAGCTTCAGGGTATAGGTGAAAACTTGTTCTCTTCCGAAAAAGCCGCTAACATCCTCTAAGTAATGCCAGCGAACCTGATCCATAAATCTTGCAATGCGGTCAGGGTTTTTACTGTTAACTGATTCTCCTAGATCCTCCAAGTAGGGATAATCTCGCAGCCAGGTGGCAGGTATGGCTCTTCCGCCACCAATAGCCTTTACCTCCCGGTCTTCGGTAGTGGTGGGTTCTGAAAGAAAAGAATAGTTAGCTGCGTTATAAATTGCCGCCATTTCTTTCAGTTGTCGGTTAAACCGGAAATAGTCGGCAATAAAAGAGTCTTGTTGCTCTACCTCATCATAAAATAGCTCCCAGAGGGTTTCTTCTAACTGCCGGGGGCTGAGAGTGGTGAACTGATCTTCGTGAGAAGAAATAAACTCACCAAGATAGGACGGGAATACACTTTGCTGCTGATGATAATTCTGCAAATCTGATTCAGTGAGTGTGGTCGGAGTAATAAATGGGAGAGGAGGAAAGCTGTGGAATTTATGGAAAAGAACGTTGAGAAAATTTCGATGATCGTTAGGATAGATCAAGTAACGGAGCTGAGCTTCGTCAGCAGGTGTGAGGTTACGTCGGATAGTATCTACTACTTCCTCAGTATCAATAATGGGTGAATCTTCGTCCAAACTCAGATCTGGTAATCCGGCTATGAGATAATAGTAGTTCACATCTCTGAAGTGAAGAGTAATTGAGCGGTTTGTTCTTCCAGATAGGGAGTGAACAGCTCGATAAAATCATTCTCGGTAAAGGATATCTGGTATGCCTGGTCTCTTTCAGTAATCTTGAACCCTTCGCTCATGCGATCGTCAAAACTAATAATGAGATTCTTAGCGTGTTCGCGAACACTGTTTTGGAATGCTTCTTCCAACTTATTTTCCAGTTTCTGAGGGAGAACTAGCTCTAGGCTATCGGCCTCCCAACTGTGAATAGCCTCCAGTATCGCCTGTTGAAGAAAGGAGACATCCGCTAACGCTGCCTGGGTATTATTCACCAGCACTTTGTCGGCTACTACCTGATGAATCTTTACTTTTAGATCACTAATCAGTTGTTTGCCTTTACGAATTATTTCCTGCTCGTTACTGCGGGCAATCCGGTCAGCTTCACGTTTAGCGTCGGTAACAATCTTTTTTGCCTCCTCCTTGGCAACCGCCAGTAGTTTTGCCCGTTCGGCTTCGGCTGCTGATAATATAGCTTTAGATTCTCGTTGGGCTTTCTCAATCCCCTCCTGGTAGATTTTATCGGCTAGTTGGTCTAGGTTGTTAAGTTCCTTCATTTGATAGTAGTTATTTAAGTACTAGCAGCGGTAATTGGCTATGGAAAACCATTTTTTCGGTGAGGCTTTCTCGAAATATTCTTTCTATAAAACTATAGCTTTTAGGTAATATAGCAATCATTCCGATAGTATGGGACTGAACGTACTCCATAATGCCAATCTCCACTTCCCGGTGATAGGTGAAGTGGAAGGTAGCTGAAACATTTTCTAACTTTTTTCGAACCAGCTCCCGATTGGCTTTTTCCTGGCTGGTCATGGTTTTTTCGTCGCGGGTAAGCGTAATTACATCTACATTTAACTGGAACAGCTCAATGAATTTCAGCAGAAAATCAAGTGTCTGGTAGTGGGTTTTTTCACTATAGTCGCAAACCAGGCCGACTCGTTTTACTTCGTCTAAGTGAGAACTATCCGGGATAACCAGTACCGGCACCTTTACGCTTTTTATTATCTGAGCCGTTTTTGTGCCCCACAGCTCGCCAAACCCGGTAGCACCTTCGGTAGCCATAATAATTAGGTCGATCTCTTCGTCTTTGGGAATATGCGCAATACTTTCCACAGAAATGCCTAGTTCCTTACGAAAGTCGCAGTCTAATTCCTTCAATTTTGGGTATTGGTGAGCTAACTTATGGAAACGTACATCAATACCTTCTTCAAGTTGCTGAAGCCAGCTAGCCATTTCTTCGGCAGTCTGCCCCTCTATCACTGGGCGATGGTACACATGATATAAAATAAGTCGGGCGCGCGCTTTTTCAGCCACCTCAATAGCTTGCTCTAAGGCTCGTTCGGCTCGCTCGGAAAAATCGGTAGGGAATAATATCGTTTTCATGGTAAGTGGTCTATGGGTCTTATCGAATCCGGATACTACGTATTGATTCAGGGTAGCAAAGGAAAATACAGCAAAAGTTTACGCCCTTACCCCTGATTACCGAGTAAATCTACTTTAAATACATCACAATAGGTATGACATCATTTAGATTCTACTATGATAAATGTCATAGAAGTTTCTGATTTACGGCAGTAGTTTGCGATTCATGCCTAGTGATGCTACATGACGGTCTATCTAATTAAAGTGGATTGAGATCGCTTGTAAAATATTGTTGCGTTTGCCCTTTTTAGCCTTCATTTACGTACTTTGCCCACTAACTACCTAAGATGAGAAGCTGTTATTTGGCACCCTACTACCATGTTCGATAAACTATATCCTTATCGTTTCAAAATCTTTTTCTTTAGTCAGGTTTCGCTGCTTTTTAGTTCGTTAGCTGTCCCAGCTGCTTTACATCAGGCCGTCGTTTCGCCGGTTCTGCTCTTCATTAATCTGGGCGCAGGAATACTGTTTACTGCCAGGAAAAAAAAGGTATTTTGGTTTTTAGTCGTTTTACTGTCAGTGGTGATTATCAGCATCACCTTTTCTTTAGTGGAGGGAATGGACAAAAGGACTAGCGACTTCGTACGAATGGGAGTAGCCCTTTTGTTTTACACTATCGTCAGCCTGGAAATATTCAGACAGGTTTGGGGGGCAGTATCGGTTAATGAAAATATCATACTGGGTCTGATCAGCGGCTACCTCTCGCTGGGATTAATTGGTTTTTTTATTTGTAGTAGTGTGGAAGTAGCTGAACCTGGGGCATTTAACGGACTCAGTGCTGATCCTGATCTGCGAGGAATTGAACTAAACTACTACAGCTATGTAACGCTGTTAACCATTGGATACGGCGATATCGTACCCCTGACAAATCTGGCCCGCACCACATCCGTACTCATCGGGTTAATGGGACAAATGTACATTGTCATAATTACTGCCGTAGTGGTGGGGAAATATATCAATCAGAGTGCGACTGAGGTTAGAGAATGACAGTAAGATTTTGGAAAAATTGATTTCCGTTTTGTTTGAGTATCTGACCTGGCTATCCTTATATTGAGCTACGATAAACTGATCAACCTGTATACAAAAACAAGAATATGAAAAAGGTCATTACCCTAACAATAAACCCGGCGGTGGACAAGAATACCCATATAACTGGATTGCGGCCAGATAGCAAACTTCGGTGTAGCCACGTAATTGCTGAACCCGGCGGGGGAGGAATTAATGTGTCCCGCGCTATCCACAAATTGGGAGGAAAATCTACCTGTATGTACTTGGCGGGAGGTTCTACTGGCGAGCTGCTGCAAAGCTTGTTAGACGAAGAACAAATTACTTCTCACCGGGTATCGATCAAAGACCCAACCCGAGAGAATATTATGGTGGTGGATGATGTTACCCAGCAGCAGTACCGGCTAATTATGGAAGGTCCCACCGTATCTACCGAGGAGTGGCAACGGAGTATCACCGAAGTAACTTCTCTGATGGACGAAGGAGACTACGTAGTTGCTAGTGGTAGTTTACCAACCGGAGTACCTACTGACTACTATGCTAAGGTGGCCGAAGCAGTAAAAGCGAAAGGTGGCAAAATTATCGTTGATACTTCTGGTGAAGCACTCAAGCATGCTGCCACTGCTGGGGTGTATCTGCTCAAACCCAATCTGGGAGAGCTCAGCTCGCTAACTTCCCAAGAGGCCGTTACCGGACCGGATCAGGAACATCTGGCTCAACGGATGATTGACCAGGGAATGACCGAAGTGGTAGTTGTTTCGTTGGGTCCTAAGGGAGCTATGCTGGTGACTAATGGCAAGATTGAATATATTACTGCCCCTACGGTGCATAAAAAAAGTACTGTGGGAGCTGGCGATAGTATGGTGGCTGGAATGGTCATGCGCCTATCGGAGGGCTGGTCGTTGACCGATGCGGTGCGGTACGGAGTAGCCTGCGGAACCGCGGCCGTAATGACCGAAGATACTCAGCTCTGTAGGAAAGAAGATGTGGAAGAATTGTATAGCTGGATTGTGGAGCATGCCAGCCGATAATGAGTAGTACCTACGAAATTTGCTGAGGTTAGAAAAATTGAAATCTGTGGTTTATAATGATTAAACCACAGGTTAGCGAGTATTTGTAAAATCCCGTAGCTATTAAAACCTCTCGGGGTCAAGGTAGTTGAATAGAAAAAAACAACTATGCATACTACTGCTTCTACTCTTGAGAATTCTAACCTCATCGCGTTTATTCCCTTTTTATACTTAGCTTGGGCAGATGCTGATCTGACCGATCAAGAAATTAATAGTCTCAGGGAAGCTATCATGACTTTTACCTGGCTTACCGATTCGGAGCGCGACTTCCTGGTTGCTCACCTTAACCCAGAACAAGCCCCTTCACCTGATACTCTCAAAGAATGGCAAGAGATTATTAGGCAGCACTCAAACGAGCTGTCAGATGAACTAAAGAATAATCTGGTAGCTACCGGTCTAAGACTAGCCGACGTACATGCGCCCGGTGCCTCGCCATCAGCAGATATTAAAGAAGCTTTAGAACTGCTTGAGTCTAAGCTTGGTGTATTATCTCGTGAATCACCCTATCATATTCAGCGTCAAAACCATCCAACGGAAACCAACAAACTTAGTGCTACTGAAAGTTTTAATCCTCAGATTATCAATTCATTGTTAGACGGGGATGAGCAGGCGACTATAGATAGCGTTAAAACACTGTTGGTTCAGGAAGAATTTGATTTTGTCTCTCCCTACATCACGGTTAGAGAGTATAGGGAGCAGGTCTTGAAATGGTGCAAGTTGCTGGCCGAAAAGGGGCTGGGGAACTCGGCTTATCCCACTGAATACGGCGGAGAAGATAACATTAAAAAGTACTTCGCAGTGATGGAAACACTTTCTTACCATGACCTGAGTATGGTCATAAAGTTCGGAGTTCAGTTTGGTCTATGGGGTATGAGTGTGATGTATCTGGGTACCAAAAAGCATCACGAAAAATACCTACGGAAAATTGGTTCGCTGGAACTACCCGGCTGCTTCGCTATGACGGAAACTGGGCACGGCTCCAATGTGAAAGGGCTGGAAACTACTGCCACATACGATCATCAGGAAGGAATGATTACCATCCACACGCCGCAGGAGCAGGCGGGGAAGGAGTACATTGGCAATGCTGCACTTCACGGGCAAATGGCCACAGTGTTTGCGAAGTTAATCATTGAGAACGTTGACTATGGTGTAAATGCTTTCATCGTACCCCTGCGGGATCAGCAAGGTAATTTGCTACCCGGTGTTAGGATTGAGGATAATGGCAAGAAGATGGGGTTGAATGGGGTGGACAATGGGCGCATTTGGTTTAACCAGGTTAAGATAGCTCGGGATGCTATGTTGGATAAGTATGCCTCTATCGATGATGATGGAACGTTTAACAGCCCCATAAGTAGCGACAACAGACGATTCTTTACCATGCTGGGTACCCTGGTAGGGGGGCGGGTTGGTATTGCCCGGTCGGCCTTGAGTGCTGCTAAATCAGGACTAACCATCGCTATTAGGTTTGCCAATCAAAGAAAACAGTTCGGGCCTGAGAATGGTCAGGAAGTGCCAATACTTAACTACCGCACCCATCAGCGCAGGTTACTTCCGCTATTGGCGAATGCTTATGCCGGTCACTTTGCGCTGCGTTACCTCACCCAGCGTTTCCTGAAAAGAACTGAAGCAGAAATGAAAGAAGTGGAAGCGTTAGCCGCCGGGCTAAAAGCCTGGTCAAGCTGGAACACTACAAATACACTACAAGAATGCCGGGAAGCTCTGGGAGGTAAAGGTTACCTTTCAGAAAACAGGATCGATAGCTTAAAGAACGATACGGACATTTACACCACCTTTGAAGGAGATAATACCGTATTAATGCAGCTAGTAGCGAAGAGTCGGTTAGCAGAATTCAAAAGAGATTTTGCCGACATTAATTTCTTTGGAATGATTAATTATATCGCGGAAAAAGCGCGGATCAGTATATCAGAGAAAAACCCCATCGCCATTCGCGAAACCTCCAGTGAACATTTGTTAGATCACAATTTCCATCTGAGGGCTTTTCAATATCGCGAGATGAGCATTCTCAAAAGTGCAGCTACACGGTTCAAACATCATATTGATCAGGGTATGGACTCTTTTGATGCCTTCAACCAAACCCAGTACCATATGCTGAAGGTAGGTTTTGCCTATATTGAACGAGTAATTCTCGAGCAATTTATCGAAGGAATACAGCAGGCGGAAGATGAGTCTGGCCAAAAGGTGTTAATAAAAGTTTATCAACTCTTCGCCTTATCTCAGATAGAGCAGAACAAAGGGTGGTACTTAGAAAGTGGTTATATGGATGGAGTTAAAACCAAGGCCATTAGAAGAGAGGTCAATCAGCTATGCTGGGAGCTGAGAAAAGAAGCCACCGGACTCGTAGAGGCATTCGGTATTCCTGAAAAGCTACTGCCTGAGCTAGTGAAAAATGACTAAGCAGTCATAACTTAAAACGTTGCTGAATATACCCATTGTAGGCTATAACGTTTGCTGACTCTAAGTACGGGACCAATGAGTTCCGCTGAATAGATTCCTCCATTTACTTTAGGTCTTTTTTCATCACTACTGAGGTATCGGTTTCAGCAACAACCTCACACCCCATTCTTTGGTAGAGTGTATACGCTCGGTTTTTCTTATCAACACTCAGTGATAGCGCCTTGATGCCTACTTGTTGGTAGGACCTGGCGATTTCTCGGATTAACGTAGTACCGATGCCTTCGCCCCTCCACTCCTCCTTTATTGCCATACTCAGTTCCGGAGTGTTCTCGTCAACAAATCCAAATCCCGGGTTATCTTGGGTAAACTTTCGCCCCCAAATAGCCCCAATTAATATCCCCGCTTCTTCAGCCACTAGAGCAATGTCC